>CAMWIW010000001.1 GCA_947174415.1 uncultured Clostridia bacterium
GCCGTTCTATAGTAGTATAACAAATCGTCTTGAAAACAGCAACTGTTTTTTCACAGACTTTTTCAATATTTTTTATAATTTTTTCAAATTTTTGCGCCGAAAACGTGGTTTGACACACTACACACAGCTCTTTTTTTGCAAAATCGGTGAAATCTGCTTCGGGCGTATTAACTACGGTTGCACTATTTTTACACCACCCGAGAAGCCCCAAAACCTCGGGATGTGCGTTTTCTCCGACTATAACTATGTGTTTGCCCAACGCGAATTGCTCTTTTACTATCTTTTGCGTTTTTCTAACGAAACCGCAAGTGCAATCAACGACTTTAATATTTCTTTTGGTGCAAATTTCGTAAAAGTTTTCGGGCACGCCGTGAGAACGAAAAACGACGGTTGCCCCGTCCGGAACTTCTTCAAGACTTTCGACTGTCTTTAAACCCTTTGCTTCTATGGCTTTGACTACGTCGGAATTATGAATTATTTCACCCAGAACGAAAGTGTTTTTCGGGTCAAGAGACAACGCAGTGTCCACTGCATGCTTTACACCCGTACAAAATCCGCTATGCTTTGCGAGAATGACTTCCATTATTTTTTATTCTTTTTTCCCTTTTTAACCGTCTTATTTTCAAGTTCGATATAAATTTCCGTCAGCCTTTGCAATAAAATTTCGTCGGCTTTCTCAATATCTTCTTGCGTAAGCTTTTTATCGTAGAACTCCGTAAACTCAAACGGCTCGCCGCAATAGAACTTTATTTTTCTGAACAGTTTTATTCTCCTAACCTGAACTATTGGAATAATCGGGGTTTTTGTTTTAATGGAAAGTGCGGCAGCGCCGCTTTTAAACGGTAAAAACAAATCCTGAGATTTATTGCGCGTACCTTCGGGAAATATGCAGACCACCGAACCTTCTTTTAAATATTTCATTGCCTGCATTATTGCGCGCACGTCAGATCCGTCGCGGCTGACGGGAATACATTCGCACTTTGTCGTAAACCACTTACCTATTCCCTTTTCGAAAATTTCTTTTTTCGCCATAAAGTGAATGGGCTTGTCGGTTACCATAACCGGCGGTATTACGTCAAGAACGCTTTTATGGTTTCCGACAATTATATAAGAACGGTCGTTGAATTTTTGCTTACAGCCGTATTTTTTATAAGGCAACAAAAACCAACTGACGGAAAGGTAAAAACGGCGCATAGTTCTGAACCATTTTTCAAGTTTGGTAAGCTTGCGCTTTTTTGCCTTACTTTGATTTGTTTGAGGAATATTTTCTTCCGCCATTTATATCTTTTCCTGTATTTTATTTAAAATCAAGTCAACAACTTGGTTTACAGTCATCTCCGAAGAATCTATCAAAATCGCATCTTTTGCTTGCTTTAAGGGTGCAATCGACCTTGAAGCGTCTTGTTTGTCTCTTTTGATTACCTCGGCAAGAACATATTCATACGGAGTATTGAAGCCTTTTTGAAGATTTTCCGCAGCACGTCGCTTTGCCCGAACCTCAGGACTTGCCGTCAAAAAGAACTTGTACGGCGCGTCGGGTAAAACGTTAGTGCCTATATCCCTACCGTCAAGAATACAGGAAGTACGCATTGCAATTTCCCGTTGGAGCTGAACCATTTTCGTTCGCACGCACTCCCACGCCGATACGGTAGAGGCAAGCATCGAAATCTCGGGTCGTCGAATATCTTCCGAAACGTCTTTACCGTCAAGATAAGTGTGCTGAACGCCGTTTTCGTGCTTTACAGTCAAATTTATATCGGAAATTACTATTTTTACCGCTTCTTCGTCGGTTACCGAAACGCCAAGATTAACACATTTAAGCGCACATGCGCGGTACATTGCGCCCGTATCAAGGCAGAGAATATTCAACTTTTCGGCAATCAGTTTGGAGATAGTGCTTTTTCCGCTGCCCGCAGGTCCGTCAAGCGCTATATTAATAATATTTGTCAAGTCGCGTCTCAATACCGCAGCGCCGCGCAAATAAACGTGCTTTGCAGGCTTCTCGCTTTCAGTCAGAACCATTACCCTTATACATTTACTCAGTGCGCCGTCTATTTCAGGCTCGAGGGCAGAAAATAAAGGTGCGGTAAAAAACCCAGCTTCTCTTGCTGCCTTAGCAGGGTAAAAAGAATGTAAATCGCTTGTATTAGAGAAAAGAACGCACACGACTTCTTCAAGATTTAATGCGTTTTGCGTTTTTATTTCAGTCAGAAGCTCTTTTACGCTCTCCTTTATTTCCGCGGCGCTGTCAGCGCCGACGGTTGTTGCACCTCTTATAGCTTTCATAGTTAATCCTTTATAGCGTTGCCCGCAGCGTAACCCGTCGAAAATGCAATTTGAAGATTATATCCGCCCGTGAAGGCGTCTAAATCAAGCACTTCGCCGCAAAAATACAAACCCTTTACAATCTTGCTTTCCATAGTTTTTGGGTTGATTTCCTTAACGTCAACACCGCCGCAAGTTATTATAGCCTCTGAAAAGTCCCTCAAAGACGCCACAATCATATCAAAATTTTTGACAGTTGTCAATAAACTTAGTCTTTGGGCTTTAGTTACCGAATTAACTTGAGTTTCAGGCTTTATTCCGCTTCTTTTAAGCACTTCGGCAATAATTGCGACTGGCAACAATTCTTTCAGACAATTCGAAATATTCTTATTTTTATAAGCTTCAAAATCTCTTAAAAGCCGTTTATCAAGCTGCTCTTCACTCAAAGCGGGTTTCAAGTCAAGAACGAGCTTAATTTGATTCAAATCCATTCTGTTTATCAGACTTGAAGAAGACAACACTATCGGACCTGATATTCCGAAATGAGTAAAAAGCATCTCCCCGAAAAAGCTTTTTATAAGTTTCTCGCCGTTAAAAACGGATAAATTTACGTTTTTTAAGGTCAGCCCTTGCAAATTTTTATAGAAATCACCCTTTAAATTCAATCCGCAAAGTCCTTGTTTCAGGGAAACAATTTTGTGTCCCGCCTCTTTTGCAAATTTGTAACCGTCGCCCGTTGAACCTGTTGAAGGATAACTCAGTCCACCCGTACAGACTATCACTTTGTCAAACTCATATTTGCCTTTTGTTGTTATTATGCCTGACATAATACTACGCAAAACACCCAAGCTAAGCACTTTTTCGCCAAAATTAAAGCTAACACCGACATTTCTGCAATAATTTTCAAGGCAACGCGTTACGTCGCTCGCATTGTCCGTTACAGGAAAATACCTTGCGCCTCGTTCAAGTTTAAGTTTTAAACCGCCGTCTTCAAAGAACTGAACACACTTTGACGGCGGAAACGAATAGATTGCCCCCGTTAAAAATTTAGGGTTAGATACTACGTTATCGAGGAATTCTTCAGGCGTACAGTCGTGCGTTACGTTGCACCTTCCCTTACCCGTTATGTAAATTTTTTTACCGCTCTTTTCGTTCTTTTCAAAAACAGTAACGTTATTTCCGTTCTTTGCGGCAAAGTAAGCGGCAATAAGCCCTGCCGCACCCGAGCCGATAACAGCAACTTTACTCATAAATAAACCTTACGGCGTGAACCGAGTTCACGCCGCTTAAAAATTTTATACGGGATAAACCTTGTTTGGGTTTGCAGCCATATCACTGTCAACACCCGTTTCCTTAGCCTTTCTCCATTTAAAGAAGTTTGTTGCAACCTCAGGGAACAGCGCATACGAAAGAACGTCTTCTTCCTGTTTATAGAACCCGTCGTCCTTTACCTTTTGCGTAAGGGTCTGCATTTCGTTATCAAGCAAATCAGCGGGGCGGCAAGTAATTACTTTTTCTCCGTCCTTTTGGCACGTTTTAAGTATTTCTTGGTTCTTTTCACCCAAAACCGCGCCGTATTTGCCCAACATTATATCTTTAAACTGTGCAGTAATCGTTTTATATCTGCCCAACAATACGTTCCAAACGGCTTGCGTACCCACTATTTGGCTTGACGGTGTTACAAGCGGAGGATAGCCGCAATCCTTTCTTACTTTGGGCACTTCGGCAAGACATTCCGTCAACTTCTCCTCTTTACCCGCCTGTTTAAGCTGGTTCATAAGATTTGAAAGCATTCCGCCCGGTACTTGATACAACAACGTGTTAATATCGACGCGCCTGACCTTAGGGTTAAGGAAACCGTCTTTTTCAAGCCTTTCAGCAACTTTGTTGAAATGGGTTACGGCGGGAAGCAGTTTTTCAATTTCTATGCCCGTGTCGTATTGAGTTCCTTTCAGAGTTGCAACGAGCGGCTCTGTAGCAGGATTTGAAGTACCGTTTCCGAGAGGCGAAAGCGCGCAGTCGACGATATCCACGCCTGCCTGTATTGCCATAAGGTAAATCATATCGCCCGTTCCCGTCGTGTTGTGCGTGTGCAGATGCACTTTGGTTTCGGGTCGAAGCTCGCTTTTAAGTTCTTTAACAAGCTCATAAGCGGTGAAAGGCAACAAAAGGTTCGCCATATCCTTTATACAGATATTGTCCGCGCCCATATCCTCAAACTGTTTTGCGAGTTTAACGAAGTATTCTGTTGTATGAACGGGGCTTGTGGTGTATGAAATTGCACATTCGCACACGCATTTGCCGCCCTTGCCGTACTTTTTGATAGCTTTAACGCTTGCTTCAAGGTTTCTCGGGTCGTTCAACGCGTCAAAAAGTCTAATTACTCCGACGCCGTTCTCAATTGATTTTTCAATAAATTTTTCTACCACGTCATCCGCGTAATGACGGTAACCCAACAGGTTCTGTCCGCGGAGCAACATCTGTATGGGCGTCTTTTTTAAGTATTTTTTGAGATTTCTAAGCCTATCCCAAGGGTCTTCGTTCAAAAACCTTAAACAACTGTCGAAGGTTGCGCCGCCCCACGCTTCGAGCGAATAATAGCCGACTTCGTCCAAAAGCGGAAGCATGGCCTCCATTTCGTCAAATCTCATTCTAGTTGCTGCGTGCGACTGGTGCGCATCACGCAAAATTGTATCTGTAATTAATACTTTTTTCATAGATTTCACCTTATTTTATGCCATTACCGTATTGAGTGCAGAAACAACGCCTTCCGAAGCAGTACCGTCAACAAACCCGCCGAAACAAGCAAGCAGCACGCCCGCAGCGATTGCCGAGCCTATAACTCCCGCAACGTTAGGTCCCATTGCGTGCATAAGTAAGTGGTTCTGAGGGTCGTACTCTCGTCCGACGTCCTCGGAAATTCTTGCCGCCATAGGTACTGCCGAAACACCCGCCGAACCTATAAGCGGGTTTATCTGTCCCTTGGTTATCTTGCACATTAATTTTGCGACGAGCAAGCCGCCTATAGTACCGATAACGAATGCAAGAAGTCCGACTCCTATAATTTCAAGAGTTTCAACGCTTAAGAAAATTTCACCTTTTGCCTTGCTGCCTACGGCAATTCCGAGGAAAATGGTTATCGTATTCATAAGCCCGTTCTGTGCCTGCGTTGAAAGTCTGTCTACTACTCCGCTTTCTTTAAAGAGATTACCGAGCATAAGCATACCCAAAAGCGCAATACTGTCGGGAAGAATTATACCAACAACGAGCGTAACGATAATAGGGAACAATATTTTTTCTATTTTGCTGACCTGACGGAGAGGTTTCATTCTTATTGCCCTCTCTTTTTTGGTTGTTAACGCTCGCATTAACGGCTTTTGAATTATGGGTATCAAAGCCATATACGAGTATGCCGCAATAGCTATCGTCGGAACGTAGTCGGAAGCAAGTTTGGAAGTTACCATAATTGCAGTAGGTCCGTCTGCTCCGCCTATGATTGCAATAGATGCCGCAGCCGCAACTGACAAACCGAGGAACGAAGCAAGTATAAATGCAACGAATATTCCAAGCTGCGCACCCGCACCTATTAACATACTCTTAGGGTTGGCAATCAGCGGTCCGAAGTCGGTCATTGCGCCTATTCCGAGGAATATAAGCGGCGGGTAAATAACTTTATCTACGCCGAAATACAAATACCAAAGAAGTCCTCTGCTCGTTACCGCCTCGTATGCGTGATCTATTACAATGGCATTGCTTGTAAATTCGGTAACCCCGTCAATAACATTACCTTGAACATATCCGCTCAAAGAATACAGCGTATTAAATTTGTCTGCCGACATTTGGGAGATTACACCGTTCTTCAAGTCATTGAAAGAAGCAAAATAATTTACAATTCCAGCGTCAAAATAACCATCTCTGATATAAATAAGTTCATCGCTAGAACCTATCAACGTGTAAACACCGACGTTCTCAACAGAACCCTTAGTCCCCAAAGCCAATTCTGCGGGCGTTTCGTATTTACCCCACAAAACGGCTTCAGCGCCGGGGATATTTATTAAAAACATACCGAAAGCTATCGGCAATAAGAGCATAGGCTCAAATTTTTTGACTACGGCAAGATACATCAGTATGAAAGAAATCAAAAGCATAACGTAGTTCTGCCAGTTTCCCTGCACAAAACCCATACTTTCATACAGACTTCCGAATATCTTGCCAAAGTCTATTCCACTTTGCAGCATATTCCCTCCGTCAACCGATAACAGCAAGTAAAGCGTTGGTTTCTACGTTAGCACCCTTGGTAACGCTGATTGTAACTTTGCCGTCGCAAGGGGCAGTGATTTCGTTGTCCATTTTCATTGCTTCGAGAACGATTATCGGCTGATCTTTTTTTACCGATGCACCGTCTGCAACGAGAACGTTTTTAATAAGTCCGGGGAAAGGCGACAAAACCTTAGTGCCGTTTGCAGGCGCAACAGTTTTAACGGGCTTAGGCGCTTCCGCAACCTTTGCGGGGGCAATTGAAACTTCGCCTACGCTTTCGCCAACTTCTTCAACGCCTACGGAATAAGTTTTTCCGTCAATAGTAACAACAAAATTACGCATATATTTAAACTCCTTATATCCTCTTAATTCTCTTAACTTTAAATTCACATTGCGGCTTTTCAGCACTGTAATAAGCCATAATTGCGGCAATTATCGCGGCTTTAACCTCATCGGGCACTTCGTCCGTTTCGGGTATAGCCTCGCTTTGCTCAGGCTGCGCAACCTTCTTTTTCTTCTTGCCGATATTAGTCAAAAAAGCAAGATTGTTGGTTTTACGCATTAAAAGCCCTATCAGCCAAATAATCGCGATTATGAGTATAATCCCCAAAAATACGACCAAGAAGCCTATAAGCGCGTAAATTGCAGGCTCTCCGAACCTATCGGAAAAATAGTAGTTGCCGTCAAACGAGCCGTCCGGCTTCTGCGGCAATATGTCCAAAAGAAAATTCAGCATATTTTCCTCACTTTAAAAGCATTTGCAACGACGCCGTTAAGTATTGCTTTACAAACGACGGCTGAATTATATTATCGATATATCCGCCCTGCGCCGCATTGATAGGGTCGGAGTTCTCGTCAGCATATTTTGCGGCAAGCTTAGTCCCGTCCGCCTTCTTCTCGTTTGAAAATTCTATTTCTGCGCCCTGAACGCTGTCAAAAAGCGCGATTTTTGCGCTCGCAAAGGCATAACTGTAATCGTAACCCATTGATTTTGCCGCAAATACGGTATAGCCCAAACCTATTGCCTTGCCGTAAACGACCGAAATTTTAGCCGCATCGATACAGTCTAAAATAGAAACGTACTCGCCAAGCTCTTTTAAAACAAGGCTGTTGTTTGTCGCAAGGTCGCTCTTTACTCCAAGGGTGTTAACAAAGGTTACGTAGGGTAAGCCGTAGCAGCAAGCAAACTCTGCAAAATCTTTAAGTTTTCTCACGTTTTGGGCGGTGAGTTCCACGCCGTCCGCTCCGTCAAAAAGAGCTGCGGCAACCGCAATTCCGCCTACCCTTGCAAGGTAGCATTTGACTTCGGGGCAATAAGATGCGCCAAGCTCTATTGCAGTTGATTTATCAAACACCGCTGTCATAGCCTTGCCGTCTGCCTTTTTATCGAGTGCGGTTAGGCTTACATTCATCTCGTCGCTGTCTATCAAGGGCTTTGAAAGCAACTCGTTAATTTCGGTAATCGACTTCTTTATCTCTTCGAAATTCTTTACGGTAAAAGTTGCAAGTTGGGCATTTATAAGCCCGTTTGCTCCGCCAACGGTAAATTTTGAAAGATTTTCCCCCGCTTTAGCGGATAAAACAAGCGGACTGTTGGAACAAAGCGCACTCTTTTTATCAATAAAATAAGTGAAATCGCAGATACCCGCAAGAAGGGAAATCTGACCGTATACCTCTCCGTTAACGATAAGATACTGAGGTATACTGCCCTTCATTTGAGAAGCCTTTAATATAAGACTTGCAAGCCCTTCAAGAACGCTAACCCCCTCGCCTATCTGAACTCCGAGAGACGACAAAAGCCATATAACGGGCGTAGAAGTTTTCTCCGCCTGATTTAAACATTTTTCTATTTTTTCGCAGTTTGCCTTACTGACGCCGCCAGAAAGCACCGCGGCGTTCTGTGCAACAATATAAAAAGGATAGTCGCATATCGTCGCAAAACCCGTTACGACGCCCTCGCCTTCGGCGTTTTCTCCGTAAAACTCGTTTTTAGAGAACGAAAAAGCCGAAAGTTCAACAAAACTATCCTCGTCAATAAGTGAATTAATATTCGCCCGTATTTCTTTACCGGCGTCAAGAAGTTGTTTTTTTCGCTTTTGCAATAAGCTTATTTTATCCATAAATACACCTGAAAACCAAATTCTTACAAATACATTTTATCACATTTAAATTCAAATGCAAATAAAATTGATAAACATTTATCAAAATTTATTAAATTTACCAAACTTTAGTGGTACACTTCTACTCATAACTTAAAGAAAAAGCGGCTTATTGCCGCCTTACTTTCTTTGGATTTTCAGTTTTGTTTTGATGAATTTGTCAATCTTTTCGTAATGCTTTAAAACCAAATAAAATGCAAGCACGATAAACGCAAGAAGCAACGCCCAGATAAGCAAGCCCCACCACGTTGTAAAGGGAATAAGTTCAAACGAATAAGCCGTGGAAAACACGCCTATTAAACGGGTTACGGTTATCATAATTATGAAAAACGGCCACGTCATTGACGATAACCCTGCAACAAAACAGAGAACGTCGTCGGGAAAAAGCGGTAGAAGAAACATCAGAGATAAGATTAAGTAATCTTTACCCTTTAATTTTTTAAGCCATTTATCCAAAGTTTCCTGCCCGACAATCCAACAAACCGCCTTGTAGCCTATCCACCTTCCTATTGCAAAAGCGGCAATAGAACCCGAAACAATACCTATAAAGCTATAAAAAGCGCATTTTAACGGTCCAAACATCGCCACACCCACGGCAACCGATACAGACCCCGGTACAGGCAAAAGAACAACCTGTAAAAAGCTGAATGCAATATATATAGCGGCGGCCATTCCACCCATACCCTCTATATATTCCCTGAGTGCGTCTACACTGTTGATTTTGCCGAGCAAGTCGCTTGCGCAAAGCGCAAAAAACACAATAGAAAATATGTCAAGAAACACAAGAGTACATATAGTTAAGCGGTAAAGCGAAACCATTTTCAGAGCGTAAAACAGAAGCCCGCCAACCATAATAAGGCCGAGAACCAAGCCCGATACAAGCAGTAAAATATTGAAATGTACGGCAATAAAATCTACGTTTTTATATAAAAGCCCGTAGGAAATAAAGAGAAAAGCGACCGTACTTAACAGTACGACCGCCAAAATATTTATACAATGTTTTAAAACTTGCATGCGGTCCATTAATACTATTATATAGTATTTCACGCATTTTTATAATTCGCTTTTGAAATTTTTAATAGCGTCGGTAGCAAGTTTATCGCAGATATTATTATATTCGTTATCAGCGTGCCCTTTAACTTTTATGAAAGTTACGCGGTGGGTACGGGTTAAAGATAAAAGCTCACGCCATAAATCTTCGTTTAATACGGGTTTATTGTCAGACTTTATAAAACCCGACTTTTCCCAACCGTAAACCCAGCCGTTATTAAAACCATTGACAGTGTAAGCGGAATCACTGTAAATTTCAACCTCGCAAGGTTCTTTAAGGCACTTCAACCCCTCTATAACAGCCGTAAGCTCCATTCTGTTGTTTGTCGTTGACTTTTCAGCTCCCGATATGCGCTTTTCAAACCCTTTAAACATTAATACCGCACCCCAGCCGCCGACGCCCGGATTGCCCGAGCACGCACCGTCGGTATATAAAATAACCTTTTTCATCACTTAGTCTGCTCTTTTGCACGGTTTACGCACGCTTCCACTGCCGAAGAAACTGCATCGACAAAGCCCTTTTCTTCAAGAACTTTTACGGCGTCCACAGCCGCACCGCCTTTATTGCATGCAAGCACAGTCAACTCTTCAACCGTATTTTCTTCCCTCTGCACCATTTCGGCGCTGCCGAGCACTGTCTGAACGGCAAGTATTTTTGCCTCGTTCTTAGTCAGTCCTTGTTTCATACCTGCGTCTATAAGCGCATCGATAAACATAAACGAGTAGACAGAACCGCTGCCGCTAAGTCCGTAAACAGCGTTTAGTTTACTTTCTTCCACACTTACTATAGTTCCCAACGTGCCGAAAACCGAGCTTAAAAAATCGCAATCGTCGGTTGACTTATTAAAATCAACCATATCGATACCTATCGCGCCGCTGCCGATCTCGCAAGGTAAATTAAGAACAACTCGCGCTACTTTGATTACGCCCACTCCAAGCGCATTTTTAACCGAACTCTTGGCAAGTCCTTCTATAACCGAAATAACTTTTTCGGGTCTAATGCCCTCTAATTCCTTTGAAATTGCATCAAATTTCTTAGGTTTTACCGCGAAAAGCAAATATTCACTGTTTTCGGCAACGAATCTGTTATTCGTGGTCGTACGTACGCCCAGATAATCGAGTTTATCCAACTCTTCCTCGTTTTCGTCGCTGACGATTATCTTTTTTTCGCGGATTAAGTCGGATAAAACAACTCCTCTTAAAATGGCGTTTGAAAAGAACGAGCACCCGATAACGCCGAGTTTGAATTGCTTTTTCATAAAAATTGCCTCCAAAAACAGTTGACTAAATTCAAGTGATATAATATAATTTATTTGCTTTTAGGGGAGTAGCTCAACGGTAGAGTCGCGGTCTCCAAAACCGTCGGTTGCATGTTCGAATCGTGTCTCCCCTGCCAAATCCACCCGTACAGGGTGGATTTTTTATTAACCGCCCCGATTGTCGGAGCGGTATTTTTTTATTTAATTATGCCACACATAGTACTTCGCAAATTAACAATTTTAAACCTTTACATCACCTTTTTGACCTAAAATTGCCTTGTTTTGCTCTAAAATGGGCTTAACTTCGTTTTCTATAAATTCTACGGTTTGCGAAGGAGCTCTGCCTATAAACAATTTTGCATCGAGTATTTTATCGAGCTTGGAATGAACGGCTTTAAAGTCATTATCTGCTTTTATGAGCTCTAAAAGATTATTTTCTTTGCCAAGCTCTTTTACGTTTCTTCCCGCCTGCATAGATAAAACTCTTATCTTCTCGTGAAGCTCCTGTCTGTTTCCACCTGCTTTTACACACTCCATCATAATGTTTTCGGTTGCCATGAACGGAAGCTCTGCAGCAATGTGTTTTGCAATGACTTTTTCGTAAACGACGAGATTTTCCGAGACGTTCATATAAATATTAAGTATGCCGTCAAGCGCAAGAAATGCCTGCGCGTTTACTATTCTTCTGTTTGCAGAATCATCCAAAGTTCTTTCAAACCACTGCGTTCCAGCGGTTATCGCTCCGTTCATCGGAAGAGAAATTACAAACCTTGCAAGCGAGCCTATCCTTTCGCTACGCATAGGATTGCGCTTGTATGCCATTGCGGACGAACCGATTTGCGACTTCTCAAAAGGCTCTTCAACCTCTTTCATATTTTGCAAAATGCGGATATCGTTTGAAAATTTATACGCTGACTGCGCAATTTGAGACAGAACGCAGAGAACGTTGTAATCGAACTTTCTCGGGTAAGTCTGACCTGTTACGCCGTAAACTTTATCAAAACCGAGTTTTGCAACGACCTTTTTTTCAAGTTCCTTAACTTTGTTTTCATCACCGCAAAACAGCTCCATAAAGCTTGCCTGAGTGCCCGTCGTACCCTTTACACCCCTTAATTTGAATGAATTTTGCAAATTTACGAGATTATTATAGTCCAACGTCAAATCTTGAAGCCAAAGCGTTGCGCGCTTTCCTACAGTCGTAAGCTGTGCGGGCTGCAAGTGCGTAAATCCGAGCGTGGGCACGTCCTTATATTTCAAAGCAAAAACCGCAAGCTTATCCATTACGTTTACAAGTTTTGCTTTAATAATTTCAAGCGCATCCCACAGAATTATTAGCTCCGAATTGCAGTCAACGTAACAGCTCGTTGCACCAAGGTGAATAATCGGCATAGCCGAATTAGCTTGGTCGCCGAAGGCGTGTACGTGCGCCATTACGTCGTGGCGAAGCTCTCTTTCGTACTTTTCCGCAACTTCGAAGTTTATATCTTCGGCGTACTTCTTCATTTCGTCCACTTGCGATTTTGTGATGTTCAAGCCAAGTTCCATTTCACTCTCAGCAAGCGCGATCCAAAGTTTTCTCCAAAGCTTAAAGCGTTTTTCGTCAGAGAAATTTTCCGCCATAGCGCGGCTTGCATATCTCGTAATCAAGGGATTTTGATAAATTTCGTTATCCATAGTAACTCCTATATCAGTATTTTTCGGGGGCGTGGTAGTTTACGCCGAAGGTTTCAACCGTTACTTTTTCCATAATCTGAGGCTCAAGCGGCTTATCCTGCCAATCGCACCTTACTGCCGCAATTTCGTCTACCACTTCTATTCCTTCCGTTACTTTGCCGAACGCAGCATATTGACCGTCAAGGTGAGACGAATTCTGATGCATTATAAAGAACTGCGAACCCGCGGAATTAGGGTTCATTGCGCGCGCCATAGACAGAACGCCGCGGGAATGTTTTAAATCGTTTTGCTTAAAACCGTTTAAAGCAAACTCACCTTTAATCGAATATCCCGGCCCGCCTGTTCCAACGCCTTTCGGGTCTCCGCCTTGTATCATGAAACCAGAAATTACGCGGTGAAAAATAAGTCCGTCGTAAAAGCCGCTTTTTACAAGCGAAATAAAATTATTGACGGTATTAGGCGCTTTTTCGGGATAAAGTTCGGCTTTTATAACTCCGCCTTTTTGCATTTTTATAGTAACTACGGGATTTTGCATTCTTATTCTCCTTTTTATAAATCGCTGAATTTATCCACGCGCACGCCCGCTTCTTTAAAAAGAAGCATTGAAAATTCGTCGGGATAACCCTCTTTATAGACAACGCGCGAGATGCCGGAATTGATTATAATTTTTGCACAGATTACGCAAGGCTGGTGAGTACAATAGAGCGTGCACCCCTCTACGCTACACCCCACTCTTGCCGCCTGAATTATGGCATTCTGCTCGGCGTGGACGGCGTAGCAAAGTTCGTGCATAGTGCCGCTGGGGATATTTTTCAATTTGCGCATACACTCTTTTTTATCAACGCAACTCTCAATACCTTGCGGTGCGCCGTTGTAGCCTGTTGCAATTATGCGCTTGTTTTTTACGATAACCGCACCGACGTGTCGGTTCTCCTGATAGCAGCTTGACCAAGTACCGATAAGCTCGGTCAGCTCCATAAATCTTTTGTCCCATTTATCCATATCACGATTTTACCATAATTTTCATTGAATTGCAATTTTTTACTTTATAATGTTTAACATTATTTTGTTGAGTTTATAAAATATCTGTAACTAAATTGATTAAAATCGGAGGATATTTAAATGACTATCAAACCTTTATTCGATAAAGTAGTCGTAGAAAATCTTAAAGCCGAAGAAAAGACCAAAAGCGGACTTTATCTTACCTCGGCTGCACAGGAAAAACCTGCAACTTGCCTCGTTGTTGCAGTCGGCCCAGGCGGGCTTGTTGACGGCAAGGAAGTTAAGATGCAAGTTAAGGTAGGAGATAAAGTTCTGCTTGCAAAATACAGCGGAACAGAAGTCAAAGTTGACGAAAAAGAGTACACGATTATCCGTCAGAGCGATATTCTGGCAATCGTTGAATAAGGAGTAAAAAAATATGGCAAAACAGATTAAATACGGCGATGAAGCAAGAAAATTACTTGAAAACGGCGTCAACATCGTTGCAGACACCGTTAAAATAACCTTAGGACCTAAGGGCAGAAACGTAGTGCTGGACAAGAAGTTCGGCGCACCGCTTATTACCAACGACGGTGTAACCATTGCGAAAGAAATCGAGCTTGAAGACCCGTTCGAAAATATGGGCGCACAACTCGTTAAAGAAGTTTCCACGAAAACCAACGACGTTGCGGGCGACGGCACTACTACCGCCGTCGTATTAGCGCAGGCAATCGTAAAAGAAGGACTTAAAAACCTTGCAGCAGGCGCGAACCCTATGATCTTAAAAAGGGGAATTGCTACTGCCGTTGAGACTGCAGTTGCAAAAGTACAGTCCATTTCCAAACCCGTTGAAAGCAAGCTTGCAATTTCTCAGGTTGCTTCTATTTCCGCAGGCGACGAAAAAATAGGCGAGCTTATAGCAAACGCTATGGAAATTGTCGGCAAGGACGGCGTTATCACCGTTGAAGAAGGAAAAACTATGGCAACAGAGCTTTCGACTGTCGAGGGTATGCAATTTGACAGAGGCTACGCCTCCGCCTATATGGTTACCAACACCGACAAGATGGAAGCCGTTCTTGACAACCCCTATATCCTTATTACTGACAAGAAAATTTCCGCGTTACAGGAAATTCTGCCCGTCATCGAGCCTATCGCTCAACAGGGCGCAAGACTTCTTATAATTGCAGAAGACGTTGAGGGCGACGCGCTTGCAGCTCTTATCGTGAACAAGTTGAAAGGCGTTTTAAACTGTGTTGCAGTTAAAGCACCCGGTTTCGGCGACAGAAGAAAGGCTATGCTCGAAGACATTGCAGTTCTTACTGGCGGCACGGTTGTTTCTTCCGATTTGGGATATGAATTCAAAGACGTAACACTTGATATGCTCGGAAGAGCCGCACAAGTTAAGGTTGACAAAGACAACACTACCATTATCGGCGGCTCGGGCGATGCAGATAGCATTAAATCCCGCGTAAATTCAATTAAAGCGCAGATTTTGGAAACTTCTTCGGATTATGACAGAGAAAAATTGCAAGAGAGACTTGCAAAGCTTGCCGGCGGCGTTGCGGTGATCAGCGTAGGCGCGGCAACCGAAGTTGAAATGAAAGAAAAGAAACTCCGCATAGAGGACGCGCTTGCTGCTACCCGTGCGGCCGTTGAAGAAGGTATCGTTCCCGGCGGCGGCGTTGCGCTTCTGAATGCCGTACCCGAGCTCAAAAAGCTTGTTGCAAGCTTGCACGGCGACGAAAAGACGGGCGCAGCTATCGTTTTGAAAGCAATTGAAGAACCCGTTCGCCAGATTGCGAAGAACGCAGGTTACGACGGTTCGGTTATTGTAAACAATATTTTACGCTCCAAAAATCCCAACTACGGCTTTGACGCGTACAACAACAAGTACACCGATATGGTTGAATGCGGAATTATCGACCCCACGAAGGTATCCCGCTCCGTTCTTCAAAATGCTGCTTCAGTTGCAGCTACGCTTTTAACAACGGAAAGTATCGTAACAGACATTCCCACTCCTCCCGCACCTCCTATGGGCGGCAACCCCGATATGGGCGGAATGTATTAATAAATAAAAACTAAGCGCCGAGCTTATTGCTCGGCGCTTTTTATTTTTGCATACATTTTCATATCTTCGACAATGCCGTTTTTGACAGCGTTTTTGCGGAGCGTACCCTCGCAGTCGAAACCCGCCTTTTCAAGCACCCTACAAGACGCTTCGTTGCGCGCGAACGGCTCGGCATAAATACGGATAATATCCGAATTTTTAAATACAAAATCGCAAGTTTGCTTTATTGCTGAAGTTGCTATGCCCTTATTCCAATAATTTTCGCCGATGTAATAACCCATTTCTGCGGTTTTAGAATGGATATTTTCTTGCCTGAAAACACCAATACTTCCTACAGTTTTACCCTCATACTCAATAGCAAAAGCAAAGACCGAATTCGTATCCGCGTTAAGCATTGCATTAATATAATCGAGGGCGTCTTTCTCAGTGTAAGGAAACGGCAACCCGTCGCGCAAATTATCTAAAATTTTCTTATTATTCAGCAATTCAGATAAACTTTTCGCATCATCTGAACGCCATTTTCTGATAATACAGTCCATAATTTACCCTATTTTATCCAAAATCCGTTCTAAAGCATACTTACCGTGTTCATACGTTAAACCACCTTGAAAATATGCGATATAGGGCGGTTTTACAGGCCCGTCGGCTGAAAGTTCTATGCTTGCCCCTGAAACGAAAGTGCCTGCCGCCATTATAATTTTATCGTCGTAACCGGGCATATCCCACGGCTCGCAAGTAACAAAACCGTCAATTGGCGAAGCGTATTGCACTTCTCTTATAAAATTAACCATTTTATCCGCATTGTCAAACTCAATGGCGCGTGTTATATCGTGAGGAACTTTATCAAGCGACGGATAATTTTTATATCCGAGTTCCCCCATAGCCTGACCTATCAAAAGACTTGTCTTTAACGCCTGCGCGACTGTATGCGGTGCAAGAAAAAGACCTTGGTAAAAGTTTCGGTAACTGCCTTCATAAGAACCGACTTCAGTCCCGATTGAAGGCGCAGTAAGGCGTTTTCCAATTAAATCGATATATTCCGCCTTTCCGCATATATAACCGCCCGTAGGCGCAAGCCCGCCGCCCGCGTTTTTAATGAGCGAACCGACTATAATATCCGCCCCGACTTCGATTGGCTCGCATTTTTCTACAAATTCTCCGTAACAGTTATCTACGAAAATACAGCCTTTAAAGCCCAAAAGTCGAATAAATTTGCAAATTTCGCCTATTTCTTCACAGGAAAATGCGTCCCTAAGTTCGTATCCGCGCGAGCGCTGAACGTACACAACTTTTACGGTTTTATTAAATTTCTTCTTAATTTCTTCTAAGTTGAATTTGCCGTCTTTTAAATCACAGTATTCAAAATTCACGCCGAAATCTTTTAAAGAACCGTTATTTTCGCCGAAAATTACACCCCTTATAGTATCGTAAGGCATTCCGCTCACGCAAAAAAGCGTGTCATGAGGGCGAAGAAGCCCGAAAAGCGCAACCGTAAGCGCGTGCGTCCCTGAAACAAGGTGCGGCGAAACAATTCCGCTTTCCGCGCCGAACGCCTTAGCATAGAGTTTGCCGAGACAATCTCTCCCTTCGTCGTCATATCCGTATCCCGTCGTACCGTTAAAATGGCGGGTTGCGATTTTATACTCATTAAAAGCGTTTAAAACTTTTACCTGATTATAATACGCAATATCGTCTATTGATTTAAATTTGTCCTGTAACTTTTTTTCGCACTCTTCAATTAATTTCATTTAAAATCTCCGCCACCTTATCTGCAGTAGCCTCATTAGGGTTAAGCCATACTAAATTAGGCATTTTTTTGAAAAAAGTTATCTGTCTTTTCGCATAATGACGCGTATTTTGCTTAATTATGTCAGACATAGTACTTCGCAAACTACCATTTTCTAAACCAAAAACAACTTCTTTATAGCCGATTGCCTGCATACATTGGCAACTTCCATTAATACCCCGAACCAAAAGACTTTGAACTTCTTCAACAAGTCCTTTATCAAACATTTCGTCTACGCGGCGGTTAATTCTCGCGTAAAGCTCTTCCCTCGGATAATTTATTGAAACAGCAATAAAATCGTATTTTGGAATAAGTTCGTCGTTTTGTTCGGATTTTTTCTTGCCGCTTACCTCAAAAATCTCCAAAGCGCGGATAACGCGCTTCGTATCGTTTGGATGAAGAACTGCCGACGATTCGGGATCGACTTCCCTTAACTTTTCAAAAAGCGCTTCTTTACCGTTATTATTTAAATATTCGGCATATTTTTTACGCACGTTTTCGTCCGCAGCAGTATTGCCGTAACCGAAATCAAAGAGCAAAGAATTGATATAAAATCCCGTACCGCCGCAAATTATCGGCGTTTTTCCCTCAGAGAGCAAGCTTTCAAGGATTGGCAAAGCTCTTTCGGAATAGTCCGATACGCTAAAAGTCTCGGTCGGCTCTACAATGTCAATCATATGATGTTTTACGCCGCACGTCTCCTCTTCGGTCGGCTTTGCCGTACCGACGTTTAGCCCTTTATAAATTAGCTGCGAATCGGCAGAAATTATTTCGGTATTGAGTTTTAAAGCGCAATCGACTGCCAGACGGGTTTTACCTGAAGCCGTTGCACCGCAGATAACGAGAACTTTTTTGGGCATTATACAATCCTTTTAAACATTTTCTCGATATCTTTTTTGGTTAAAGTAACACAAACGGGTCTACCGTGAGGGCACTTTAACCCCATATTTCCGTCAAGCAGCTTAAACAGAGCGTCCACTTCAACGTCTGTAAGCTGCATACCTCCCTTTACGGCGTGTTTGCATGCCGTCATTGCTATTTTATCTTTTAAGACGTCTTCAAGCTTAATTTCTTTAAGATCGTCCACTTCCGCAAGGATATCGTTAAAAAATTCTTTTATATTAATATCCTGCAAATCTACTGGCACTTCGTCAATTCTGAACGACTCAAACCCGAAAGGCGCTATTCCGAAACCCATGGTCCTCAAAAGCGACTGTTTTTCTTCTAAAAAGCGCGCTTCTGCGGGATTTGCGGTAAAAATATACGGTACAAGCAGCGCTTGCCTTGCGATAAATCTATTGGAAAGCTTCTCGCGGAGTTTATCATAAATAAGCCTTTCGTGCGCCGCGTGCTGGTCAATCATATAGACAGTATCTGCTATTTCGTATATTAAATAGGTATTGAAAAGGTTGCCCTTATACTTGCAAGCCTCGTACTCGATTTTCTGCTGCTCTTGTTTCTTTTTATCAAACAGCTTTCTTTCCACTTCGTAAGCTGCAACGTTGCCGTTAAGATTGGGCAGCACAGTGTCGTCGGAAACGCACATGGTATTAATTTTTTGCTTTGGCATAAGCTCGGATAGCGGCAAATCTTTTAACGGGTCAAAAAATGCAGGCTTCTCGGTTTGTATAGGCGTGGGCGCAGTTTGTTTAAATTCAATTCCCGCAGCCTTGGCGTCCTCGGCAACCGCGCTGGACTTGTCATACTTTTGCATGAGATTCGCCAAGTTGTCGCTCTCTTTTACAGGTTGCGCGTAAACCCTGTTTTCGCCCGCTTTATCGTCTATTTTTGAATGAATTTCAGGCAAGCGCGTTTCGTTTATCACGAAATCAGCCGCACGGGCAGTGCCGTCAAGCACGGACGAGATGACCGAATAAACCGTACCAAAGATAAATTTATTATCAATAAATCTGACGTCTGCCTTACTGGGGTGAACGTTAACGTCCACGATTTCCGTGGGAACGTCAACGTTCAAAACGTAAAACGGGAATTGCCGTTTCATCATATAGCTTGCGTAAGCTTGATTTATTGCTGTTGCTACCGTGTTGTTTACGATATACCGCCCGTTTAAAAATACGCTTTGATACGTCTTATTTGGCTTAAAGAAGTTTTGATTGCCTATAAATCCGTAGATGTGCACACCGTTCTTTTCAGCGTTAATCTTGTAACACTGGGACAAAATCTTTGCCCCGTAAACTTGCGCCACAGCCTCGTCAAGCCCGCCACCGAAAGATTGCAACGTTAACTTTCCGTCCACGTAATATTTGAAAGACACTTCGGGTTTGCTGAGAATATACCGGGAAATAAAGTTCGTTACGTCCGTTTCCTCTTTTTTATCGTCTTTCAAAAATTTAGCCCTGACGGGGGTGTTATAAAAGAGGTTGTTTACCGTTATGTGCGTGCCTTTTTCAAGCGCGGCGGGAAGAATTTCGCCGATTTTTCCTCCGTCGCAACTGATTTTGTACGCAGGATTACCGTTGGTTACAGAAATAATTTCAACTTTTGCAACCGAAGAAATACTTGCAAGAGCTTCGCCTCTGAAACCCAAAGTTAAAATATTATCTAAGTCATCAACACTTGAAATTTTGCTGGTAGCATGCGGAAGAAAAGCCGACTTTAAATCGTCCCGCTCTATACCGAAGCCGTTATCAACGACTTTTATAAGCTGCTTTCCGCCCTTTTCAATATAGATTTCGATTTCGGTCGCGCCCGCGTCAAGACTGTTTTCCACCAACTCTTTTACCGCTGAATACGGTCTGTCAACGACTTCGCCCGCCGCTATACGGTTATATACGGTTTGGTTTAAAATATTAATCTTTTTCATTTTTTCACCTTTTCAACGAGGTCGCCCACAAGTAAAAACGCTTGCATAGGCGAAAGATTGTTCATATCAACGTCCCTTAAAATCTTCTCGATTTCGGAAGGTTCTTCTGTCGTTTCTTCAACTTCCTCAATGCGCTTTTTTTCTCCGCTTTCTACAAGCTTTAAAATGTGTTTAGCCCTGTCCGTAACCGAAGAAGGCACACCTGCAAGAGCGGCAACCTCTATACCGAAGCTGCGGTTAGCACCGCCTCGCATAATTTTGCGCAAGAAAACTATGCTGCCGTTTATCTCTTTAACGGCAATTTTGTAATTTTTTATGCCTTCTATCAAGTTTTCAAGCTCGGTCAGCTCGTGATAATGCGTTGCAAACATAGTGTGCGCGCCTATATTCTCGGTTAAATGCTCGATAACCGCCCAAGCTATACTAAGTCCGTCGTACGTGGAAGTTCCTCTTCCAACTTCGTCAAGAATTAAAAGGCTGCTCTTCGTTGCGTTACGGATAATCGAAGCTACCTCTATCATTTCGACCATAAACGTACTTTGGTCGGAAATCAAATTGTCGCTCGCTCCGACACGGGTAAATACCCTGTCAGTTAATGGTATTTGAGCCGACTTAGCGGGTACGAAACTGCCGAGATGCGCCATTATCGTTATTATTGCCGTTTGACGCATATAAGTACTCTTGCCCGCCATATTCGGACCGGTTATTATCATAGTTCTGTTTTCGCCGCTGTCCAAAAGAATATCGTTTGGAATGAACTTATCCTTTGAAATCACCTCTACTACAGGGTGTCTGCCCTCTTTGATAATAAGCGGCATACAGCTATCAACTATCTGAGGACGGACGTATTTGTTCGCCTTTGCAACTTCCGCAAAGGAAACGAGCAAATCCAAACGCGCGATTTCGGTTGAAATTAATTTGATTTTTTCAATATATTCGGTCAAAACCGACTTAATTTGGTCGTAAAGTTCGTTTTCAAGCTTTGTAACGAGCTCGCCGCAAGTGAGAATTTTTTCTTCGAGTTCTTTCAGTTCGTCCGTGGTAAACCTTTCAGCGTTTGCAAGCGTTTGTCTACGCTGATAGTTTAAAGGCACTTTTTCAATCATCGACTTTGTAACTTCGATATAATAGCCGAAAACGCGGTTATAATTAATTCTTAAATTCTTTATTCCCGTATTCTCGCGCTCTCTAATCTCCATTTGCACGATTAAGTCAGAACCGTTGTCAACTATATTCCTCAGCTCGTCAAGACGGGCGTTGTAACCTTTTTTTATGAATTTATTCGGCTTGTTGTCCCTACTCGTGGGCGGCGTGTTCTCTATGGCGTTTTCGAGTAGATTCGCCAAAGACGATAAATCAACAAGCCCTTCCGAAATATCTTTTAATATTTTGGAATTAAATCCAGTCAGACAGAATTTAACGTTCGGAATAACCGACAGCGAACCCGCAAGAGCAAGGCAGTCTTTCGGCATAACCGTGCCGTTGGCAATTTTACCGCAAATTCTCTCAATATCCTTAATTTCTTTAAGCAAATCAACAAGACCGAGCCTTGCAACGGAAGCTTCGAAAAGCTCTTGAACACCGTCAAGACGGTAATCGATTTCTTTTTTGTCGCAAAAAGGATACAGTATGCTGTTATTTAAAAACCTTGCACCCATAGGGGTTTTTGTTTTATCCAAAATCCACAAAAGAGTGCCATACTTACCTCCGTCGTTTAAGGTCTTTACTATTTCAAGATTTCTTAGCGCGGTCGGGTCAAGCTGCAAGTACTTCTCGTTAAGAACGTATTTTACTCCCGTTACGTTCTTTAACGCGTGCTTTTGCGTGTCTTTTAAGTATTCGATAAGTGCGCCCGTTGCTGAAATCGCACATTTTTTGCCCGCAATGGAATATGCGGAAAGGGTTTTCGCATGAAATTGATCTAAAAGCGTTTTTTCGGCTGTGGAATAACCGAACGCCCAAGCGGGATAGCTTGAAAAACGGGGAAGCACTCCCCTTGCAATTTCGGGCAAATCTTTGACGGCAAATAGCATTTCGTCGTTTGAAATTACCTCTTTAACTTCCAAAACCGCCATCTGCGCAACGCACTTTTTTACGCAATCAGCGCCGTAAAACTCAGTTGCATTCAGCTCACCCGTCGTTATATCCGCCCACGCAATTGCGGCGGTGTTGCCGTCCTTGCCGGCACAGCAAATAAAGTTATTAGTTTTTTCGTTAAGACTTTCACTTGAAAGAGTTCCCGCAGTAACAACGCGCACCACGTCGCGGGCAACCATACCTTTCGCTTCGGACGCGTCTTCAAGCTGTTCGCAAATTGCGACCTTTTCTCCGCTTTGGACAAGCTTGGTTATATAAGTTTCCACTGCGTGAAAAGGAACGCCGCACATAGGCGCGCGATTTTCAAGCCCGCAATCCCTGCCCGTTAAAGTTAAATCGAGAATTTCCGATGCCTTTACTGCGTCGTCGAAAAACATCTCGTAAAAATCGCCAAGTCTGTAAAATATAAGGCAGTCGGGATACTTCTCCTTAACGGTGAAGTAGTGCTGCATCATCTTTGAAAGTCCCATTTTTCTTCCTTTGTATTAAAACTTTAAATCCTTTCACCGTAAAGTGAAATTCCGTTTGCTTCAGTAATCTTTAAGTTTACAAATTCGCCTATGGCATCATGTTCGCTTGAAAAATAAGCCATTCTGCCGTACTCGTCCCTGCCTTGATAAAGCCCCTTTTTCTTATCGAAATCTTCGCAAAGAATTTCAACCGTCTTGCCCAAATACTGTGCCGATTGGCTGCGGGTTTGCAAATTAACAAGTTCAACGAGCCGTATAATTCGCGATTTGGAAACCTCTTCCGGTATCTGACCTTCCATTTTTGCGGCTACAGTTCCCTCTCTTTTGGAATAAACGTAAGTGAAAGCCGAGGAATAACTAACCTTTTCAACAAGGTGCAGCGTGCCTTCGAAGTCCTCTTCTGTTTCGTTTGGAAAGCCGACGATCAAGTCGGTCGTGAGAGTACAGTCTGGCACGTAGCGTTTTAAAATTTCTACTTTTTTAAGATAATCTTCTACCGTATATCTTCTGTTCATAGCCTTTAAAACAGCATTTGAACCGCTCTGAACGGGCAAATGAACCGAATGACAAATTTTTGGATTTTCAGCAATAACTCTTGCAAGCTCTTCCGAAAAATCTTTGGGGTGGCTTGTCATAAATCGAAGTCTGAATTTTCCGTCTATTGCCGCAACTCGTCTCAAAAGTTCGGGAAACGAAATATCGTCCGTACCGTTATTGTAGGAATTAACGTTCTGACCCAGCAAAGTTATTTCTTTATATCCTTTGGATATAAGCTCTTCCGCCTCTCTCAAAATATTTTCAGATTGGCGGCTTCTTTCTCTGCCGCGAACGTAGGGCACGATGCAATAACTGCAAAAATTGTTGCAACCGTAAGTTATGTTTATCCACGCGTTGGGATAGCTGGTTCTTAAAGGCTTATCGTCTTCACAAACTATCCCCTCGCTTTCCTCAACTTCAATTACGGCTTTCTTTTGCTTCTGCTTTTTTAAGATTAAATCTTTGAGCTTATTGAGGTTATGTGTTCCGAAAATTATATCCACGTAGGGAAACTTTTCGTGCAGAACGTCGGCTTTGCCTATCTGCTGTGTAAGACAACCGCCAACCGCTATAATCATATCCTTTTTACTTCTTTTCAGTTTTTTGAGCATGCCGATATTGCCGAAAGCGTGATTTTCGGCATTCTCTCTAATGCAGCAGGTGTTGAAAACCGCGATATCTGCGTCTTGGATATTATCACAGCTTTCGTATCCCAATTCTGATAAAATACCTGCAATTTTCTCTGATTCGTGTACGTTCATTTGGCAGCCGTACGTCGTTATGTGGTAAAACTTTGACATATATAAACTAATTATATAATTTTTAAGGAAATTTTTCAATAAATTCGTGCAACAAAATATTAAATTTATTAATACTAATTGAGATGACAAAGTTTTTAAAAGTAACGTTAATTATATTTTTGAGTTTGGCGATGCTTGCCGCCACTCTGTTTTTAACTTATCTGATTATCACTAAAGACGCAAAATTGGACTCGAACAAGCTGATACGCCCTAACCAAAGCATTATTATTTGCGACGAAAACGGAAACGAGATTGTCAGCGCGTCGGTTTCAAACAAGCACAAAAGCGTTGAAATCGAAAACCTTTCGGATAACACGGTGAACGCCTTTATAGCGAGCGAGGACAGAACCTTTTACACCCACAAAGGACTGAATTACAAGCGAATGTTTAAGGCTCTCTATACGAATATAGTTTCCCGCTCTTTTAAAGAGGGCGCGTCAACGATAAGTCAACAGCTTATAAAGAACACGCACCTTTCAAACGACAAGACGATCAAAAGAAAACTGAACGAAATTCGCCTTACCAAACAACTTGAACGAGCGTATTCGAAGGACGAAATTCTCGAAATGTACCTTAACACGATATATTTCGGACACAACTGTTACGGTTTACAGAGCGCAGCGGAATTCTACTTTGACAAAAAAGCCGAAGAACTTTCCTTGACTGAAAGCGCAACTTTAGTGGGACTTCTCACTTCACCGAACAACTATTCCCCATTTAAAAACCCCGAAAAAAGCTTGCAAAAGCGCAATACGGTATTAAAATCTATGCTCGAATGCGGCTTTATCAGCCAAAATGAGTATGAAAATGCGGTCGAAACGCCGCTAAACGCCGTACAGACTATAAACGGCGAAAAAAACTCTTCGTATATAAACGCCGTATTTGACGAGCTTGAAACGCTTGATATAAACGTTTACGACCTCACGGAAGGCTGCATAATTAAAACTTATCTCAACCCGAGCCTGCAAGGCCTTATCGAAGAGATGAATTACGACACGGATAACGCCGTAATAATAACCTCTAAGCAAGGCGGCGTAAACGCATTCAAGTCTACTATAGGAGACGCAAAACGCCAAACGGGTTCTACTATTAAACCCGTTCTTGTATACGCCCCTGCAATTGAAGAGAAAATTGTCAGCCCGTTTACAAAAATTCTTGACGAAAAGGTCGATTTTGGCGGCTATTCCCCCGAAAATTATGATAAAAAATACCACGGTTACGTTACCGTGGCAGACAGTTTGAAGTACAGCTATAATATTCCCGCCGTTAAAACTCTGAACTCCTTGACGATAAATACAGCCGAAAAATATCTGACCAGAATGAATATAACTCTTGAAGACGACGAAAAAAATTTATCGCTTGCGCTTGGCGGAATGAAATACGGACTCAGCCTAAAAGAAATTGCAGACAGATATTCCGTTTTCCAACGCGGAGGAACTTACGCCCCCTCCCGCTTCATACAGGAAATAATTTCTCGGGACGGAAAGACCATTTACAGGGCGGAAGAATTTAAAAATCCCGTATTTTCTGCGGGAACTTGCTCGTTAATGAATGAAATGCTTATTGCAACTTCAAAAAGCGGAACGGCAAAAAGTCTTGCAAACTTAAAGTACGACGTTGCTACTAAGACGGGAACTTGCGGCAATGCCGACGGAAATACCGACGCTTACGCGATAAGCTACACCTCCGAACACTGCATCGGCGTATGGCTTGGAGATAAGGACAATAAGCGGCTTAAAATTACGGGCGGCGGCGATTGCTGCGACTACGTTGAAGATATTTTAAATGCGCTTTATGACGAAAACACACCACAAAAACTCGACATTTCAAGCGGCACTTCCACCGTCAAAATAGACGCCGAAGATTATTACAACAACAATAAAATAATTATTGCAGACGACCTTTCACCAAAATTAAACGTATTGGAAGTTAAAGTTTTAAGCGGAAACGAACCTAAAGAAAAAAGCACGAAGTTTTCTTCGCCCTCAATTGCAACGCCTGCAATTTCAGTCCAAAACGGCGAAGTAAATATTCAATTATGTCAGACAAAGTACTATGCATATCTCATAAAACGCCGCTTTAATGGGCAAAATGAGGTAATTTTCGACGGAAATTGGCAAGAAACGATTAAAGATACTCCAAGCGAAGGCTGTTATGAATATACCGTTACACCATATTATTTTGACGGACAAAATAAAATATACGGCAAGGAAATTTCCTTGCCGCCCGTAAACGTAAAAAAAGATAACACCTCGCCACAGGTAAAAATACCCGATATTGCTAAGGATGATTGGTACGATTTATAAGGTAATCACTTCCAAAGTTGAAATTGCCTCTTCGATAAGCTTATCGACTTCGAGCTTACCTTCCTCTTCTAAAACGCTCTGAAGAGAAGGTTTTATTACAGGGTGCTTCGGCAAGAACACCGTACAACAATCTTCATAAGGTTGAATAGAAATTTCATAAGCGCCCATATCACGGCTGCGCTCTATAATCTCGTCCTTATCAAAGCCACAAAGCGGACGAAGCACGGGAAGACTTTTTATCACACTGTTTGAAGAAGTTATCCCTTCTACCGTTTGACTTGCAACCTGTCCCAAGCTTTCACCCGTTATAAGGCACTGTGCTCCGCAAGTCTTTGCAACGCGTTCCGAAATTCTCATCATAAAACGCCTTAAAAGCGTTACCATATACTCGCCGTTACATTTTTTATGAATTTCTTCCTGAATATGCGTAACGGACACTATATGAAGTTTCGTCCCGCACGAATACTTTGCAAGAACTTTTGCAAGCTCGATTACCTTATCTCGGGCTTGCATATTCGTGTAAGGATAGCTGTGGAAATGAATACAGTTAACCTGCATACCGCGTTTGGCAATCATATGACCGGCAACGGGACTGTCTATACCGCCTGAGATAAGAAGCAAGCCCTTACCGGAACTTCCAACGGGCATTCCGCCCGCACCTTTAAAAAACTCGTTAAAGACAAGCGAAGTGCCGTTTTCGCGCACGTCGATATTTACAATAAACTGCGGATTGTGTACATCCACTGAAATATTTTTGAATTTTTGTAAAAGCCTTCCGCCTATCTCGGCGCTTATTTGCAAAGAATTTAACGGAAACGCTTTATCCGCCCTGTGCGTTTCGACCTTGAAACTGCCGTTATCGGAACAAACTTCTGCTGCCGCACTGAAAATTGCCGACATCTCAGAATTTACCTTTAACGCTACCGATAAAGAGTGAATTCCGAAAACCTTTTTAAGGCGGGAAACTATATCTTCGCAATCGCATTCGTCAAAATTTTCAACGAGGTATCTGCCGCTTTGTCTTTTTAATTCGTGTTTAAGCCCTTTAAGGGCTTTTTCTATATTCGTGATTAAAACCCGCTCAAAATATCCGCGGTTTTTACCTTTCAAATGCAATTCGGAATATCTTACAATTACAACCTTTTCCATAATTACGCCATTATTGCCTTTCTATTTGCAACTATTTCGTTCAATATTTTCGTAGCCTTTTCAACCTCTTCTTCCGTATTTTCGGAAGAAAGACTTAACCTCAACACTCCGTCAGCCAAGCTTTCACCTATACCGCACGCAAGTATTGTACGCGAGAACCTGTTTTTTTCGTTGGAAGAACACGCCGAACCCGTACCGATTATAAGCCCCCTATCGTCTGCTTCGTGCAGAACGGTTTCCCCGCGCAAGCCTTCTGCACCGACGCAAAGGATATACGGTGAACAGCTCTCCCCCGAAATTCGCGTAAAAATAGTTTTGTCAAGCCCGTTCCTAAGCAATTCGTGAAGCGCTTTGGTTTTAAGGTAATTTTCCTTTATTTGGGAGTACTTTTTCATTGCAGCGAATTCGAAGTTTTTTATTCCGAACACGTTTTCAGTACCGCTTCTGAGCCCTTTTTCCTGTCCTCCGCCGTAAATTACAGGTTTGATTATTATATTTTTTCGCTTTATTAACGCGCCGCAGCCTTTAATACCGCCTATTTTGTGCGCGCTTACAGAATAAAAATCAACTTCTTTAGTAAGCTTAAAAGGTATTTTTCCGAAAGCCTGAACGCCGTCCGAGTGAAAATATGTGAATTTATTCTTCGCTTTAACTGCCTTGGAAATGGCGGCTATATCGTTTATAGCGCCCGTTTCGTTACTGACGTGAATAACCGAGACTAGCGAAGTTTTTTCGTCTATCAGGCTTAACAGATGCTCTTTATTCACGCTACCGTCGGCGTTGAGGGAAGCAAATCTTACTTCTATCCCGCGCTGTTTCAATTCGTTTACAGCAGAAAAAATTGCGGAGTGTTCGCCTGAAGTCGTAACCACGTTGCCCCGTCTTCCCGCACCGAAAACAGCCATGTTGTCTGCTTCAGTGCCGCAAGAAGTAAAAATCAATTCGAAATTTTCGTTATCGGCAATGAGCGATAATATATTTTCCCTTGCAACCCGAATTTCGCGCTGTAAATTATATCCCCCCTTGTAGAGCGCGGAGGGATTGAAAAATTCACCGTACAGATACTTTTCGGCACGCTTTAAGCACTCTTCGTCAGGCTTAGTAGTTGCCGCATTGTCTAAATAAATCATTATATTTCAATTGAACCTTCAAAGGACTGTCTTACCGTTCCGTCAAGCTCAGCCGAGCCGCCGAACTCGTACCTGACGAATAAATCTCCGCCCTTTAATTTGACCGTAATAACTTCACCGTAAGCGCAACAACCGTTAGCAACCGCTGCCACTGCCGCCGCCGTTGCAGCCGTGCCGCAAGACCACGTTTCGCCGTTGCCCTTCTCCCATACCCGCATTTTAACAGTAACGCGGTTGACCACTCGCACACACTCGACAAAAGTTCCTTTAGGCAAATTACCTGCCTCCGTAAGACTATGACCGAGAGCGTCTATATCTATATCCTCAACCTCGTTCGTAAAAATTACGCAGTGAGGGTTGCCCACGTTTACAAAGGTTGCGGAATATTCTTTGCCGTTAAAGGTTAAAGTTTTGCCCGCATCGACTGAGGGCTGTCCAAGGTTGACGGACACAGAGCTTGCTTTACCGTTAAAGGAATTGACGGTCAGCTCTTTAACGCCCGAACAGCTTTCCAAGGTAAGTTTTTCCCCTGCAAGACGGTTGTCAAACAGGTACTTTGCAACGCACCTTAACGGATTTGCCGCAAGTCCCGCGTCGCTACCGTCGCTGTTGAATATGCGCACTTTTGCATCTGCAACTTCGGACTTTTCTATGAGAACCACACCGTCCGCACCTATTGCGTAATGTCTGTCCGAAAAGTTTATTGCAAGGCTTTCGGGGCAGGTTATAGTTCCGTCAAAGTTGTTGAAGAAGATATAATCGTTGCCGCCCGAATGCATTTTACTGAATTTAAGTTTGAGTTTGGATTTTCTTAAATCGTTTATGTCTACAAGTTCGGTGTTAAATTCGTTGTACCGTCCCGCTATAACGTCTGCAAGCGCGTTTGTCGTATCGAGAGAGGTCAATACGGTTATACCCTTTAAAATCGCGTGGTGATGCAAACTAATGTAGTTTGAAATACTTTCAACGTCGGTTTTGCCCGTATAGACGACGTAATCCACCTTGCCCTCGTCCATAAGCTTAAATATTTCTTCGTTTGAAGAGAGCCTTGCGACGTCGTTACATTCGAGCCCTAAGCTACGGATTACGTTGCCCGTACCTTTCGTTGCATACAGTTCAAGTCCTAAATCCGCAAATTTTTTCACGATATTAATTATTTCGGGCTTGTCCTGATCGTTTATAGTGAAATAAATTCCCGCTTTCTTATTTTTCGCAGGGTGCTTCATATTGAAGCCTGCCGATACAAGTCCTTTGAAAAGTGCCTCTTCTATGGTTTTGCCTATGCCGAGCACTTCACCCGTCGATTTCATTTCAGGTCCTAACTGAGAATTTACGTCGTTCAGTTTTTCAAACGAGAACACTGGAACTTTAACGGCGACGTAGGGCGAATTGGGATACAATCCTGTGCCGTAACCGAGCCTTTTAAGCTTTGCGCCCGTTAAAATTTTGGTTGCCAAATCTACCATGGGGACGCCCGTAACTTTGGAAATATAGGGTATCGTTCTGGAAGCTCTCGGGTTCACTTCTATAACGTAAAGTTCGTTCTGATATATAAGGTACTGAATATTTATCAGCCCTTTCGTCTTTAACGAAATTGCCAGCTTAGTGGAAATATCCACCACTTTTTTCAGCATAGCATCGCTTAAATTATAGGGCGGATAAACGGCAATCGAGTCGCCGCTATGCACACCCGCTCTTTCGATATGCTGCATAATTCCGGGAATAAGAACGTCCACTCCGTCCGAAATAGCGTCAACTTCAAGCTCAGTACCCATTAAGTATTTGTCGCAAAGAACGGGGTTTTCTATTTTTTGCGCCAATATTACGTCCATATAGCGCTCTATATCGTTTTGTGTAAAGGCTATGGTCATATTTTGACCGCCGATGACGTACGAGGGACGTAACAGCACGGGATAGCCGAGTTTTTCCGCGGCGGAAACAGCGTCCTCCTTGCTCATAACCGTCAACCCCTTAGGACGGGCAATTCCGAACTGTTCCAAAAGCGCGTCGAAACGCTCTCTGTCCTCGGCAAGGTCTACACTGTCTGCGGGAGTGCCGAGTATGCGTATACCCTTTTTATCGAGATAACTGCATAGTTTAATTGCCGTCTGTCCGCCGAAAGTGATAACCACACCGTAAGGCTTTTCGATATCGATAACGTTCTGAACGTCCTCGGGAGTTAAAGCCTCGAAATAAAGTCGGTCTGCCGTGTCAAAATCGGTTGAAACCGTTTCGGGGTTGTTGTTGATTATTATTACTTCATAGCCAAGGCGTTTCAACGCCCATACGCAATGCACCGAAGAATAGTCGAATTCTATGCCTTGACCTATTCTTATCGGTCCAGAGCCGATAACAATAATTCTCTTTTTCTTGCTATTAAGCACGAACGGCTTAGCCTCGTCGTGCTCTTTTTCGTCATATGTAGAATAAAAGTACGGCGTTTGGGCAGAGAATTCCGCTCCGCACGTATCAACCATTTTAAATACTGAGTTCCTGTGCGCAGGAAGCTTACCGCCCGAAAGTCTTTCAAGCGCCCTGTCGGGATAACCTAGTTTCTTGCCGCGAATATACTGTTCACGGGTTATATTTGTACCCGAAATTTCGCTTTCGAAATCCGAAAGGTTTTTCAGCTTGTTTAAGAACCACCTGTCTATTTTTGTAATATTGAAAATTTCGTCAACGCTTACTCCGCGCTTAATCGCCTGATAGACCACGAAAAGCCGTTCGTCGGTAATTTCGTGAAGTTTGGCGATAATTTCCTCGTCTGAAAAGGAAACCATTTTGGGTAAATTAAGGGTATCTACGGAAATTTCCGCACCTCTTACCGCTTTCATAATTGCCATTTCAAAGTTAGTGCCTATAGCCATAACCTCACCCGTTGCCTTCATACGAGTGCCGAGGTTTCTCTGTGCGTAAAGAAATTTATCAAACGGCCATTTAGGAAGTTTGACTACAACGTAATCAAGAGTAGGCTCGAAGCAAGCAAAGGTTTTACCCGTAACGTCGTTTCGGATTTCGTCCAAAGTATATCCGAGTGCGATTTTTGTAGCAACTTTTGCAATGGGATAACCCGTTGCCTTAGACGCGAGCGCCGACGAGCGCGAAACGCGCGGATTGACTTCTATTACCGAATATTCGAAAGAGTCGGGGTTTAAAGCAAACTGACAGTTACAGCCGCCCTCTATTTTAAGTTCGGAAATTATATCCAACGACGCTGTTCTGAGCATCTGATATTCTTTGTCCGATAAAGTTACCGCGGGCGCGATAACGATAGAATCACCCGTATGAACTCCTACGGGGTCGAAATTCTCCATAGAGCAAACGGTCAGAACGTTGCCCGCGCCGTCGCGTAAAACTTCGAACTCGATTTCTTTCCAGCCGCCGATAAATTTCTCGATAAGAACCTGCGTAATGGGTGAAAGCATAAGTCCGTTGTGAGAAATTAACTTTAACTCCTCTTCGTCGTGAGCAACTCCGCCGCCTGCGCCTCCGAGGGTATATGCTGGACGGACTATAACAGGATAGCCTATCTTTGCTGCAATGGCAAGACACTCTTCGACCGAGTATGCAATATCGGAAGGAACTACGGGCTGATTTATCTTCTGCATAGTTTCCTTGAAGAGTTCTCTGTCCTCCGCGCGGTCGATAGAGTCAAGATTTACACCGATAAGCTTTACTCCGTGCTCGTCCAAAAAACCGCATTTGGCAAGCTGACAGCCCAACGTAAGCCCCGTCTGTCCGCCGAGAGAGGCAAGCAAACTGTCGGGTTTTTCCTTTAAAATAATTCTTTTTAAGGTATCAACCGTCAAAGGTTCAAGATAAATTTCGTCCGCAAGAGCCTTGTCGGTCATTATGGTTGCGGGGTTCGAGTTGCAAAGTACAACGTTCACGCCCGCGTCTTTAAGGACGCGGCAAGCCTGTGCGCCGGCGTAATCGAATTCAGCCGCTTGTCCTATAACGATAGGTCCTGAACCTATGACGAGGACTTTTTTTATATCTTCTCTCTTAGGCATTGAACTTACCCTCCTTAATATTCTTTATAAACTTATCGAACAGAAACGATGCGTCCTGCGGACCGCCGCAAGCTTCGGGGTGGAACTGCACGGTATAAGCGTTTAGCTCGGGATAATCGAAACCCTCGCAAGTTCCGTCGTTGGCATTGATATAGCTCAAAACGCCCACCCCTTTAAGGCTGTCTGAAATTACTTCGTAGCCGTGGTTTTGACTTGAAATGTATACTCTGCCCGTTGCAAGGTTTTTAACGGGCTGGTTCGCACCCCTGTGCCCGTACTTCATTTTTTTAGTAGCTCCGCCCATTGCAAGCGCAAAGAGCTGATGTCCGAGGCAAATTCCGAATATGGGAAGTTTGCCGGCAAGCCTTTTGATATTTTCTATTATTTCAACGTTTTCGGCGGGGTCGCCAGGTCCATTGGTAAGCATAAGTCCGTCGGGATTGAGCGCAAGAATTTGTTCTGCCGTATAATACGACGGAACTTTTATGCAACGGCAGCCTCTCTTAACAAGCTCGCGCGAGATATTGTCTTTTGCACCGAAATCCCATACGACTACTTTCAGACCGTCGCCGATTTCCGTAACTTCGTTACAGGTTACGCTTTTTACCGCGTTTTTGACGGTATACGCGTTAACGTCTTTAAAATCTTTTAACGGTTTAGAAGATATTGCAGCGTTCATTACGCCCGTTTCACGCACGATTTTGGTGAGCTCGCGGGTGTCAATTCCGTACAGTCCGACGATATTTTGTTTTTTGAGATATTCGTCAAGCTGTCCCTCGCTTCTGAAATTAGACGGCTTATCGCACTTTTCCCTTACGATATAAGCCGAAACCCAAGGTTTTTTACTTTCCGTATCGGGTGAAATCATACCGTAGTTGCCTATAAGCGGGAAAGTTTGCGTTACTATTTGTCCGTAATAGCTCGGATCGGTCAAAGTTTCAATATAACCCGTCATTCCCGTTGTGAAGACGAGTTCGCCGATAATTTCGCCGTCTGCGCCGAACCTGTTTCCCACGAAAGTTTTGCCGTTTTGTAAAGTTAAATACGCCTTACTGCTTTTCATACGCTACCCTTAAAGTTTTAATTTAAAATAAAGACTGATTTAAAAAATAAATCAGTCAACTATAAAAACGAAATTATTAAAACGGTTATTTGCGGCGGTAATATTTAATCCGCCGTTTAAATGAATTGCACTGCATCTTGAATTTTCGTTTAACGTATCAGTAATTTTCATCTTAAAACCGTAACCTAAGAAATTATATATCAAAGTAAGATTTAAGTCAAGTAATTAATATAAGGTTGTAATAAAATCATATCCGCGCAACTCTTTTCTTATACGCTTGTAATCAGGAACGAATTTTCCGACGAGTTGCCAGAATTTATCAGAATGGTTATGCTGTGCAGTGTGGCAAAGCTCGTGTATTATTATATAATGTTGAATATTGTTGGGCAACGAAAACAGTTTGAAATTGAAAGAAAGGTTGTTGCCGCCGTCGCAACAGCCCCAACGGCTTTTGTAACCTTTAATTTGCACTGAGCTGAATTTCAAGCCCGTTTGACGGGAAATTTCGTTAAGGCGGTTGAAAAAGTTTGCCGCAAATTCGCTTTCAAACAGCTTTCTTATATCTTTGATATTTTTTACGAAAACGCCGTCTGCGCTAATCTTTCTTATCTTACTATCCGTATAAAGCGGCAGTTTTTCTCCGTTTACGAGAATACTTTTATAAGATAAAATATCGGAGTTTAGGTTTAACTTTTTTTCGTTTTTTAAAACCGTCCTCTCTATCCAAGCGGACTTTTCGTTTAAGAACCGCTCTGCCCGTTCTCGACTGTATCCGATTGGGCAACGCAGTGTTATTTTATTTTCCGCGGACACGGTTATTGAAAGACTTCTCCGCTTCGAATAAATTATATCGAAGTTATATTTCATTTAATTCAACCTTGAATTGTACGCGTACTTCACCTTCAACTCTGCCCTCAACGATAAAAGCTCCGTCCAATGCTTTGCGGAAAAATTGAATTTCTTCCCCGATTTTACACTGCTTCACGTAGGTAATCTGCAACTTTTTAATATACTTGCAGTTAAATTCTTCAACTGAAAATACGTCAGTAAGAAAGTCCGCGTACTTAGTGTTGTTTACGTGAAAATAGTGGTCGTAATCGGAATAAGTTACTTTTTTTGTATATACGGGCTCACCGCCGTCATGGGTAGGTATTTTCCAAGTTTTAAAGTCAATGCTGCGTTCTGTGTTATAGTTTGCAAAGTCTTCCTCTTTGAAGTATGCGTTAGCGGGCAAAACACTGTAATTTTCGGTATCAATCATGCACCAACGCGCGGTCGCAACTCCGACTTTTTCTCCGCCGACAAAGAGCTCGAAATCTCTTAAAAAAATCAAAAATTTGGGACGCAACGGCCAGGTATAAACTTCAAGCTTATCACCGAGTTTAACGGGACGGAAAAACTCTACATACCAATTGACAATAATAAACCCCATTTTCTTGGGTGCAATATCCGCGTAACCGAACCCCAATTCGTCTGCGGAAAGGCAAGCGCTTTCCTGCAAAAACGAAAGCAGCGACGAAGGCTTTAAATTATCGTATGCGTCTATATCCGTATATCTGAGTTCATAAATTTTCTTGTGTCTGTACATATCTTACACCTATATATCTTTTACGATTTTATCAAAAAATTAGCTTAAAGTCCAATAAATTACGCTATTTTTGCGCAATTATGCGTGGCATAGTACTATTTAACTTGCTCAAAGTATTGACTTTGTTCGGCAAATTATGGTAAAATAAACAAAGATAATAATGGAGGACGAAACCTTGGACGAAGAATTGAAAAACGATGAAGTCGAGGAAGAAGAAAATAAAAGCGGCATAAGCGCAGACCTTATCCGCGGGCATATAAATACAATTATTCTTCGCACCCTTTACGAGCGCGACAAATACGGCTATGAGATTATCGAAGAAATAGAATCTAAAAGCCACGGTCAATATACTTTAAAACAGCCTACACTTTACAGTGCGTTAAAACGGCTTGAAAGCCAAGGTTACATAAACGCGTATTGGAAAACCGACGAGGTGTCAAACGGCGGCAGAAGAAAGTATTATACCCTTACCGACAGCGGCAGGGAAATTACCGAAAAAAATCAGGCAGAATGGGAATATTCGAGGACGGTTATAGATAGTCTTATTTCCGAAAGGAATTTTGACTTCTCACAGCCCGCTCCCACCGCCGTTGATTTTAAAATCTTGAAGACTTCCACTTCTCGCGTTCCCACGGTAAAAGACGATGACGAAGAAGATAAAAAACAGGTGCGCGAGGTTAAATACGACGACGAAAAGGACGAAAAACCCGAAGAAGTAATTTCTGAACAGCCCACGCTTGTAGAGCCCGTAGCCGTTGAACAACCCGCAACCGAGCCTGCCGTGAGCGCTACCGTTACCGAGCAGCCCGCTGAACAGCAACCTGCAATTCAGCAAGTACCCGTTCAGGAAATGGTTCAACAGATAATGCAGGAAGTCATGCAGCAAATGCAGCAAGCCGTTCAACAGCCTGCGCCCGTTCAGGAAGCGGTTTATACCGAAGCGGTACAGGAGCTGCCCGTTCAGCCCGCACAAGCTTTCGTTCCTCCCGTTGACAGAGCGTCTGAAGAGCGCAGAATGCACGAAAACTATCTGCGCCTTATTTCAGAACCTGTAACCGAACAGCAGGAAACGCCCACCGTTCCTTATTCCGAAAATATCGATACGGATAAGCTTATTTACAATAATAAGCCCGAAACGGAGCGTGATTATAAAAATCTTATAAATAATCTGTTCGTCAGAACGGTAAAACAGCAAACTCATACTGAACAGCCCACACCCCCCGTTCAGCAAGTGCCCGTAGTGCAAGTCAACTACGAAGATGCAAACGTTAAGGCAAGCAAGGACGGATTAACGGTGAGTTCTTCGGAATATACGGTCTCAGGTTCAAGAAGAAAGAAATATAACCGCGGGAAGACGCTTTTTAAATGTTCGCTCATAGTCGGAGTAATTCTTTTATTCGAATTTGCTTTGAGCCTTGCTTTTAAGGACTCTTTGGGCGTAAACGGAATTTCCATAGGTTATCCTTTCGTTATTCTTGCTATTGCGGTTGCACAGCTTGCAATATTTGGGATACTTACTACTACGGATTTCGGCAAGTGTACGAGAAAGCCTACCTCCCACTCATATCTTACGGCGTCGGTCGTGATTACGGTTTTAATGATTTTGATTATTTTCGTAACCTCGATTCTCCTTAACGTAAGCTTTGCAAGTGCGGGCGATATAGCGGCAAAAATAATCATTCCTTGTCTTGTGGTTTTAAATATCCCTATTTTCTCAACTATCTTCTACGTATTCAGTAAATAATTTAAAAGGCGCGGTGTTAACCGCGCCTTTAACTTTTTTGGGCAATAATATAACTTTTATCAATCCATTGGCAAATTTCTTCAACTGACACCGAGCCGTCAAGACAAATAGTAAACCAATTCTTTTTGTTCATATGATACCCCGGAAAATATCTTTTTCCGTCAACAACGTTTGGGAGAATATCTGGGTTGATACGCAAATCTATTACGTCTACTTTTTCGTCGGAATTTAAGCCTAACTTGCTTTTGGAAATTTTAAGTAACACAGCGTACCATTTTCCGTTATCTTTTCTCCGCCAAACGGCATTCGACGGGAAGGTCCGCCATAAATATTGCAGTTCGTCTCCGTATTTTTCACGGACGTATTCAATGACCTTGTGCGTGCTATCACTTTTAAACACGTCTTTTTCAAAACATTTATAGGCAATATCGGTTAAAATACGATCATATTCAGACCGTATCGCGCCTACGAAAGAACCGCTTGCATCTTCGACTAAATGCAGAGTATACGCCTCTGCCGTGCTTAAATCTATTACTTCCGTTTTTATTTCGGTGTTTGAGGACGCAATCCCAACACGCATTTCAAACTGTCCGTTCAGTAAGTTTGTAATAAAAGTATAAGACTCTCCGTTTTTTATGAACCCGTAATTCTCGAGCTTGTTAAAATTCGGAGATTTATAACTGAAAACGTTATCCTTCACTATTTGCTGCTAAAATCAAGCCGCCGACTTTTGTCGGCGGCTTATCAATTTATTTTGCAAATTCAGAAGCTCTGAATTCCCTTATAACGTTAACTTTAATCTGTCCGGGATATTCGAGTTCCGCTTCGATCTTCTTTGCAATATCCTTCGCAAGGAATAAAGTCTGTGCGTCGTCAACTTGGTCGGGTTTAACGATTACGCGCACTTCTCTGCCCGCCTGTATAGCGTAGCACTTGTCCACGCCGCGGAAGTCGCCCGCAATAGCTTCAAGCTTTTCAAGCCTTTTAACGTAGTTAGTGCCCGTTTCTCTTCTTGCGCCCGGTCTTGCGCCCGAGATAGCGTCGGCCGCGGCAACGAGTACTGCCTCAATAGTTTTGGGTTCTACGTCGCCGTGATGGGCAGCAATGGCGTTAATTACGTTGTTGCTTTCCCTGTATTTCTTGGCAAGGTCTGCACCGAGTTGAATGTGAGTACCCTCTTGTTCGTGGTCAACGGCTTTACCTATATCGTGGAGAAGCCCTGCACGCTTTGCAAGGTTAACGTCAAGCCCTAATTCCTGAGCCATAAGCCCTGCAAGCTGCGCAACCTCTATCGAGTGTTTATAGACGTTTTGTCCGTAACTCGTTCTGTATTTAAGTCTGCCTAAAAGTTTAATGAGTTCGGGATGAATACCGAAGATACCAACGTCAAACATCGCGCTTTCGCCCGCTTGTTTGATTTCTTGGTCCATTTCCTTTCTTACCTTTTCAACGGTTTCTTCAATTCTTGCTGGATGAATTCTGCCGTCCGAAATAAGCTTTTCAAGAGTAATTCTTGCGATTTCACGCCTTACGGGATCAAACCCTGAAAGAATAACTACTTCGGGCGTGTCGTCGATAATTAGCTCTATACCCGTTGCATTTTCAATTGCGCGGATATTTCTGCCCTCTCTGCCTATAAGTCTTGCTTTCATATCGTCGCTGGGCAAGGGAACGACTGATACTGTAATTTCTGAAGCATGGTCGGCAGCACAACGCTGTACGGCAAGAGATATTATTTTCTTTGCCTCGGTAACCGCCTCTTCCTTTGCAGTTGCTTCGATATTTCTTACCTGCAACGCAACGTCATGTCTGGTTTCGTCTAAAATTTCTTCCGAGAGAAGCTTCTTCGCTTCGTCTTTGGTAAGCTGTGCAACTTTTTCAAGTTCCTGCACTATAAGTTCGTGCTGGTGCGTTACTTTTTCCTGCGTTTTTTTGACTTCGATTTCCTTGTTAGCAAGCGCTTTTTTCTGCTGATCCAATTCGCTCGTTTGCTTTAAAAGCGCCTCTTCTTTTTTGTCAAGGATATCTTCTTTCTGTACTAAACGCTGTTCCTGTTTTTGCAGGTCCTTCTTTTTCTCCCTGCTCCAGTTTTCGAATTCTTCCTGTAATTCTTCCTGTTTTTGCAGCTTCTGTTTCTGTGCCTCGATTTTAATGTTTTCGCACTCGCGTTTTGCGTCCTCTATAAATTTGTCAGACCTAGCACGGGCTGTGCCCAACTCCTTTTCAATGCTTTTTTCTTTGAGCTTTCCGCCCAAAAAAAACGCCACCACGGCAAGGCAAACCACAACGCCGAGCAATACGCCTAATATGATTGCGGGGACGTTTACCTCGTTTGCAAGAAACAGGCTGCTTAATGCCAATAAGTTCATTTAAGCCTCCTGATAAAGTTTTAAATATATACGGAACTTCCAAAGAAGTAGTTTATATCTTATTATATTTTACACCCTAACCCTTTAAAAGTCAATTTAATAGATAAAATAGTTTTTATAATATTAAAAAATCCCGCAAGACTTATTCTTACGGGATTTGATATTATTTAAAATAATCAAGCCAAACGCTTGCAACGGCGTCTGACGGCATACGCCAATCTCCTCTGGGAGAAAGCGACACCGAACCGACTTTAACTCCGTCGGGCATACAGGAACGCTTAAATTGATGCTTAAAAAAGCGTTCGTAGAAGCTTTTCAGCCATTTTTTTATAGTTTTTTTATCGAATACGCCTTCAAAAGCCGTTTCCGCTATAAACATAATTTTATCGGGCGCAAACGCATAACGGAGCGCGTAATAGATAAAGAAATCGTGCAAAATATACGGTCCGACAATATCCTCCGTCTTTTGGGCAATATTACCGTTTTCGTCGGGCGGAAGAAGCTCGGGGCTTATTTCGGTATTTAAAATACTTGTAAGAATTTTCTTAACTTCGCCGCCGAGTTTTTCCGCTTCGTAAGCGATAAGATGCTTTACAAGCGTTTTTGGCACGGACGCGTTCACTCCGTACATTGCCATATGGTCGCCGTTGTAAGTTGACCAACCGAGAGCCGTTTCACTCAAATCGCAAGTACCTATTACAAGCCCGCCCATATCGTTAGCTAAATCCATTAAGACCATCGTACGCATACGCGCCTGTGCGTTCTCGTACGTTACGTTTCTGTCGTCGGGGTCGTGTCCTATGTCCTTGAAATGTTTTAATACGCTCCCCGAAACGGGTATGGTTTTGGCAGTTGCGCCCAAAGCCTCTATTAGCCGCAAAGAATTGCCCTTTGTCTTCTTAGTAGTACCGTAACCGGGCATGGTAACGGCGATAATATCTTTCGTATTCTTGCCGAGCGATTTAAATGCACGACAGGTTACGAGCAATGCAAGCGCGGAATCAAGCCCACCCGAAATGCCTATTAAAACGGTTTTAGAACCCGTATGTTTAAGACGTTTTTCAAGTCCTTTTTGCTGAATTGTGAGAACAAGTTCCGAACGGTCGGAAAGTGTTGCGCTGTTTTCGGGAACGAACGGAGTCTGTGAAAATTTTCTGCTTAAATCTTCTTCGCTTTCGAACGTTTCAAAGATTGATCTGTAATATCCGTCGTCTCCTCGCTGTTCCTTTTTTTCTTCCTTTAAGTCGGTGTAATAGCCCCCCGCCATTCTGCATCTTTCGCTTTCAAGCATTTCAACGTCAATTTCGGAATAAACGAGCCCGTTTTCAAACAGCTTGCTTTCGGCAAGTATATTGCCGTTTTCGGCAATTAAATTGTGTCCCGCAAAGGTCATATCCGTTGAGCTTTCGCCCTCGCCTGCGTCGCAATAAACGTATCCGCAAACAAGTTTTCCCGACTGCGCCTTTATCAGCGTTCTTCTGTAATCGGCTTTACCCACCGTTTCGTCGCTGCAAGAGAGGTTTACGATAATGTTTGCACCACGCTGTGCGTGCTTTAACGAAGGAGATTGAACCGTCCATAAATCCTCGCAAATTTCCGCCGCTACGGTAAAGCCAGGACAGTTGCTTGCCATAAACAAAATTTTTGTTGTAAAAGGCACAAATTGCTTATCGATAAGCCCGATGTAATCCATTATAACTTCCGTAGAGGAAGAAAAATGCCTTCTCTCGTAAAACTCACCGTAGTTGGGTAAAAAAGTTTTTGGAATAACAGCCAAAATTTTACCGTTATGGATAGCTATTGCGCAGTTGAAAAGTTTGCCGTCGTGTCTTATAGGAGCGCCCACAAACACCAGCGTTTTGATCCCTTTCGTCGCTTCGACAATATTTCTTATTCCGTTCTCACACGCGCTGATAAGCACGGGTTGATTGAATAAATCCCCGCAAGTATAACCGCAAACGCAAAGCTCGGGAAAAACGGTAAGCTGACTTCCGTTTGCCGCGCTTTCTTTTATAGCGTCTATTATTTTTTGAGTGTTGAAATCTACGTCCGCCACCCGCATTTCGGGGGTTGCGGCGCAAACTTTAACGAAACCGTATTTCATTTAGTCCTTTTTCTCCAATGCGGCTTTATGCGCCTCTCTTATTTTTGCCTCAATTTCCGCTTTTAATTCGGGATTTTGCTTTAAATGTTCGCGAAGCTTTTCGCGTCCCTGTGCGATTTTATCTTCGTTATAGTTGAACCAACTTCCGCTCTTAGTAAGCACGCCGTATTCGACGCCGAGGTCTATAAGGCAGCCTTCCTGAGAAATACCTTCGCCGTAAATTATATCGAATTCCGCAACTTTGAAGGGAGGCGCAACCTTATTTTTGACGACTTTACACTTTGTTCTGTTACCGATAATGCCGCCGTCTCCCTTCAATGCGTCAGACTTTCTTATATCAAGACGGAGCGAAGCAAAATATTTTAGCGCCTTTCCGCCGGGGGTAGTTTCGGGGTTACCGAACATTACGCCCACTTTTTCACGCAATTGGTTAATGAAAATTACGCATGTTTTTGAGCGGTTGGTGATTGCCGTCAACTTTCTCAATGCCTGCGACATAAGCCTTGCAAGAAGTCCTACGTGCGCGTCGCCCATATCTCCCTCTATTTCGGCTTTGGGCGTGAGCGCTGCAACCGAGTCGATTACGATAATATCAACAGCGCTTGAACGAACGAGGGATTCGCAGATGTCCAACGCCTGTTCGCCCGTATCAGGTTGCGAAAGATAAAGCTCGTTGGTGTCAACGCCGAGGGCGTGCGCATACTGTGCGTCAAGAGCGTGCTCGGCGTCGATAAACGCCGCTACGCCGCCGAGTTTCTGCGTTTCAGCAATGATATGTAAAGCCACGGTAGTTTTACCCGACGATTCAGGTCCGTAAATTTCCATTATTCTGCCGCGGGGAACGCCGCCTACACCGAGCGCTAAATCGAGTGAAAGACAGCCCGTGGGAATTATTTCAACGTCGTTGGAAACGGTAGTTTCACCGAGTTTCATAATCGAGCCCTTGCCGTACTGCTTTTCAATCATGGCGATGGTTGAGTTGAGTGCTTTTAATTTTTCTTCGTTCATATTTATATACCTCTGATTATTTTAACTTTTTAAAAGCCAGAAACAGCGCAATGTTTATTGCCGTTTCGGTTATGACTTGCCGTGAACCTTTAAGGTTGTATTCGTATACGCTTATATGCTCTTCATTGCCTACTGCGATATATATAAGCCCTACGGGCTTTTTTGTATTGTCCGAATTAGGTCCTGCTATACCCGTAGTGGCAATACTTAAATTGCAGTTGCCCGTTGCCATAAGTCCGTATGCCATTTCGTAAGCCGTTTCTGCGGATACTGCGCCGTGATTTTTAAGAGTTTCCTCTTTGACGCCTAAACGCTGAACTTTGGACTTGTTGCTGTAAGTATTAAGCCCCTCGAAGAACACTTCGCTGACGCCCGAAATTTCAACAAGCCGCTTGCATACTCCGCCGCCCGTAAACGACTCCGCAACGCTGACAGTTGCCTTTCTTAGTTTTAAGAGTTGCACAAGCCTTTCGGTAAGCGAAACGTCTTCAAGTGCGTAAACGTAATCGTTAAGGGTTGCAACCGTTTCTCTGTAAGCCTTGTCAAATACTTTATTTTCGGTTTCGCCTTTTACGATTTCTAAAGTTAAGTCGCCGTAGCTTTCGCGTAAATATACCGAAATTTCGGGACACGCACTTTTCAGATTTGCAATAGCCAAATTCACGGTTTCCACCGGTACTGCTACCGTTTTTATATACAAAACATCGCTCATTTTGTTAAAACTTCTCTGTTTTTTACAAGATAGTTGATACCTGAAATTACTGTTAAAACTACTGCTATTGCGAAAAACGCAAGCCCGACATAGTTGACAATAGCGCCCGCAACGTGGTCGGTGAGTTCGCTTACGCCCGCGCCGACTAAAAGAACTACGATTGATATATCCTGACAAGTCGTCTTGTATTTACCGAAGATATCTGCGGCAATAACAGTTCCCGAGCTTGCCGCAACCATTCTAAACCCGCTGACGATAATCTCTCTCGCAAGTATAAGTGCTACGCCGCACCCCGCAACGATTAAAGCCCAAAAATCAAGATTGGCTACAAAAATCGAAGGCACGGTAAGCATTATCACTAATGCGGACAAAACGAGCACTTTATCCGCTATGGGGTCTAAAAATTTCCCCAAATTTGTAACTAAATTGTACTTTCTTGCTATTTTTCCGTCGAAAAGGTCGGTTAAACAAGCGACGCCGAAAACGGCAAGTGCTACGAAATAATGCGCCGTAAAATTCAGATAAAAGAAAAGAACGAAAACGGGTATCATGACCATTCTTGCAACGGTCAGCTTGTTGGGCAAATTCATTACACCCTTGCCCGCGGCAAGCTTGTACGCCTTGCTTTCCTTATTGATTTCTTTCATAGTTCATAGTCCTCCGTGCGTCCGTAAAGATCGTAACAGTCGCACTTTTCTATTAAAACGTCGTAATACTCGCCCTGAGATGCGCTGCAAGCGTTGAAGTAAATTTTTCCGTCAATTTCGGGGGCTTGGAAGCACGCTCTACCCACAAAACAGTTTTTTTCGTAGTCTATTCCATCGCAAAGCACTTTTACACTCTTCCCGACAAAACCTTGAAGTTTTTCAAAAGAAATTTGCTTCTGAACTTCGTAAAGAGTTTTTACTCGCCGCTTTTTTACTGAATAAGGTATCTGACCTTTGAGCTTATAAGCTGCCGTTTCGGGCTCACGAGAGTATGCAAAAAACCCGCAATTATCAAGCTTTGCTTCCTTTATAAATTCTATCAATCCCGCAAAATCTTCCTCCGTTTCCGTAGGAAAACCCGCTATAAAGGTAGAACGGATTGCTATTGACGGGATTTCCTTCCTCAGCTTGTTTATCAGCTCTAAATAACTTTCTCTTCCCGCAGGACGGTTCATAAGTTTCAAAATCTTATTTTCGCTGTGCTGTAAAGGAATATCCAAATATTTGACTATTTTAGGGTTGTCCCGTATTTCGGTAATCAGCGCGTCGTCAATCATATCGGGATAACAGTACAATAATCTTACACTATTAATGTTGACAAGCGCTGTCAGGTTTTTTAAAATTTCTACTAATTTTTTTTGACCGTATAGGTCAAGACCGTATCTTGTAACGTCCTGCGCAACTAAAACGAGTTCAGAAACATCTCCAAGTCCCTCCGCCTCGTTCAGAAGTTTATCCATAGGATAACTTTCGTATTTGCCGCGTATTTTCGGAATTAGACAGTAAGTACAGTGATTGTTGCAGCCGTCGGCAATTTTAAGATAAGCGTAGTGCGCGGGCGTGGTTACCACCCTTTCTCCGATAAAGCCGTGAGAACCTTGTCCGACAAAATTCACTCTTTCGCCTGAGTATGATTTTTCGAGTGCAACAAAAAATTTATCGTAATCGTCTGTGCCGAGGAATACGTCAGCTTCCAATAGTCCCGAAAAAGTTTCTTTCGCATATTTTTGCGGCAGACAGCCCGTAACGACTATTTTTTCGAGATTGGCGCTCTTTAATGCAGAATATTCCAAAACGGTTTCTATAGCTTCCTTACGCGCTTCGTTCAAAAACGCGCACGTGTTTATAACCAGCACTTGCGCGTTTGAAGCGTCGTCGGTAATTTCACAGCCGTTCGCTTTGATTATAGCCAAAAGTTTTTCTATATCTACGCGGTTTTTATCGCAGCCGAGCGAAATTATTCCGAATTTTTTGGTTGCAAAATCAATCATCGACGTCTCCGTAAATGTTGAAGAATTCGTCTTTCGAAAGGAGTACTTTTCTGGGTTTAGACCCCTCGGAAGGGGTAACGTAATTCATATTTTCCATCCAATCGATAATTTTACAAGCCTTTATGTAACCCACGGGGAAACGCCGTTGTATCATCGATACGGACGCCTGATTTGAGGTTACGCAATATTTAAGGGCTTTAATGAAGGTATCGTCAATCTTCGTTTCGCTCTCCTCTCCTTCACCGCCGCCGCTGACCATAGAATTTGCCGTTTCTTCCTGCTCAACCGTGTTGATAAAGTCTGAAACGCTTTGATCGAAGTAAGTTTCGTTGTTTGCTTTGACGAAATCGGTAACCTTCTGAACTTCGTGTGTATCCACAAAGCAGCATTGAATACGAGCAAGGTCGGGATTTTCCGCAGAACGGAAATACGCGTCGCCTTTACCCAAAAGTTTTTCCGCGCCGCCTATATCGAATATCGTGCGGGCGTCGTCGAACGAGTTTACTTTAAAGCCTATTCGCGTAGGCAAGTTGGATTTGATTAGACCCGTAATGCAGTCTACCGAGGGACGCTGCGTCGCAAGAATTAAGTGTATACCGCAGGCACGGGCCTTTTGAACTAACTTAATTATTCTGCTCTCGATGTCCTTTTTGGCTTGCAACATCAAATCGCCGAATTCGTCAAGAATAATTACTATTTTGGGTAACTTTTCTTCACCTTCGGGTAAATGAATGTTGTATTCATCAAGGTTCTTGGTAGCAACGCCTTTTTCGGTCATATCCTTGAAAAGCGTGTAGCGGCGTTCCATTTCTTTAATCGCCCAATTCAACGCCTTAATTGCCTTATCTACGTCGTAGATAATTTCGTTTATCATCAAGTGAGGAAGCTTATCGTAGGAAATAAACTCAACCTGTTTGGGGTCAACGAGTATCAGCCTCAATTCCTCAGGTCCGTACTTGTAAAGGAGACTTACGAGGAGTGCGCTTAAACAGATACTTTTACCGCTACCCGTAGTACCTGCAACGAGAAGGTGCGGCATTTTCGTTATATCAGGGCAAACGACTTCACCTTCAACATTCTTGCCGAGAGCAAAAGTGAGTGAATTTTGCTTGCTGTTTATAAACTTCGAACTTGCAAGCATCGTTTTAAGTCCGACTATCGACCGCTTGTTGTTAGGCACTTCGATTGAGAGCGCACCCTTAGAATAGTTCAGATATGCCGTTACGTTCTCTTTCATAAGCTCCATTGCGATTGCATCGCGGTAGCCGAGCGAACGCTTTATGTTAGTTTTATCGTGAATAATTACGTCGTAACGGGTAATTGCAGGCCCTATCGTTACATTTGCCACTTCGCTTGAAATTTTATAGCGTTCGAGAGCTTGTACGATCGTCCTTTTATTGTCTTCTATCTCACCCGTGTTCACGTTTGAGTTTTCAGGGTAATTATCAAGCAAGTCGAGCGAAGGTCTGACGTACTTCTTCCAAACGTGCTTGGGCTTTTCTTCAACCTTTTCAACGGGCTGTTCTACGGGTTTTTCAACACGCTTAATCTCTTCGGCTCTTCTCGAAACGCGCTCGGGCGTTACAGGTACGACGGGAGGAACGGGCGGCACTGCGCGTTCCGTTCTTCTTACGCTATCGTTTTCAGAGCGTCCGCCAACTTCGTTGCGGTCGGAACGAACGGCAAATATATCTCCGTCGTCCGTGCCGTCGTCGTCGAAAAGTTCGGCATTGCTACGCTCCCCTCTTTGCGAGGCGGGTACTCCCCTCTCCGCACGCGCAGCGTCGCCGAATATGTTGTATACGTTTGTATCCTTCTTTTCTTCCTTAGGAGCTTCGTTTCTGACTTCCTCAACGCGAGGTTCTTCTATAGCGGGCTGCTCTTGGTAAGAATCATTAAAGCCTACCGGTCCGCGCTCTCTTGCAGGAGGACTGTACGGTTCTTCCTGTTGGGGATAACTGACTTCTTCAGGCTCGGGTTCTGACGGTTGTATGTCCGCTTGCTCCTCGTAGCCGCCATAATACGGTTGTTCTTCCTGATATGCGGGTTCTTGTCCGTAAGAACCGTATTCCCCGTTAGGCTTTTCACCAACTACGTAATTGGCAGGCATTGCCGACGATTGATTATAAACGTCGTACTGATAACTTTGTGTGTAGCTCGGCTGCTTTTCGGACTTTGACTTTTCGGAATTGCCCGAAGTGAAGCTGCTTAAATAATCAGCCTCGCTCGTTACGGGGTGATTAAAATACGAATTCTCATTAAAAATCATATTTCTTCTGTAGCTTTCGGCTGCAAACTCACCCTTTTCAAACAAAATTCTTCTGCCGAGGTTCTTTTGGGAAAATTTATTTTCTTCTTCAACCTGCGGCTGATGCATTTCTGCGTTAGCATGCTGAGGCACAACGTCGGGCGCATACTCGATATTTACAGGTACTGCCTTTGCAACGGGCGTAGCATAACTTTCTTCTACTTCGCTGTCTTTAATTTTTACTTTGCGAATTCTGCGGACGGAAACCGTACCTTTAAACGCAAAAAACGTAAGTGCGCCGCACAAAATAACGAGCAAACTGAAAATTACGTATGCCGTTACGTAGCCGCCCATTGCAAGAACGGGATAAACCACGATTGCGGAAATTACGCCGCCGAGCGTGTAACCCGAGTAGCCGTTTTGAGCGTTGCTATAACAATCCGAAATATACTGACCGTATCCGTTTATTGGATAAGTATGCGTTGATACAGCGTGAAAGAGAAAAAACAGCATTACGGCGGTTAAGCAAATCGTTACAGTCTTTTTAAAACCGACTTTGAACTTTTTACCGAAGACAAGCCATTCACCAAGATAACCCAAAAGCATTACGATTAAAATCGAACCGTAGCCGAAAACGCCGTACATGAAAGTACAGATAGCTCCGCCTATTCCCGCAAAAATCGCCCTATGACTTAACAGCATTAAAAGAACGATAACACTGAATAACATCAAAGTCATTCCTATCGTTTCTTTCGTCAGAATATATGAAATTTTTTCGCTTTTGTCTTTTTTCTTGTCGCTCACGTTCAAATCTCCGAATTTTACAAATCCGTAAAAATTATTATCCGCTTTTAATTATAACATCTCCAAAACAAAATGACAACAAAATAAAATGACAAATTAAATTTATTTATATATAAATAAGCGCACCCGAAACGGGCGCGCAACGGTCTTGAATTATTTAGATTTAAGAATTATTTATAAATGTATAATTTTACATAAATAAAATTTAAAACCATGTCATTAAAAACATTTATTAATTCGCTAAATATCGGATACACCCCTTAATATGCTTGAAATATTGAATAATTAATTTGATTAATCGATTGAAAATAATGGTTTTGGTATATGTATAATTATTTAGTAACTTGAATATTTATAATATATTTTGCAATATCGTATATATCGCCTGCACCGAGAAAAAGAACCGTGTCGTCCTCATCGACGGCGCGAAGAAAATCTGTTATGTCTTCAATATTATCACCGTAACGGGATTTTTTTACGCTGTGCGACAGAGTCAGCGCACTACCCTTATCGTCAAAGTATTCGCGCGCCGCAAACGTTCGATATATAAGCAAATTGTTGATACCCGACAAAACCTTGACGAATTCCTGAAAAAGATTTTTTGTTCTTGAATATGTATGAGGCTGAAAAACAACGAAGAGCCTTCCGTCGTTTATTTTTTTTACAGCGGTTAAAGTTGCGCTGATTTCGTCAGGATGATGCGCATAGTCTGCAATACAACGCGCGCCCCTGTATTTGCCTATATTTTCAAACCGCCTCTCCACACCCGTAAAGTCGGCAAGCCCCTCCTTTATCCTCGCAAACGGTATACCCGCGGAACGGGCAGCAGCCGTAGCAGCAAGAGCGTTTAATACGTTATGTTTTCCGTAAACGCTTAATGTTATATTTCCTAATTTACCGTCTCCGTCAAATACGGTAAAGCTATAACGCCCCTTGGTGCAAACGATACGCTTGGCGCAAAAGCGGGCGTTCTTTTCATAACCAAATGTAATCCCCTCCACCTTTAAATCACCGTAAGGCACGATGGCTATTTCCGCACTGTCAGCGAAGTGGTTATACGCCGAACGCAAGTTAGCAACCGAGCCGTAACATTCGAGATGGTCGGGCGCACTGTTTAAAACGACGGCAATATCAGGCTTTAATAAAAGGAAGTTCTTTTTGTATTCGCAAGCCTCGGTAATAAAGAAATCTCTGCCGCTGTAAAAGCCGTTTAAAAAGGTCTTATCCCGCCCGCCTATATGCACGCCGAATTTAGCTCCCGCACACGCAAAAACGTGCGCGAGCATAGCCGTACACGTTGTTTTGCCGTGGCAGCCCGATACACCTATAACTTTTTTAAAATCGCGACTTATCTCATACAGAAGCTGCCCGCGCGAAAGAACGGTTTTATTCAGCTCGTGCGCCTCAATTAGCTGAATATCGTTTTCTTTTACTGCGTCGGTATAAACTACCACGTCGTAATATTTTACACTGCCCTTGCTTTCCGCTATTTCTATTTTAGCGCCCATTTTAGACAGTTCTTCCGTATACACACCGGCGTAATTATCGCTACCGCCTACTTTTTTGCCGCAAGCCAGAATATATTTGGCAAGCCCGCTCATACTTACTCCGCCGATACCTATAAAATAGAAACTGTCGTAAAACTCCAAAAAACTTTTCCGCATATTAAATTTTATTAATTAATTTGGGTTATTAGCACGATTTTTGTAGTTTTTTTTAAAAAAATGGGAAAAATTTTTAAATAAGTATTGAATTTATTTATCTTTTATTGTACAATGATTGCAATGAAAGTATTATCTGGTAGGTGAGTTATGAAAATCACAGATGTACGAATCAGATTAGTTAACAAGGGGGACAATAAACTTAAAGCAGTTGCTTCGATTACCATTGACCAATGCTTTGTCGTACACGATATTAAGATAATCGAATCCGCTGAAGGCGCGTTTATTGCGATGCCCAGCAGAAAAACTAATGATGGCGATTATAAGGATATTGCACATCCACTTGACACCGCGACCCGAGATATTTTGAAAAAAGCAATCCTTACGGCTTACTATGATGAACTTAAAAAATAGGTCATATTTAGTTTTCCGTCAGTTAAATTAATACTGAATTTGTAAACGAAAAGGCGCACGACTTTAACCGTGCGCCTTTTCGCTATTATTTTTATTTTTTAATTATCGCGTTTTTTGCCGAAATTTTTCAAAAGCTGTGCAAATTTTGGCACGTTCTTTTCGGGCTGACGCTCAATGTTTATTTCCTCGCTCTTCGGCTGAACGGGCTGTACCGGCTGAACGTATTGGACGGGACGTTCGGGCTGCAACGGTTGAAGCGGTTGCACAGGCTGAACGGGCTGTACAGGTTTATAGTAAGGCTCGCTAACCGTCATTCTCCTCATTCCGCCGCCGTAAAGTCCGTCTTCGTAATTAACGCTACCCGAAAATCTTGAAACGTCGTCATCACGCCTAGTCGTATCGTAACCGGGGAAGCCAGTCGCGATTACGGTAATTTCCACCTCGTCCTGAACGTTGGGGTCAATTCTTGCACCGAATATAATGTTAGCGGAAGCGTCAACGACACTCTTAACAAGCTCTGCAGCGTCCGTAACTTCGTCGATAGTCAAATCCTTGCCGCCGACAACGTTTAAAATTACGCCGCGCGCTCCTTCGATAGTGGTTTCCAATAATGGACAGTTAACGGCAACGCGGACTGCCTCGATAATTCTGTTATCGCCCTTAGCCACACCGACGCCGAGGTGAGCAATGCCTTTATCTTTAAGGATAGTTTTAACGTCTGCAAAGTCAAGGTTAATGAGCGAAGGGTTAACGATAAGCTCGGTAAGACCCCTTATGCTCTGTTTCAAAATGTCGTCGGCAACGCGAAGTGCTTCGGTCATAGGCGTATTCTTCGCAACTACCGTCTTTATCTTGTCGTTGGGTATGACTATGAGCGTATCTACGTACTTTTTGAGATTATCAAGCCCCTTTGCAGTATTCTCCATACGCTTTTTGCCTTCGAAACTGAAAGGTTCGGTAACGACTGCAATAGTCAAAATTTTTAAATCTCTGGCGATCTTTGCAATGACGGGCGCAGCTCCCGTACCCGTACCGCCGCCCATACCTGCCGTAATAAACAGCAAGTCAGTGCCCTTTATAGCGTCGGTTAAAAGCTCTTTGCTTTCCTCCGCCGCAGCTCTTCCGACTTCTGGGTCAGCACCTGCGCCAAGTCCTTTAGTGAGCGCGCTGCCTATCTGAATTTTATTTTCGCAAGGAGAAAGCGTCAAAATCTGGCTGTCAGTATTAACAACGTAATATTCGGCGCTGTTAATGCCTGCGTCCAACATTCTGTTGACGGCATTGTTGCCTGCACCGCCTACTCCGATAACTTTGATTTTCGCTCTGCCCGTAATTCCGTTAGAGCCTATTCCGTGTAAATCGTTAAACATATTTAACCTCCGTTAAATGGTTAAGAATTATTCTCATCGTCCAAAGCCATATTTAAAAGGCTTAACATCGAAGAAAAATGCGGCTTGTCGTAATAAGGCACTTTCGGTGCAATCACGTCAACGCTTTTGACAAGTCTGCCCGCAAGATGCTCCGCAGTTCCTCTTACGACTTTTATGCCCTCGCCTGTAACGAGCAACGGCTTTCCGTCGATGTTTCTGCCCGAAAAACTCTGTCTGCACTCTTCAATCGTTTCGCAAATTCCGTCAAGACCTTCCCTTATAACGTCGCGAAGTTTTGCTGTGGAAAATTTATAGGAAGTGCCTTCGTAAATACACTCTTCTATACTCGTAAGCTTTTCTTTTGCGTTGAGATTAACCGTAGAAAGAAAGGTTGAGGCAACCTCAAAAGGAATATCGAGTTCAGTCATAAGATAGAATGCGATATGTCCTATCCCAACGGAAAAGGATTCACTGTACAAAAGTCCGTTACCGCAAATGACGCTATACGTTGAAGATATGTATCCGAAATCGAATAATACCGCACATTCGTCGCGAAGCTCGGGCTCGACTAAATACATTGCCTCTGCGCAGTTAATGGGAATAAGATTGACGGAAGTAATTTCCTTAAACCTGTTAAACGCCGCCGTAAGACACCCGATAAAGGATTTGTTGCATTGATAAAAACAGCATCTTCCCTGTAAACTGTCGCTGACTGCACCGACGGGGTCTATAACTTTACGCTTGTCCGATAAGACGTAATATAGACAACTGTGGCGAATTGTTTTCCACTTGTCGTCGTCGGCAGGAGTGCATAGCCCGATAAGCGTTCTGCAATCGTTCGCATTTATTTTCTTTGCCGACTGAAAACTGATAATTTTATCCACGTTAACGAGTTTTAAAAATTCACCCGGCACGCCGACGTAAAAGCTTTTAACACCGCCGCCGCCCGATAAGGTGCTTTTAACCAAATCGCTAACGACTGATATGAAGTTGCTAACGTCTAAAAGCTCTCCTTCGGCAAAGCCGTCGTAAGAGCCGGTGTACTTACTTTTAATAATAAAAGTACCGTTTACACCCCTCTCACCGATGACTGCGGTCATCTCGGCTGAACGTATATCAAGTATTGCGACGCAGTTCGTGCGCATACGCATAAACCCCATTATGTATTATATAATCTATTATATAATAGGGTAATGTAAAAGTCAACAGAATAAACAAAAAAAGCGGTGTAAAACCGCTTTTTTGAATACTGATTATGCGTTGGCGTTATAAGTCGCTCTTATCTCGCCCGCGTCGTTGGCCATACAATAAATTCTGCCTTTAAGCTTTTCCTCGGGCGTTCGCTTTGAAAATTCGCTGTACGCTCTTGCAATTTTCTCGGCTGTGTATTTAGGATAATCACGAATTTCGATTGAAAGTCCGCACCATAAACTGAAAATTATCTTATCGCTGTCCGTACTTATAGAAGTCTGCGACGTGTAAAGCGTAACCTTTTCCACCGTCGATCTCAGCGAGCCGAAGTTTTCACTGCTCTTGAACATAGCGCAAATAGTAGCAACCGTCTTTACGTCCTCTTCACCGTGAGTTCCTTCCAAAAGCAAATTCGGCGCGCCGTCGCAGAAATTTACGTTATTCTCGGAAATCCGCATAAGTTTGCCTTCGTCGTCGTAGGTCGTATAAACCTCGCCGTCAAATACCGCAAAAACCTCTCTTCTTTGCTGAACGGTAATATTTATCGTGCACGGATAGACTTTCTCGAAGCTTTCCAAAAAGTAATTGTCGTCAAGGCAAGTGGAAACGTCCTCTTCGCCGACCGAAGAAATAACCCTGCCGCGAACCTTATTGAGAACGGCTTGTTTTACTTTGAGTATTTCCGCGTCCAAATTTTCTTCACCGTTACCGTCAGGATAACTTAATAACGTTACGTTTACGTTTCTTACGGCGTAAACAACGCAAGTACCCACGGCAATTGCCGCAGCCATAATTATTGCAATAATAAGTATGCCTATTTTTCTTAAGTGTTTCATAAAGCTAAACAGACACTCTTACGATATCGCCGCCTATAGAGCGGAGTTTATATTCGAAAGAGCCGTATCCCCTGTCTATGTGGGAAATATCAAGAACTTCACTTCTGCCGTCTGCTGCAAGCCCCGCCGTAACCAACGCCGCACCTCCGCGCAAATCGTGGGCAACGACCGTAGCGCCGTTGAATTTTTCCACTCCGCGCACGAATGCGTTTCGGTTAATAACGGTTACGTCAGCTCCCATTTTTCTCAGTTCGGGAATGTATTTGAAACGGGTTTCAAATAAGTTCTCGGTTATAATCGACTGACCGTGGCAAATGCAGCAAAGCGCAGTCATTTGCGCCTGTAAGTCAGTAGGGAAGCCCGGGTAAGGCTGCGTTTCAACGCTTTTGACAGAAATTGGCCGTCTATGATTTTCTAAGATTATTTTATCATTATTTACGTGAATTTTGCAACCGTTTTCCCTAAGTTTATGTAAAAGTGAGCTTATATTTTCGGCGCAGGCGTGGTTAAGCTCTACCTCACCTTTACACATTGCCGCAGCGATCAGAAAAGTGCCGGCTTCTATTCTGTCGGGAATGGGCAAATAATCGCAGCCGTGAAGGGCTTTTACCCCCTCGATTATTATTGTTCCTGTGCCTGCACCGCGCATTTTTGCGCCCATAGTATTCAATAACCGCTGTAAATCCTCGATTTCGGGTTCTCTCGCGGCGTTCTTTATTACGGTAGTACCCTCCGCCTTTGCAGCGGCAAGCATAAGATTTTCAGTTGCGCCCACGCTGGGGCAGTCAAGCATAATTTCGTTGCCTTTGAGTTTTTCGCATTTGCATATTATGTAACCGTTTTCCTCCTCTATCTCAACGCCAAGGCGTTTCAATCCCGCAAGATGCAAATCAACGGGTCTTAACCCTATATCGCAACCGCCGGGATAGGCAATCTTTGCAGAATGAAAACGGGATATTACAGAACCGAGTAAAAAAACCGAAGAGCGCAACTCGTGCGCAAGCTCTCTCGGAATTTCATAGCAATCGGAAACAGACGCGTCCACTATCAGGTTGCCGTCTTCAAACACGACTTTACAGCCGAGCTTTGAAAGAATTTTTGCCATATTTTTAACGTCGGTTATATTAGGTGCTTTTAATATTTTTACTTTGTCGTCCGTCAGGACCGTTGCGGCAAGTATAGGCAGAACCGAGTTTTTTGCGGATTGAACTTCCACACTGCCGTATAGCTTGTTTCCTCCGTTTATTATGTATTTTTCCATATTGACTCCGAATAGTAAATATAGGGTAACGGCAATATATACAATTCACCTCGTTACCCTTACTTCATAATATGTTTTGCTACCCGCCGTTGTTAACTTTGGATATATTATAAAGAACTCCCATCGAAGCCATTGTAATAATCAGTGAAGTGTTACCGCTGCTTATTAGCGGCAAAGGCAAACCCGTAGGCGGTATCGTTCCGCTGACTACGAGCGCGTTTATAGCAACCTGAATTCCGTAGACGAGTGTAAACCCCGCCGCGAGCAAAAATCCGAACCTGTCTTTACAGTTTTTCGCAATCTTAAAACCTCTGTATACGATAAATCCGCAGACAATAAAGAAAATCAGCAGACCGAAAAAGCCGAGCTCTTCCCCCATTATCGCAAGAATGAAATCGCTTTCTGCGAAGGGCAAAAACCTGTATTTTTGCGTGGAGTTGAAAAGACCTTTTCCGAAAAGTCCGCCGTTACCCAAGGCGTACAGCGACTGAATAAGCTGATACCCTTCGTCCTTAGGGGAAGCCCAAGGGTCGATAAACGCACTGAGCCGCTGTAAACGGTAAGGCTCTAAAATTATGAGTACGGGCACGGCAATCACGAAAGGTATTAACAGTATCAGAAAAGTTTTTAAGTTAGTTCCGCTTAAAAAAACTATTCCGAGCATTAATAGTCCTACGCACATCGTTATGGACATGTTCGGCTCGATGATAATTAGGACGCAGAAAAGTATACCCACACCCAAAACGGGCAGAACGCCCTTGACCGTTTTTACCTTTTCGTAATTTTTGGCAAAATACGCTGCGGCAAAAAGCGCGAATGCGTATTTCGCTATTTCCGAAGGTTGAAGAGTTATTCCGCCGAAACCTATCCAACGGGTTGCGCCGTAGTTGGTTATTCCCACGCCGGGCACAAACACGAGCGCAAGCAAAATTACCGCTACGATAATTGCGGGAAATTTAAGCTTAATCAGCTTTTTATACGGCAAAAAACAAGTACCGACCATTGCCGCCAAACCGAGAACTACGCCTATAAGCTGTTTCTTTACAAAATAAAGGCTGTCGTCGTACAGCACTTCCGCCGTATACGAGCTTGCCGAATAAATCATAAGGCAACCGAAGCAAGCCATAAACGCGACGCAAATTAAAAGCGGGACGTCGCCCGCTTTCGTAGTTTTTTTCGTCTTTTCGTTCGCCCTTATAAGCGGCGATATTTTTTTCTTTTCTGCCTTAGAAGGTTTCATTTATTTTTTCCACTATCTCCCTGAAAGCGTCGCCGCGTTCTTCATAGTTCAGGAAGCTGTCAAAGCTGGAGCTCGCGGGGCTTAAAAGCACGCACTGTCCGGGTTTTGCGATAAACTGCGCAAGTTTTACAGCCGTGTTGAATTCTGAGCACAAAGAGAAACCGACGAAGCCCGCCTTTATTGCGGCGTTGAGCATTTTGAACCTATTTTCGCCGTAAATAATGGCGTGAATTACGGGTGTTGAACCGAGCCCCTCGAACAAAGGCACGTAATCGTCCCCCTTATCCTTGCCACCCAAAAGAATTACAGTGGGATTAGCCATTGACTGCGCCGCTTTCAAGGATGCGTCCACGTTCGTTCCCTTGCTGTCGTCTACGTACGTTACGCCGTTGACTTCCCTCACTACTTGGATACGATGCTTTACTCCTTTGAAAGCGCAAATTGCCTGAGAGGTCGTTTTTTTGTCTAAACCTAAAATTCCCGCAACAGCAACCGAAGCAAGCGCGTTGTAGGCGTTATGTACTCCGTTTATCGTCAATTCGGTTACGTCAAAATATTTTTCACCGTTAAAATAGACGCTGCCGTTTTCGTAATACGCGCCGTTTACGCGGGTCTGCATAGAGAAATAAACTACTTTAGCCTTAGTCTTGTTTGCAAATTCTCTCACGATGGGGTCGTCGTAGTTTAACACGGCGTACTCGCTCTCTCTAAGGTTCTTTAAAATTTTCGATTTTAAAAATACGTAATTTTCCATATTGTAGTGTCGGTTGAGGTGGTCCTCCGTTACGTTCGTAACCACTGCAATATGGGGGCGCAAGCTCGAAAGAGTTTCGAGCTGAAACGAAGATATTTCGATTACGGCGTAGTCGTTAAACGTCAAATCTTCCACTTCTTCTATAAGAGGATGTCCGTTGTTGCCGCAAGCTACGCTGTGTGCGCCCGTTGCGTTAAGCACTTCGTTAAGCATAGTAACGGTAGTCGTTTTGCCGTTAGTACCGGTTACCGCAACCGCAGTTGCTCTTAAAAACATTGCCGCAAGTTCTTCTTCGCCTATAATTGCCTTGCCCTGCTTTCTGAATGCTACGGGAAGGGCGTTGTCAATGGGGATACCCGGACTTAAAACGAGAATATCGCATTTCAAAGCGGCAGCCTCACAAGTATCGGCAGTTACTATGTGTGCGCCTATCCCCGAAAGCTCTGCCATCACGGCTTGTACCTTATCGCTTACTACGTCGTCGTATATATATACGTCCGCACCCCGTTCAAGCAAAAAGCGGGCACTGCTTTCACCCGAAACCGACATACCCGCTACGAAAAACTTCTGACTTTTAAAATACATTTTACCTCACCAAAAAATCAAACAAATTATTCCGACGAAGGCGGTGAGTGCGAAATAGCAGAAAGTGATTTTACACTCCGTATAGCCTTTCATCTGAAAATGGTGATGCAAAGGCGCCATCAGGAACACTCTCTTCCTTGTCCGTTTATAATATATGACTTGTACAATCACGGATATTCCCGAAATTACGAACATTATTCCTATGATAGGAATATAAAGCGAATTTCCCGAAAATACCGAAAGGCAAGATATTAACCCGCCGAGAGCAAGCGAGCCCGTATCACCCATAAAAATTGCGGCTTTGTTGACGTTAAAGACGAGAAACGCCGCCACCGCCCCGACGCCTATGAAACAAAGTACGGAAAAGTAAGTGCCCTTAATGGCAAGCATAACCCCCAAAACGAAGAGATACGCGCAGCTTGTCCCTCCGGCAAGTCCGTCTAAACCGTCCGTCAAATTCACGCAGTTAACGGTTGCGGTAAAAATAAAAATAACGAGAGGTATTATTCCCCAGCTTACGTCCGCCGAAATGCCTGTAAATGGGATATTCAGTCGGGTTATGCCGTTAAAATAACAGTAAAGTGCCGCGACCGCTGCTATTGAAATCTGAAAAATAATCTTCTGATAAGGCTTTAAACCCTCGTTTTCCTTGTGATAGATTTTTATAAAGTCGTCTAAAAAACCTACAACCATAAAACTTGCGGTTATAGCCAAAGTCAGATTAACCTCGCCGCCGTTAAAACCAAGCGTGCAGAACCCGACTATTACGATAGCACAAATAAAGGCAAGCCCGCCCATAGTAGGCGTGCCGCCTTTATTCTTATGTTCTTTGACGTATCCTAAAATGTACTGCCCCGCTTTCATGCGCCTCAATAAGGGCAAAATTAATAACAATAATGCCCCTGACGCCAAGAATGCGAACAGCATTGAAATGAATATACTTTTCATTTAACCGCCGATTATGTTTTTTATAACTGTATTGTCATCATAGCTGTGTTTTATACCCATAATCTCCTGATACTGCTCTCCGCCCTTGCCTGCAACCAAAAGAATATCTCCCTTTTCAAGAAGTCTTATAGCGTACTCGGTTGCAACCTCTCTTTCTGACACGGTAACGTACTTTTTGCCCGTTGGTTTAACCCCTTCTTCAATTTCGCTAATTATATCGTACGGGTCTTCATATCTTGGATTGTCGGAGGTTATTATACAAAAATCTGCGTAAGACGCCACTACCTTGCCCATAAGCGGACGCTTAGTTCTGTCTCTGTTACCGCCACAACCGAACAGACAATAGAGCTTGCCCTCGCAAAGTTTTTTAAGTGATTGCAGGGATTTTTCCAACCCGTCGGGCGTGTGCGCAAAATCGACGAAAATATCTGCGCCGTTGTACTTGGCGACCCTTTCGAGTCTGCCCGAAACGCTCTTTAACCCGTAAAGTCCTTTTGCAATTCCGCTTATTTTAATTCCGAGAATTTTTGCGCAAGCGGCAGCCGCCATTGCGTTGTACACGTTGTGGATTGCGGGCAACTTCAAATTAATTTCGTAAAGCTCGTCTTGAAGGTTCAATACGAAAACCGTGCCGTCAAGGCTTTCCCTTACGTCCACAGCAAACACGTCTGCGGGATTTTTAAGCCCGTAGCTTACCGCGTTTTTTGCCGTTGCAAGAATTTCCATTCCAAGCTCGTCGTCCGAATTGATTACGGCAGCTTTACAGCGCCCGTCTTTAAAAAGCAGTTTTTTACATTCGGCGTAACTTTTCATATTGCCGAAAAAGTCGAGGTGGTCCTGAGTGCAGTTGGTAAATATCCCGACCTCGAAATTGAGGCCGTAGATTTTATCGTAATAAAGAGCGTGTGCGGATACCTCCATGAACACGTATTTTACACCTGCGGCAACCATATCCGAAAGCACGGAATAAAGGTATACGGGGTCAGGCGTGGTAAGTTCGGGGGAAATGAATTTTTCTCCGTAGCTAATTCCCAAAGTGCCAATTACCCCTACACTGTAACCGTTTGAACGGAATATACTTGCAAGCATATGTGTTGTTGTAGTCTTGCCGTTTGTGCCCGTTACGGCTATTATTTTCAGGTTTTTATCAGGAAAATTATAAAACGCCTGAGCCGCACGCGCTATTTGCGCCCTTCCGCTGTCAACTATTATCTGGGTTATCGGACAATTCAGCTTTTTTTCGCAGATTACGGCTACTGCACCCCTCTGCGTTATTTCGTTTATATCAGCGTGCGAATCGTGGTTTGCGCCCGAAAAGCAGAAGAATAAATCACCCTCTTTCACCTTTTGGCTATCCGTGCATAGCCCGTTAACTTCAATATCGGTTTTCCCTACCGTTTCTTTCACTTGTACATATTTCAAAAGCTCGTTAAGTTGCATTATATATACCGTTCAATATTCTTAATTCTGATTATATCTTCGAAAATTTCTTTTGCTACGGGCGCGGCGACGGCGCTGCCGTAATACGTTCCCTGAGGTTCGTCTACTACGATAAGCGCAAGATATTCGGGGTTGTTTGCGGGAAAGAAACCGCAGAACGACGAAACGTACTTTCCTTGCGCGACGTGTCCGCCCTCGTATTTCTGCGCAGTACCCGTTTTACCGCCAACGCGGTAACCCTCTATATACGCCTTTGTGCCGCTGCCTTCGGTAACTACGCCCTCCAACATTTCAGCAAGAATAGAAGAAGCTTTTTCACTGATTACTTTATTTTTTAGTACAGGCGCATATTCCGAGACTGTTTTGCCGTCGGCGGATATTATGCTTTTCAGAAAATGAGGAACGTAATAGTTGCCGCCGTTCACAGCCGCCGCAACGGCGCATGCAAGCTGAACTCCCGTAACCGCTATGGTTTGCCCGAAACCTATACGCGCTAAATCACATTCTCTTACCGCCGTCTGAGGCACTAACATTCCCAAAGCTTCTCCCGTAAAGTCCAAGCCCGTTACGTTGCCGAAGCCGAAGGCGTTAAGATACTCATAAAACGTTTCACTGCCAAGCGATAAAGCTATATCCGTAAAGCAAGGGTTACAGCTGTTATTGAGTGCCGCCGCCAGCGTTTGGTTGGAATGTTTGCCGTTAGCATGGTCCGACCAACACTTAATTTTCGTGCCGTCCACCGTCCTCGTTCGGCTACCGTTAAAGACGTAAGAATTTGAAAAAGCTTTGGCGTTGCCTTGAAGATATTCCTCGATATTAGCCGCCGCGGTTACCACCTTAAACGTTGACCCCGGCTCATATATATCACTCACAAGTCCGTTACGGGAAAGCGCGTTTAAAGTTTCCGTATCGTCGCGCGGGACGTCGTTCAAGTCGTAAGAAGGATAATTTACAAGCGCAAGAATATCAAAATTTTGCGGGTTTAATACTATACAGGAAACCGCCTTTGCGCCGCTTGACGCATAAACGCTGCGCATTGCGTTCTCCGCAGCGAGCTGAATATCCATATCGACAGTAAGCCTTATCTCGTCCCCATTCTTCGCCGCTTTGTAAACGACCACGGAATTATCCGTTTCAATGCCGATAATGTCGGTTGAATAGGTGATTTCACCGTTTATTCCGCTGAGAATATTATCGTAATATTTTTCTATGCCCGAAAGCCCCGAGCCGTCGTTCGAAGTAAATCCGAGTACCTGACAAAGAGCGTCGTTATAAGAATATTGACGGGAATTGTCGCGCGAATAATACACGCCCGCAAGGTCGTAAGAAACCAACTTTTCGATGCTTTCTTTGCCGACTTGTCGCGCGACGGTTATTTCCGAAACCTTTCCGCCTTCGATTTTTTCGATTATTTGCTGCGGGTCTAAGGAAAAAAGTCCGCTTAAAACCGTTGCGGTATACTCCGCGTTTTCAACTGCATTCGGTCTTAAAAAGACGCTGTAAGTCGTGCGGTTGCCTGCAAGTACAGTTCCGTTTCTGTCTGAGATTATTCCCCTTGCGGCAACTATGGGTATTTCCCTGTTCCACTGGTCTGTCGCAAGCTCCTGCAAGTCCGAGCCCCAAGCTATCTGAACGTACAGAAGCCTACCTATAATTATGCAAAAAATAAAGGTTATTGCCATTCCCAATGACAATAACCTCTTTTGTAATACAGTTAGAGAAAATCCTGTTTTTTTATACTTAAAAATTTTGATAGACCCCCATATATGCTTGAAATAACTTAGTTTGCAATGTTTATCATACCTAAAGACAAAGCAAAGTCGGTAGCCATTTTGTCGGCGTTTTCAAGAGTTTTAGCAACTTCGTCGCTTATTCCTGCATACGAGCCCTTAACGACCTCTAAAGACGATTGAAGAGAGCCTAAATCCGCATTGATACCCGAAATAATTGCCGAGTTAACGATAATCAATACGAACATTGCGATTATTACGCTTACTATCGTAGCAATAATAATTTTTTCCTTTTTGGACAAACCCGCACGCTTTTCCGCGTCGGTGTTCTTTATTTTGCCCTCTTCAACAGTCTTATTGACGCCGTAAGTTTTGTATTGGATAGTCGTCGAAGTCGGACGCAAGTCCTCGCTTTCCTCTTCGCTATCCTCTGCAACCATAACAGGTTGCATATCCATAACCTTGCGGTTAACGGGACTGTCTGCACGAAAAATTTCCGCGTCTGCCCTTGCATTTTCCACAAGATAAGGTTTAGCAAATAGTTCATTGCGGGGCATAGGCGTAGCTTTCTGCTGCGACCGTCCCAATACTTCGTCCACGTTAGAAGTGGAGCTTATAAGCCTTGCATAAATTTCGCTGATTTGGGCGTTATGCTGCTCGTCCGCGGACATTTGCGTATTATAGCCGTTATTAACTTTTATTTCTTCTTCAGTTTTTTCTAAGGTTTTTAAATCCCTTTCCAATACCGCGACTGCCATAACTTTCTCCCTATCGCATTTAAATGATTTTTTCTGCTATTCTAAGCTTAGCGCACTTTGAGCGCGAATTTAACGCCATTTCTTTGACGCTTGCGATTATAGGCTTTTTAGTGATAACTTCCACTTCCTGCACTTTTCCGCAGACACAAACGGGTAAATTTTTGTCGCAGATGCAGTCGGTTTCAAGATACTTAAACGCTTGCTTCACTATTCTGTCTTCAAGGGAATGGAAAGTAAGAATAACAATCCTTCCGCCCTTTTTCAGTCGTTTCGTAAGCCCCGTTACACACTCGTAAAGCCCTTGTAACTCTCCGTTCACGGCAATTCTTATTGCCTGAAAGCTTTTCCTTGCAGCAGGTCCGTTTTGCTGAAATTTTTTTGGTATGCTGCTTTCTATTATTTCTACAAGCTCTCCGCAAGTCGTCAATCGGTTTTTATTTCTCGCTTTGACGATATTTGCGGCAATCGTAGACGCAAACTTCTCTTCCCCGTACTCTTTCAGTATTCTTGAAATTTCGGATTGGGAATACTCGTTTAAAAGAACTTCAGCCGTAAGACTTTGCCGACGGTCCATTCTCATATCGAGCGGCGCATTTGGCTTCATATAAGAAAATCCGCGCTCCTCGGTATCAAGCTGAAAACTCGAAACGCCGAAATCGAGAATTGCCCCGTCAAGACTGTCAACGCCCGCTTCGGATAAAACTTTTTCAAAGTCTTTGTAGTCTGATTTGTAAATTTTAAATCTTCCTTCAAAGACCGACAACTTTCTCTCTGCCGCCAATATTGCATCGTCGTCCAAGTCGGTTGCTATAAGTCTGCCCGTCGGAGCGGTTCTTTTAAGAATTTCAAACGAATGTCCCGCACCTCCTACCGTTCCGTCGAAGTAAGTACCGCCGTCTTTAAGACAAAGACCTTGCATACACTCTTCAAGCATAACGGGGATATGAGAAAATTCTTTCATTTATATGTCCAGCTTCTTGAACAAGTCGTCGAAGTTCTCGTCCTCGTTCTCGAAGTACTTATCGTACACTTCTTTTGCCCAAATCTCGATTCGTGAACCTGCGCCGCAGATTACCAAATCTTTATCGATTTTTGCGAAATCTTTAAGCTTTTGAGGAAGTATCATTCTCCCCTGTGCGTCGCCCTCTACGTAAGTGAACGATTTTGCGAAAACCCTTAACGCCTTTTGACCGTCCTCGTCGCACATCTTGCTTTTTTCTTCTACCTGCTGAATGAGTTCTTTGAACCCCTCCTCATAGTAAACAAAAAGGCAGTTGTTCGTACCTTTCGAAAAGTACAAACCTTTTTCGTCCCCTTTCAGCTTGTTGGGAATACGTATTCTGTTTTTCGTGTCCATTTGGTGCGAATATTCACCGGTCAAGTAAAACATAGAATTGCCCTTTTGTAGGTTTATGAATACACTATACCATCCAACTCGTCCATTGTCAACCCTTTTTTAGGAATTTTTTGGGATTTTTTGGGAAATATTTCCCCAGAGCCCTTTATGTCCGACAAAGAACTTCATAAAAAACGCGTTTGTTTTTCTCTTCATCACCGCCGATAAAAGTGATTTCACGGCTTTGCGGGGAAAATTCAGCGCCGTCTTTACCGAGAAGCTGTAAAAGTCTTCTTACCGTCCCCTCAACGCCTGTAAAAACGGGGCAACCGTATTTTTTTTGCACTGCATCTTTTACAAATATATAGTGGGTACAGCCGAGAACGACTGTATCAGCCTGTAAATCGGGGAGAAGATTTGCAATCTTTTCCTCGTTTAGATTGAAAATATTTTGCTCTATAAATGCGGCAAAATCGGGGCAGGCGACCACTTTGGTCAAGCCTTTGCCGTAATCGTCGGTAAGCTTTTTCAGGCTTGCGCTTCCCGCAGTTGCGGGAGTAGCAAAAACAACGCACTTGCCGCCGCGACGAACCGCCTCTTTAACTGCGGGCTGAATTCCAACTATCGGAAAAGAAAATTTGTCGCGAAGGAATTTTGCGCAACGCGCTGTTACGGTGTTACACGCTATTACCGCAGCGGACGGATTAATTTTTGCAATTTCGGCAAAAATACTGTCTACCGCGTGCGTTAATTCTTCGTCTGATAAGCTTCCGTATGGAACTTTAAAGTTGTCCGCAAAATAGAAAAATTCCGCATCGGGCAATATACGCGCAGCTTCGTGCATTAAATTAAGCCCGCCTATACCGCTGTCGAAAAAGCAAATTTTTTGCGGTGCAGATTGAGATAAATCCATCAGTATATATAAATATTTTGCAAACGTAAAATATATTAAAAAAATTGCAAAAAGCCGATAAAAAACAGTTTACAATAGCATTTTTTTATGATAGAATTACAAAGAATTAACGTTCAAAGTATCCAAAGGAGATATGAAATGCCTAACATTAAGTCAGCAAAAAAACGCGTTCTTGTAACCGCAAAGAAAACCGCGAGAAATAAATCTATCAAGTCGGAAGTTAAAACCGAAATTAAGAAGTTCCTCGCTTCTGTTGAAAGCGGCGATAAGAAAGCGGCAACGGCTCTGTTCCCCCACACCTGCTCCGTTATAGACAGCGCAGTTTCTAAGGGTATCCTTAAAAAGAACACGGCAGCCAACAAAAAGTCAGGTCTTGCGAAAAAACTCAACGCAATGGCGTAAAACGAATTTTAAGCGAGCGCATAAAACGCTCGCTTTTATATTTTAATTTTATCTATGCTTTTTAATAAAAGCATTTATGCTTCCGTAGTTAAATGGATATAACAGCCCCCTCCTAAGGGGCAATTCCGGGTTCGATTCCCAGCGGGAGTACCAAAAAACGGCTGAATAATTTCAGCCGTTTTTTAATTTTCAAGCATTACTTCCTTTACGGAAACTTTGTTGAGTTTAAACGCATACGCCGTCATAAGCGCGCCGTACAAAACCACAAAGCACGCAAGCGTTATAAAAAATACGGGAACGTTGAAGCTGTAATCAGGCATCGTCCCCACTTCCTTAAAGACGATATCTACCATTAAACGCAATAGCCCGTACTGATATACCGTTCCGAGAGCAAAGCCCAAAAAGGCAATCGGAACGTATCCTCCGAAAACAGACAATGCGCACTCCTTCATTGAATAGCCGAAAACTTTCATCATTGAAACGTTTTTCAAGTTGCTTCTGATTAATGACGTTACTGCCATAAACATAGTCGTTACAGCAAGCACTATACCGATAATCAATATCATTAACCCCATAGTATCGGTAGACAGTTGCTTCATTGACGCGCCCATTTGCACCATTGCGGAAAAGCAGAAACAAGCAAACGCCACGAAGAACGCAAGCAACTTTTTGCCGCCAACCGTCTTTACCCCCATTTCGACGAGAAATGACCTTTCCTTACCCGCCTTTGCGGGTTTTTCTTTGCGCTTTTTGTTCTTGGTTCTGCCTTTCAACATATCTGTTACGGGACGGCGCAACGCCAAAAAAGCGTACCCGCATGAAAGCAGCGAATATAAAACTGTAGGCACGGCTACAAGAAAAATCAACAGTGTTGCGTGAAAATGAATTTCAACGCTAAGAGTTTCTATCGTCAAGCCGTCGTAAACAAACGGCATTGCGATATACCCTGCACCAAATCCGAGTGCTGCGCCAATAAATACGCTAAGCCCGAAAACCCAAAACCTTAATGCGATTTTCTTGTTCGACCACCCCATCGCTTTGAGTATTCCAAGTTGACGCATATGTCCGTCAACGTAAAGCTTTATGTAAAAAATCGTCATAACTATTGCAATTAATGCAAGAAAACCGCCGCTTATTGCGCAGACAACCTTTGCCGTAGCAAGCTGCGCGTCATATAACACCTGTTGCTCGGGTAAAACCGTATCTTTTATTGCAATTGCGTCGAGATAGAAATTCAGAAAAAAAGTACAAACAAATACCGCACAAAAAACTACTATTATTATTCCGAACAGCTTCAAGCCGTCCTTAAAGCTTATAACCATAGTTTACCACCCTATTTCATACGCGGTTTTCGGCGTTTTGTTTCTGTAAATTTCGGTTATAACCCCGCTGTTCATTTTTATAACTGTATCCGCAGTTTCTGCAATATTTAAGTTATGCGTAACCATAACCATAGTAAAACCGCTCGTCTTTTGCATTTCTATAATATAGTCGAGAACTTCTCTGCCCGTCTTTTCGTCTAAAGCGCCCGTGGGTTCGTCAAGAAAGAGAACTTTTGGCTTCTTTGCAAGTGCGCGGGCAATGCACACTCGTTGCTGCTCGCCGCCTGAAAGCTCGGAAGGCTTATTTTTAAGTTTATTTTCAAGCCCTACGGCTTTTATAATTTCTACGTAATCCTTGTTACCTATCAGGTCTGCCCCCATTTTGACGTTGTTTTGTACGCTTAAATGAGGCAAAAGATAATACTGCTGAAAGATAAATCCAACTGTATTTCTTCTGAATTCGGTTAGCTGTTTTTCGGTCATCGAGGACAAATCCTTTTCGTTGTAAAGTGCTTTACCGCCGTCAGCTCGTTCAAGCCCTGAAAGCACGCTTAAAAGCGTCGATTTACCTGAACCCGATGCACCCAATATTACAACTTTTTCACCGTCGTTAATTTCAAGCGATACACCCTTTAAAACCTCTACCGTACCGCCGTTGTAAGTTTTTACAATATTATCCGCCTTTATCATTGCTTGCCCTCCGCTTTGTATTTCCTTATTATGCTCGAACATACGTCGGTCAGCATATTTGAAATATCCTCTTCCGTAAATCCGCACACGTTAGTTGCAAGAAGAGTTGCTATCCCGTGCGAATATATCCACATATGCAAGTAAATTTCTTTCGACGTTTCCCAACTGAAACCGTACTCCGACCGAATAGAACCTATGATTTTTTCATAGTAACCATCTATTACGCTTAAAACCGTATCCAAGTTAGGAACAAAGTCGGTTTCTTTCATAAACAAAAGCCGGAAAAGTTTAGGCTGCTCGGCAGCGAAACGGATATAGCCTAACCCCGAACCTTTGAAGGCTTGCTCTCCGCTCATGCCCTCGTCCTCGTAATTTTCGTACAAAGCTCTTGCGGCTGCCGTTACGGCTTCCTCCACCTCGAACATACCGTTAAAAACCGTAAATATCGGACGGGGCGAACTGCCGAGCTCCTCGGCAAGTGAACGCGCGGTCAACGCTTCGAACCCGTCGCGCTTTACAAGTCCTAACGCGGCATCAATAATTTCCTCTTTTGTAAATTTTGCTTTTGGCGGCATAAAAATCTCCTATTTAAAACTGTTGTTTTGCAACATCTGTTTTAGATTATATCAAAGTTAAATATAAATGTCAAATGAAAAAAGCGGCGCTGTTAGCACCGTTTTTATAAAAATTAAAGTATCGTTATTTTTTTGACGTCCTCAGTCAACACGGGTTCGCCGATTTGACCGCTAATGACTACGTTTTTAAGAAAAACTCTTTCCACACACCTGAAATCAAGACCTTGATTTTTTACTGCATTTTTCTTTTCGCGCATGACGGGGAAGCCCTCTTCCGCATTCTCGTTGAAGGTAAAGCTTACGTGGTCGAAAGTTATGCTTTTAATGGGTGCTTCGGGTAAGCCGTGGAATGACGCGGCAGCATATTCAACGCCTGTACAAACCATATCTTTAAACACAAAAGAGCCTATAAGCGGCGTTCTTTCGTCAACGGGGAGTTTATCCGTTGACCAAACGTATTCAGTATGTCCCGTTTCGTCGCCCATATTGTAGTACATATTGATAACGAAAGGCACTTTTACGTTCTTCATGACAATGTCTGAAAAAGTAACGCCGTCGCACTTACCTATTCTTCCTCTGCCGCGGCGGGTCTTAATTCTTAACCCTCTGTCAGTACCCTCGAAAAGACATTTGGAAACGGTTACGTCTTCTATTCCGCCCGAAAGCTCGCTGCCGAAAACAACTCCGCCGTGTCCTTCGCGCATAAGACAGTTTCTGATTGTAACGCCTTTACACGGCGTTTTATAGCGTTTGGCAAACTCGAAAGTTCCCGATTTAAGCGCGATACAGTCGTCGCCTACGGAAATTTTAACGCCTATGATTTCTACGCCCGTACAACAGTCCGGGTCGATGCCGTCCGTCGTAGGCATATCGGTTGAGTTTTCCAAAACCAAATCGTATAACTTTACGTTACTGCAAAAATAAGGGTGAATATTCCAACTCGGCGTGTTTCTTACCGTAACTCCAAGCACGGTAACGCCGTCGCAGCGGTTGAAGAATAATCCGCGCGGACGCCAAGCGCCGCGTTTTACTCTGTGATTGAAATACCAATCGCCCTGAGCCGCGCCGCAATCGATTTCGCCTTCGCCGATAATAGCAATATTATTTTGACCGTAAGCAGTAAAAACGGACGCGAAACAGTCGTCCTCTTCGCCCTGCCAAGTGCCTATATTTCTGCGGCAGCCTATCCCCTCGAGCACGCCCGGCAACACGGGATAATCTCCGCGCGCCGCCGCGCCACAGATCTTTGCGCCCTTTTCAAGGTAAACGGTTATACCGCTTTTAAAAAACACGGGCTTCAACAAATATTGACCTGCGGGTACAGTTAATACGGAATTTTCGGGCAAACAGTTCATTGCCACGGTGAACGCACCCGTATCGTCGTGGATGCCGTCCCCGACCGCACCGAATTTTGTTACGCTTATTTCAATGCTTGACTGTAACGTCCTGAACTTTACGCTTTCGCCGTTAGCCTTGCATATGTAATCCGTGTTAGGAGAAAGCCCGAACACCGAAAACACGTTGCGGTTTTCCTGACGGACGAGCTTTTCGTTTAATTCGATTAAAAAGTTATTACCGCTGTAATAAGGCGATAAGTTTTCAAGTTCAAAAGTTGCACTTTTGGACGTAATAGATAGAATTTTCATAAATTAAACCGTTATTAACCCGATAATAAATACAGTTGCAAAAATAGTTACGATTGAGCATAAACTCGTCCAAACGACGAGCTGAGTTGCAAGCTGTTCGTCGCTGTGCATTTCGCCCGCCATTATGGCGCTTGAAACCGCTACGGGTGTTCCGAACAGCGCAATCAAGGTGGGATAGACTTCCGCGCCGAAGGTGAACAAGTCAGTATAAGTGCTTAAAATATAGGCTATCCCGATGCCGAGTAACGGCGCAAGCAGGACGCGCCACACTGTGCCGACGACAATTTCTTTCGTCATTCCTTTTACGGCGGTAAACTCGAATTGACCGCCGAGAACTATCAGTGCAAGTGGCGAGGCTATCGCTTTAAGACTGCCTGCACAAGAATAAAGGAAATTTAAATGTTCTTTAAAGCTGAAAACTATTTCACCGCCGCAGCAGGCACGCTCTATCTCTCTTATACCCACGAAAACAAGCCCCAAAACAACGCCGATAATCAACGGGTTTTTTACAATATTCAAAAGAATATTTTTAATACTGTGTTTCGATTTTGCCGCCTTGACACCGGGTGAAGACTGCGCGCCCTCTTCCATTGCGCGGGGTATATCCGTTTGCTCCTCTGCCGTTTCTGCGGCAGGTTCTTCGGCAAACACCGAAAGCGCGATAACAGCCAAAATATTGAATACGGGGATAGAAAATGCCGAAATTATGCTCGCAAGTCCCTCGTCTCCGCCAAGGCTTCCGACTAAGGCGAGCCCTATAATCGCGAAGTTGCTTCTGAAAGAGCATTGGAGAATTACGCCGCGTCTGTTTTTCTTTTTCGTGGTAAGAATTGCAGTTAACAGTCCCAAGCCGAATATCACCAAAATTGCTATTACCGAATAAAGAACCACGTCCCAACGGATATCGGAAAAGCTGTTCATACCGTCGTAAATATTCATAAACAGCATGCACGGAAGGCAGACTTTAAAGACGAACTTGTTACCGATTTTAACGAAGTTATCGTTTAAAAATTTGAACCGCTTTAAAAAGTAGCCCAAAAGAATAAGCAAGATTATGGGCACTACGGCGTTTATAGAAGTTACTAAGACGTTTAACATATTTATCCATTTAAGTTTATCAAACCCGCGATTGTTTGTCAATTATAGTTTACCCGAAACAAAAAAACCCGCTTAATCCAGCGGGTTTAAATGTCTTTCACAAATAAATGCAGCCCACCTCCTCCGCAACCGAAGAATAATGAGCTAAATAAATATTTAAGTAAGTGCGCGTCAGCTTATAGTAACCCTAAACTGCATATTGTTCATCGCCTGCCCCATCGCCTTACCCAATTTGGAAATTGCGCCGACTACACTAGCACCCGTGCTTATCACGGAATAATTGATATTTTGCAGGCACGTTCCCAAAGCTTCGGTCTGGTCATATATCGCGCTCGTTATTTTGTCAGTCATTTGCACAACAGAGCGGTTTACGGCGTCAAGTCTGCTACCCAAAATTTGTGTCTGCTTGCTGATTTCAGAACGGATATCCACAAGTGCTGAGGTTAGTTCACGATGCTTCATATCTATTTCATACTGGTTAATGATTTCGTATATGTCCCTGCCACGCCTATTTACGATAAGGTGCAAGAAGTAAGCCACGCTCTCCCAATTGTGTGCATACGAAAAAGGAATAATTTTTATATTTTTTTCTATGTAACGGTCTACGTCTTTCATATATTCGGCAATTGCGCCATCGATTTTTCCTTTCAATTTGCGAAGTTCGGCAAGCGTACCGTCTAGCTCTTTTTTGATTGGAGCTGTTCTTTCCAGTCTGCTCTTCGCCGCATTTGCCACTTCCCACATATTGAAGGGTCTTTTTTCAGTATATTGTATTTCGGGAAATCCCAAGCTCTTGTCAAAGTAACGCAAATTTTTAGATTCCAAATTTGCTGCGTAGGCATATCCCATCGTTATGTCGTGCAATTGCAGTTCACCTCTGTTGCCAAGAGTATTAGAATAATCCAGCAACATGCTCATTAGATAATCATCACATTTATCTCCTAATTTTTTTTGAAGATAACTGTTTATAAAGTTACCATAATTGATTAGCTTGTAGTTACTTATTGAGGATTTACTGTGTTTATCGCAAACAAAAGCATCCAAATATTTAGACGGAGTCTGAGGCTCTTCTAAGCAATACCCCATTTTATAATAAAGAAATGACACTCCCAAATCTTTTAAGACTTTTGATTGGTTTTGTTTGAAAAGCCGATAAATATCTTGCAAGTCATACTTACCCTGATCAATTGGGTCGCTTTTGTAATCCGCGTGCCTTTTGACAAACGCCTTCCAACTCTTTATATCCTCTTTATTTGTAGGGGATATAAAGCTTTCTTGGAAGTATGAGCTGATAAAAGGCGCATAGTATACAAAATCCATGCGGAATCTTGCGCTTATTTCCAACTGATGTCCACGCAGTTCAGCAATTTTCGCATCCACTTTACGACGAGCCATATCCAACGCACTAACCGGTTCAAGTATTTTGTAAAGACTGTAAAGCTCGGTTTGTACCTCTTCAGTATCTGTGGTAACAGAGGCATTGTTTTGTACGGGAGCGGGAGCGGGCGCTACGACACCGGAAACAGCACTTCCGCAGTTAGAACAAAATTTTGCATTGGGGTCAAGTTTTGTACCGCAGTTAGAGCAAAAATTCGGCATATCTGACTCCTTAAAATAATATTTTGATATGCAAGAAATAATCAATAGCAAAATAACTGCATATCATAAATTTATTATACCAAAATTACAATGAAAAAGCAAGAAAAAATTTTTATCTTTTCTTGCTTTCTATCTTTATGAAACACGCTGCAATATGCGGTTTTTTATAAATTTAAACTATTCCGTGAGCCATCATAGCTGTTGCGACTTTGATAAATCCCGCTATATTTGCGCCCATAACGTAGTTGCCCTCATAGCCGTATTCTTTTGCCGCACTGTCAATATTATGATAAATATTTATCATAATGTTTTTAAGCTTGCTATCCACTTCTTCAAACGACCAGAACATTCTGCCTGACGACTGCGCCATTTCCAAAGCAGAAGTAGCTACGCCGCCCGCGTTAGCCGCCTTTGCGGGCAAAAATACTACACCGTGCTTTTGGAATACTGAAATAGCTTCAAGCGTTGAGGGCATATTCGCGCCTTCGCCGACGTATTTTACGCCGTTTTTAACGAGGATTTTTGCGGAATTTTCGTCGATTTCGTTCTGCGTTGCACAAGGAAGCGCAACGTCGCAAGGAATAGTCCATATACCGCTGCAACCCTCTTTATAGGTTGCACCCTTAACTCTTTCGGCATATTCCTTAATGCGTCCGCGCTTAACTTCCTTAATGTCTTTGATAATATCGAGTTTAATTCCGTTGGGGTCGTAAATATAACCGTTACTGTCGTACATCGCAACGACTTTTGCGCCAAGGCTCTGCGCCTTTTCACAAGCGTAAATGGCTACGTTGCCCGAGCCCGAAATTATAACGGTTTTGCCTTTAAAGCTGTCGCCGCGAGCCTTCATTGCCTCTTCGGTAATATATACAAGCCCGTAACCCGTTGCCTCTGTTCTTGCAAGGCTACCGCCGTAGGACAGTCCTCTGCCCGTCAGAACGCCGACGTGCTCGTCGCGAATTCTCTTGTACTGTCCGAAAAGATAACCTATCTCCCTTCCGCCGACGCCTATATCGCCTGCGGGAACGTCGGTATCCGCGCCGATATGACGGTAAAGCTCGGTCATAAAGCTTTGGCAGAACGCCATAATCTCTCTGTCAGACTTACCCTTGGGGTCGAAGTTCGAACCGCCCTTTCCGCCGCCTATGGGCAGGCCCGTTAAACTGTTCTTTAAAATTTGCTCCAAACCCAAAAATTTAATTATCGAAAGATTTACAGACGGGTGAAATCTGAGTCCGCCCTTGTAAGGTCCTATCGCGCTGTTGAACTGAACGCGGTAGCCCTTGTTCACATGCACGTTTCCGTTATCGTCCACCCAAGGCACTCGGAACATAATAATTCGTTCGGGCTCTACAAACCTTTCCAAAAGCCCTGCCGCCTCATACTCGGGGTGTTTTTCAACCACGGGTGCAAGCGTCGTTAAAATTTCGGTTGCCGCCTGATGAAATTCAGGTTCGTTGGGGTTCTGTTCTTTGAGGTTTCTTAAAACTTTTTCTACGTAATTCATAATTCTCCTTAACAAAGTTTAATGAATATTTTTATTACATTTTTGATTATATCACAGCTTTTATTCATTTTCAAACGAATAAAAGCGCATAATTATTCATAACGTCAAGGAATTACTTAACTAAGGTATAAGCAAAATTTATATAACAAAAGACGGGACTTTAAGCCCCGTCTTTATTTCGTTAAAAATAAACTTTTTGTGCCGTGTTATAAAAAATATCTTCAAGCTCTTTTCGGTCAAACGCTCCGCTTTCGACTATATAATTAACCAAGTTCCCGTAACTGTCGCGGGCAAGAGTTGACGGCATATCGCTGCCGAACATAAGTCGGTCTGCGCCTACCGTTTCCTTAGCGGCAATTAAATGCTTTACAGCCGTAGGATAGGGATAACTTTCGGGTTTTTGATTGCTCGGAAGCGAGGAAATATCGAAATAAATATTAGGTTTTTTCAGCTTTGATAGCGCTTGTTTTAAAAGACCGTTATCCGCCCTTTGCGGAGCAAGAAGATGGCAAATAACGAAAGTTACTTGCGGGTACTTTTCCACCGCCGACGCAACCGCATCCACTTGCCAACAAGGGTTGTTTGGTCTGCCTATATCGAGAACCACGGTCAACCCCTTTTCCGCGGCGTGCTTATAACAAGCGTTCATAATCTCGCCGTCAAGGTCAACGGGCGCTCGGTTAGCCATTAATCCCGAGCCGTTAGAAAGCTCAAATTTAACCGTTTTAAAACCTAAATCTTCAAAAAGATGCTTGCGGATTTCGTCAACCTTTACACAGAACGGGTCGTACGTTGCCGCGCCCGTAAACCGGTCGGGATACTTCTTTACGGCGGCGTGAGTATATTCGTTATGAAATCCCAACCAATTACCTTGTAAAAGTACAGCCTTTTCCACGCCTTGCTTATCCATAACATTTAAAAGCGCTTCCGCTGTAACGCCGGTATCGCCCATTTCGGGCGGGAACATCTGGAATATTTCGCCCGTGGAATACTGTGCTTTCCCGCCACCGACAGCCCTTAATTCACCGCGGGAGGTGAACCCTGCAATATATTGCGCGATATGCGCGTGCGCGTCGATTATCTTCATTTTTGCACCTTCTTTTTGGGTTTAGGTTCGGGGAGTTCGGCGTACGTTTTTTCAAACAGCTCGCGCAAGAACTCTCCGTCGTCTATGTTTTCGACCAAAATCAAAGGCTTTGCGCCTTCGTACGGCGGTTGATATTCGGCGTCTGGCAACAGCTTTTTTGCGCTTTCAACGGGCTTAATCAGAAGTCGGTTGTCGCAAACGTCTCCTATCAGTTTACCCTTATAATAGACGAGATACTCACCCATCATAGGGCGGAAAGTCAGTCCGTCCGCGTTAAATCGCTCCGTGATATAACCGATAAAATCTTTACTCGTTGCCATAACCGCTCCTTTTTACTTCTATACCAAGTTTTTCTAGTGCGTCAAGAAGTATTCCGTCCTGCAAAATCGTACCGTCGTCGAAAACCGTTGCTGCGTTTTCGCCCTTTTTATTGACGAACTCGATTTTTGTTTTATACCCTATCGGGTGCATATAAACGCACGATATAGTTATTGCTTTAAAAATTATATCTTTTTTGAACACTTTGACGTATTTAAACACGCCGTCTTTCAAGGAAAACTCTTCTTTGTAGAAAGTATAAAGCCCAAAAACAGAAAAAACCATCGATACCGCGGGAATAACTTCGATAAACCAAATAAACTTTACCTTTAAATGTATTCCGAATGCGATTATAACTAAAATCATCATTAGCGCAAGCGCTATCGAAGTTACGGTAAACGCTATTGCAATTTTAAAAGTTATCGGCTTGTTTTTTATTGTGAATTCTATTTGTTCCATACCGTGAATAAAAAAATGCGCCCTTTTACGGGGCGCATAACTTTGGCGCGGAGAAGAGGATTTGAACCTCCGGACGGGTATTAGCCGTCACACGATTTCCAATCGTGCGCCTTAAACCGCTCAGCCATCTCCGCAGTACCTAATTGATTTTAAACGATTACGATTAAAAAATCAACTCATTTAATGAAAATATTATTAAATTTTATTTGACAATCGCTTTTTTTTACCTTATACTCAACTTATGGTATAGGACTTTTCAGAGTTCACGCAAATACCCGCGCGGCGCATGCCGCATTATTGATTGAGTTAAAAGCTCAAATTTTATAAGTTGATTACTTTATAATCAAAGCCTTGAAGGGCGTTACTTGTGAAACGGTCAATAAGAGTAGTAAAAGTATTTGCTATATAGACTCTAAAAATCCAAAACACGATTACGGTTAAAGATGCGCAACTGTGCATTTTTGGTGTGAAGACGACTTTCAGGTCGTCTTTATTTTTTTGTCAGGAGAACCCAAATGAGCAAAAGCGAAAACATTATCGAACTTATCGATGTTAAAAAGGTATTCGACGACGATACGATAGCGGTTGACAACTTTAACCTTGAAGTTAAAAAAGGCGAATTCGTAACCTTTTTAGGACCTTCGGGCTGCGGCAAAACTACCACTTTGAGAATGATTGCGGGCTTCGAACTGCCCACCTCGGGAAAAATTTTATTGAACGGCGAGGATATCAGCCGCTTGCCGCCCAACAAACGCCCCGTTAATACGGTCTTCCAAAAGTACGCCCTCTTCCCCCACCTTAACGTGTACGAAAATATTGCGTTCGGGCTGCGCCTTAAAAAAGTAGAAAACACATACGCCAACGACAAGGGTGATAAATACACGAAGAAAGAACGGCTCACGAAAGCGGAAATCGATAAAAAAGTAAAAAAAGCGCTTGAAATCGTTGACCTCGAAGGATTTGAGAAGCGAAGCGTTTCCACCCTTTCGGGCGGACAGCAGCAGCGAATTGCAATTGCGCGCGCTATCGTCAACGAGCCTGAAATTCTTCTTTTGGACGAGCCTTTGGGCGCGCTCGATTTAAAGATGCGCAAGGAAATGCAAATAGAGCTTAAAAATATGCACAAGCGTTTGGGCATAACCTTTATTTACGTTACGCACGATCAGGAAGAAGCTCTTACGATGTCAGATAAAATAGTCGTTATAAACGACGGCGATATTCAGCAGACGGGAACTCCCACCGAAATTTACAACGAGCCCGTTAACACCTTCGTTGCCGATTTCATAGGCGAAAGCAACATATTTAACGGCACGGTCGTAGGCAACCTTAAAGTCAAGTTCTGCGGCGCGACGTTTGACTGCCTTGACGACTACGAGATTAATCAGCTTGTAGACGTAGTCGTTCGTCCCGAGGATATTAAAATTTGCAAACCCGGTGAAGGACAGCTCAAAGGCAAGGTTATTTCTTCCGTTTTTAAGGGCGTGCATTACGAAATCACTGTCGTTATCGGTAAGTTCGAGATTATAATTCAAAGCACCTCAACCGCCCCCGTCGGCAGCGTGATAGGTCTCAGAATAGAGCCTGACGGTATCCACCTTATGGAAAAGGTTTATACGGTTAACAAATACGACGGAGAAATCACCAAAAATAACACGGTCAAATTCGGAGACGGCGAATTCGAGTGCGACGTAACGCAACTTTATCCTTCCTCCCGTTTGGACGAAGAAGGTTACCTTATTACTGCAAACGGTGAAAAAGTTGACCTTACGGGCGTTGAAGTCGAAGTCGAAGTTGATACCCACGACATTCTTATGAGCGACGACAAGGACGCCGGCGGCGCACAGGGCAACATTATTTCTATGATTTACAAGGGCGACCATTACCGCTATATAGTCAGAACAGAAGAAAACGAAGAGGACTTCGTTCTTTCCTGCCCCGATACATGGAACACGGGAGACCTCGTCGGTATTATAATTCCGAAGGACAAAATTAAACTCGTCTTGAAGCCTGCGGGAGAGAATAAATAAAATGAAAGGACTGCGTTTTAACAGAAAACACCTATGTATTCCGTATGCGGTGTTTTTGATTTTATTCGTGATTGCTCCACTTATCGTTATCGTTTACTACGCGTTCACTAACGGACAAGGACACTTCACGTTCAATAATTTCGCTAATTTTTTCACAAGCACGAAAACCTTAGGCACTCTTTTGTATAGCTTTGCTGTGGCGATAGTTACGACTGCCGTATGCCTTATAATCGCATACCCCACCGCCTACATTCTTGCAAGAAGCAAAATGAAGAAAAAGCACGTTCTGTTGCTTTTATTCATTCTTCCTATGTGGATTAACTTCACGCTGAGAATTACCGCATTGAAGGAGATTTTATCGGTTATAGAAGGCAATATTTCCGTATATCCCTTTTTAAACTCGGTAATAGGAATGACTTACGACTTTCTGCCGTTTATGATTTTGCCTTTGTACACCTCGCTTTTAAAACTCGATAACAGCCTTTTGGAGGCGGCTTCCGATTTGGGCGCAAACAAAGCAACTGTGTTTTTAAGAGTTACCCTGCCTTTGTCCGTTCCCGGAATAGTTTCGGGCATTACGATGGTTCTTCTTCCCTCGATGACGAACTACGTCGTTCTGGATATGCTCTACAACAACACCTACATAATGGGCAGCCTGATCGGCAGCTATTTCAGCGCATACGATTGGAACAACGGCTCGCTTATATCTTTGATACTGCTTATAATTATTTTTATCGTTACGCTCGTTACTAACCGTTTCAGCGACAAAGATACTCAAAAGAAGGGGGCGATTTTATGAAAAAGTATTTACGCATAATCTGGCTTGCCCTCGTCCTCTTATTTATCTATATTCCCATACTAGTTCTTGCCGTTTACAGCTTCACCGAAGCTACGGTTGTAGGCGCAAATACGGGCGGTTTTTCCTTCGAGAATTATATAAACCTTTTCAAAAACGAAGAACTGAGGAATATGATTTTAGGCACGGTTCTTCTTGCGCTTGTCTGCGCGTGCATATCTACCGTGCTTGCGACTTTCGGCGCAATCGGAACTTATTATTCAAAAAAGCTGCCTAAAACGCTTATTAATACCGCCAATCAGATACCCGTAGTTAATGCGGATATCGTAACGGGCTTTTCACTGTGTATTCTGCTTATCGTTATGCTGCGCATAAGCAAGGACACCTATATTCCCTTAGGTATAGGGCACGTAGTATTGACCACGCCTTTCGTTTACCTTTCCATTCTGCCCAAATTAAAGCAAATGGATAACAGCCTTTACGAGGCGGCGTTGGACCTTGGCGCAACGCCCGCGCAGGCGCTTTTCAAGGTTGTACTGCCCCAACTTATACCCGGAATACTTTCAGGCTTTATGCTCGCGGTTACTCTCTCTTTGGACGATTATTTCGTAACCACTTACACTAAGCCCTCCACTTTTGATACTATAAGTACTTACGTCGTCAACGCTACGAAAGGCAGTCAGACAGAGGTCAAAACTGCTCTTTGGGCGCTTTCAACCCTTATCTTCTTAATCGTTATCGTAGTAGTCGTAGTCATGAACGTTACGGCGGGAAGAAAAAAGGAGGCTAAGCGTGAAAAGATTTAAAAAGTTTTTATCGGCTGCCGCTGCCGTCGGTATGTTTGGAGCTTCTGCTTTTGCTTTTACGGGCTGTTCCGACAACGAAGAAGTTATTACGCTCCGCGTGTGCAACTGGGAAGAATATATCGACCTCGGCGGCTGGGACGACGACGAAGCTATTGACCTTGAAAGCGAAACTATTTTAGGCGAGAACGCTATATACGACGATTTTACCGAATGGTTCAACGACAGCGATTTCGGCTTTAAAGTCAAGGTTGAATACTCCACTTTCGGCACGAACGAGGATTTATACAACCGTTTGAGTTTGGGGGACGTTTACGACCTCGTATGCCCATCCGACTATATGATAATGAAACTTTTAGCCGAAGATAAATTGGAGGAATATTCGGAAGAATTTGCAAACGGCGAATACTCGACAAACGTTTCGCCTTATATTGACGGAATATTTACGCAATACGGTTGGGATAAGTACGCGGCTTGTTATATGTGGGGCACGACGGGTATCGTTTATAACCCTGAAAAGATTGACGACGTTGCCGACGTATCGACTTGGAATATACTACTCAACGAAAATTACAAACGGCAAGTTACCATAAAAGATAACGTGCGCGACGCATACTTTGCCGCTCTTGGCATTTTAAAAAGCGATTTGCTTACCGACCCGCAGTTCGACAGCAACACTTTAAGCGATATTATGAACGCAACGGACAGCGAAACCATTGCCGCCGCCGAAGACGTTTTAAAGCTTATTAAGGACAACGTTTATTCATTTGAAACGGACGCGGGAAAAGCCGATATGGTTACGGGCAAGGTCATTGCAAACTATCAGTGGTCGGGCGACGCGATAACAATTTTAGACGAAGCCGACAAGGACGGCACGGAGCTTTGGTATTCCGTACCCGACGAGTGCGCAAACCTTTGGTTTGACGGCTGGGTAATGTTAAAGAGCGGAATTGACGGAAACGTGCAACGAAAGGCTGCGGCAGAGGCATTTGTAAACTTCCTCTCCCGTCCCGACAATGCAATCAGAAATATGTATTTTATCGGCTATACATCCGCAATTGCAGGCGAAACCGTGTTCGAGTACCTTGATTGGAACTACGGTGCGGACGACGGTGCGGATACGATAGATTACGATGTGAGTTACTTCTTCGGCTATGACGACGAATATATAATTTCCGCTGACGCAAGTTGCTTTGAACTTGAAGACGGTAACGAAATGATTATTAACCGCGGCAGACAGTTATTTGCGCAGTATCCGCCCGAAAACGTTAAAAGCCGCAGCGTGGTTATGCGCGATTTCGGAGATAAGCTGACGGAAATAAACCAAATGTGGATAAACGTACGCTGTTTGGACGTTTTGGATATATCCCCCGTTACCGTCGGAATTATCTGCGGTGCAGCAGGACTTGTCGTAATTGCAGGTTTACTGTACGGGTTCAGATACAAGCTGTTTATCAAGCATAAGCCCAAAAAAGGTTATCATAAAATCGACGAATAAGAAAATAAGCCCCCGCCAATAGGCGGGGGCTTAAAATTAATTTAAGCTATTACTCTTACAACCGATAAAACTTTTGTAACGTCTGACGCGGAATTGATTTCGTCTACCGTCTTTTTAATATCGTTCTCAAAAGTAGAATGTGTGAGGATAATAAGCGGCACTTGACCGTTTTCCGCTTTCTCCTGTATTACCTGCGAAATACTTATACCATGCTTAGAAAAATGGGACATTAATTTGGAAAGTACGCCCGCCTTATCGTTTACCGACAGTCTTAAAAAGTACTCACTCTCGAAATTTTTAATAAACTTTGTAGACGGGTCTGCCTTTTCGGTATTTTTAAAGGTTGAATAATTATTACCTTGGTGAGTTGCGCAATATATAATATCTCCCACTATTGCACTGCCCGTAGGCAACGCACCCGCGCCTCTGCCGTAAAGCATAACGTCGTCCACGCTGTCGCCCGTAATATAAACGGCGTTAAAGCTGTCGTTTACGCTTGCAAGCGGATGGTTAGATTTAATAAACGCGGGATGAACGCGGACTTCTATTCCGTTTTCACCGTTCTTGCCTATGGCAAGAAGCTTCATCGCATAACCAAGGCGTTTTCCGTACTGAATATCAACAGGGTCAACATCCGCTATTCCTTCGCGGTAAATTTCCGTGTACGGGATTTTAGTATGGAATGAAAGGCTTGATAGTATAGAAAGCTTGTACGCCGCGTCAAAGCCGTCAACGTCAGACGTGGGATTTGCCTCGGCATAACCGAGCTTTTGGGCCTCTTTAAGAACTTCGCCGTACGGCGCGCCGCAGTCAGACATTTTAGTTAAAATGTAGTTAGTCGTGCCGTTGATAATTCCCATCATAGAGGTAATTTTATTGCCTTGCAAATTATCCAAAAGAGCGCGGATTACAGGCACGCCACCCACGCAGGTTGCTTCGTAGTAAAGTCCGCAACCGTTCTTTTTTGCTACTTTTTCAAGCTCGTGGCTGAATTTGCAATAAAGTTCTTTGTTGGAAGTTACTACAGACTTACCCGAATTTAGCGCGGCAAGAACGAAAGATTTGGCAGGCTCTATGCCTCCCATAACCTCTACGACGATATCGATATCGGAATTGGAGCATATTTCGGCAATATTAGAGGCAATTTTGCTCTCTTCCACGCCAAGAGAAAGTGCTCGCTCGCGGTTGAGTTCAAGTACGCCCTCCACGGTTATATCCAAACCGTGATTTTTTTTATAAAACTCCGCGTTTTCTGTCAATATTTTGTATGTTCCGCCACCGACAACCCCAAGTCCGAGAATTGCCACGCCCACCTTTTTCATCTTACACCTCCGTGCAATTTAGAGTGTATAAATACTTTAATCCGTCAAGCGTCAACAGCTTGTCAACCTTATCAATGCAAGAAATTTCTTTAGCGATAATTTCGGAAAAGCCGCCCGTTGCAATAACTGTAACGTTGTCACACTTCATTTCACGCTTAATCTTTTTAACTATGAACTCGACTAACCCTGCAAAACCGTAAAATATGCCCGATTGCATATTAGTTACGGTATTTTTACCTATTACTGCAGAAGGGCGTTCAATTTCTACTCTCGGAAGCTTAGCCGTTCCGCTTACAAGACTTTCCAATGAACCCTTTATCCCCGGAGCGATAACCCCACCGATAAAATCGCCTTTTTCGTTGATTACGTTAAACGTAGTTGCAGTGCCGAAATCCACGATAATAAGCGGATAGCCGTACTTTTTAACCGCAGCGACGTTATTCACAACTCTGTCTGCCCCAACCTCTTTGGCGTTATCCACTTTAAGATTTAATCCGGTTTTAAGTCCGGGAGCAAGCATTAATGGTTTGATTTTTAAGTAAGTCGTACACGTTCTGTCCAAAGTGTAGTCAAGCTGAGGAACGACGGAAGAAATTATTCCGCCGGTTATATCGTTTGGCGAAACTCCGTTGTTTCCGAGAATACTTAAGAGCTGACCGCCGTACTCGTCGGAAGTTTTCTTCGGCTCGGTTGCAACGCGGAAACTGAGTTTTAGCTCGTCCCCGTCGTACACGGCAAATTTTATGTTGGTATTTCCAACGTCAAGACAAATTATCATTTTCAGAAACACTCTCTGCATTTTCTAAAAGTTTTTGTGGCTTATTTATAAGAGTGTGATTAATTTTTTTAAGCACTGCAACGTATATAGGTACAAGAACGAGACATGCAACCAGCTCTATGGGGAAATAAATTGTTACAGCTACGCTCATTATAGCTGTAAAAGAACCCATAAAATCACCGCTCCAAATATTAATAGCAGTAAGATACAACACGGTATTTGTGAGTGAACCTACTACTCCTGCAATTGCGGCGGGAATACTTTCCCTAACGAAAACGCTTTTTGCTTTTCTAAACAGTTTAGAAAGACCGAAATACGTCCAATACGCAGTTATTCCTATAAAGCAACGCGGCAAAACGCTTATTAAAGGGTTTGCGTAAAAAATAAATAACGATGCAAATATAAGGCAAAAAATGCAGCTTGCGAGCCCGAGAAGAGTACCGCCGACGAAACTTTTTTTCCAATCATCGTAAATACTGAGAGCTATTGCGACAGGCAGTGACAGAATACAAGCAGTCATACCCAAACCTGAAAGCACTGCGCCTTCCAAAAGGAACAATACGAATATAAGCGCAAACATAACGCCCATAAACGCGACAAAGTGAGCTTTGTCTTTCTTCATAAAAAAACCTCCGTCCGATTTCGCAAACGAATATCGGCAGTAAAAAAATATTATACTTATAAACAGTCCGCCCGTACACGTAGCGGCTGAAAGTACCTTGATTTCAATTAATTTTAACACAATAAAATTTATTTTTCAAGCAAATAAAACAGGCAGTAACATTTTTAAGAAAATTTAAATATTATTTAGTATACGAAACCTGTTAAAGGCTATAAACCTTTACAGATGAAGCCTGCGTGGAAACTCAAAAAAACTCTACATACCGCCACGCAGGAAGTTAAGGAGGTTACTTATGAACTTATTTTCTAACTGCGGTAACAATAGCTGTCTTTGGATATTGATACTTTTATTGCTTGCGGCAAGCAGCTGTAGCTGTAACGGTCTTGAAGGCGTACTTTCGGGTAGCTGCACTCCCATACTTATTGCTCTTTTGTACAGTATGTGGAAGAACGGCACGCTGTCCAACCTTCTCTGCGGCGGCGGCAACGGTTGTGGCTGCGGTTGCGGTTGCAACTAAGTTTAAAAATGGGGTTGCCTTGGGCAGCCCCATTTATTTTTTTGCAAAAAACGCGCACACATTTAAATTTTTGCCGATAGCGTGAAACATTTAAAAATGCGTTATTTGCAACATATTATGGGGGCAATCGTGAAATATTACCTAATTTATAAAGCTGTTTGAATTAAAAATTCCCCACACCTTTTGGGTGCGGGGAATTAATTTTATTTATTTTCAGACAGATACTTATAGATTGCGGAAACGGTCTTCGCATCACATATTTCGCCGCTTTCAATCATTCTTTTAACCTCTGATAAAGGCTTAAAACAAACTGATAAAAACTCACCGTCATCAAGTTTTTGCTCGCCGTCTAGTTTATAATTTTTTGCAATAAATATATTAATAATTTCGTCAGTATACCCGGTGGTTGGATATATCTTTAAATACGGAACTAGCTCTGCTTCAATTCCTGTTTCTTCTTTCAGCTCTCTTGCAGCGGTTACTGCAACCTCCTCCCCCCTCTCGACTTTGCCTGCGGGGATTTCGTACAACTCCTTACCGTAAAGATAGCGGTATTGTTTGACTAACAGTACTTTTCCGTCAACAACGCATAAAACGGCCGCACCGCCGGAATGGCGCACGCATTCCCGCAAAGAAGTTGTTCCGTCGGGAAGCTCAACCGTATCAACTTCGAGTTTTAAAATTTTACCGTCATAGACGGTTTTACCTTGCAATTTCTTTTCAAAAAACTTCATAAAGTCTTTTCATAAGCCTCGACAAGTTCTATAAGTTCGGCAATCCCATCAGAAACGCATTTGTTGTTCAGCACGAAATAGCTATATCCGCAAAGAAGCGCGTCTACGTTTTCAACGCTACCCGCTTTAAGATTTTTTGCAAGCGCGGACAACATCTTTAACCCGTTCTCTTTTTCTTCTTCGGCAATTTTGCTTTGGTTTAAATATTCGATTTCCTGCGACAGCGCAACGCTGAGTGCCGATGAAATTTCACCAACCTGCACACTATGCTTCTTCTCTTCCTCAATAGCCGCTATTTCCTCTCTGAAAACTTGCGAAATGCAATCCTGCAAGCCTTTAACTATAGTGTTACAAAACGCTTGATAGCTTGCAAAATAACTGCCGTCTTCAGGAAAATACTGCCTTAAAAAGTCATTCAAATTGATATTATCCTTATCAAATTCTACCAAAAGGCAGAAAATAAAAGCAAGTCTTTGCCCAACCGTTTCAGGCAAAGCAACGTAATTTCTTGTAAAAATCCCGTCGTTTACGGTAACGAGACACTTGCTTTTTGCGGCAAGATAATTAAAATCTTTAGTTACAGCTTCAAAAAGACGGTATAAATCGGGACAATTGACAACACACTTCAATAAATCTTTGATTTTGGTTGTCGCCATAATGAATTTACAGCTTTTAAGTTCTTCGCATTTATCCAAAAAAGATAAAACCTGCTCTTTCGTATCTGTCATTTCTTATCCTCTCGTAATATTTATAAAAGCCGCGTTATACGCATTTTTATTATTATATCATAGTTTGTTATAAAATTGTATTATTTTTGAACGAATAATCTTGATTTTATTTTAAATATTATGTATAATAAAGAGGCAATTTTTTATTTATTTTGATTTATTATGTTGAACATAGGCGAAACCTCCACAAACAAGTTAATAATTCTTTTCGTTTTCGATAAAATGGAAAGCGCGCTATCCGAGCGGACTATCGTGGATATGTGCTCCACCTCTAACAGTTGGATGGGGTACATGGACTGTGTCAACGTAATTCATAAATTAAAAGACGATAATTTCATTTGCGTTGTGAATGAAGACGACGATACTCTTTACACCATAACGCCTGACGGAAGAGAATCGCTCGCAAATTTCTACATAAATATTCCCAAAAGCGTCAGAGAAGAAATTTCCCAATTCGTCAAAAAGAACAGTGCTAGATACCGTAACAGACAGGAATGCCGTTCGGACTATTATCAGAACGTGGACGGAACTTTCACAGTTTCATTGAAGATACTTGCACCCGTCCAACCCCTTTTGGAATTAAAATTTGTCGTTCCCGACAAAAAGACCGCAAAAGCTATATATAAAAAATGGGAAGAAAAAGCGGCTGACGTCTATTCCGTAATTTACGAAAATCTTTGCGATTAGGAGGTAAAGATGTTTACTTATTCCACCAGCGGAACTTGTTCAAGACAAATAATATTCGAGGTTGACGATAAAAACAAGTTGCACAATCTTAAATTTATAGGCGGCTGTAACGGAAATTTGCAAGGAGTTGCCCGACTATGCGAAGGGAAAGATATCGACGAGATAGAAAACCTTTTATCGGGAGTTTTATGCAGAAACGGCACTTCCTGCCCAGACCAACTTTCAAAAGCCATTGCAGCGTATAAAAAATCTGTTGAATAATTTAATTGAAAAAGCGGGTTTCAAAACCCGCTTTTTTTGTGCATTTTTAATGATTTTGCCCGTTTTTTATACTATTTATGTCTGACATAGTACTATTTAAACACTACAAATTCAATAATAAGTTGTATAAATTGTCCATATTTTTGCCTACAAGGTCCAAATAAAAGCATCTGCCGTCATATCCGCAATCAGCATTGTATCGTATTAAATTAAAGCCTTGAAAGCTCTTTTTAACGCTTATAAGTAACTTTTCAAAAGGCATACCGTTACATTCCAAAACCTTACCGAAATCGAATTCAACCCAAAGCCCCTGCTTCATTTCCTGTCTGGTGTAATTGTCAAGGCTTACACCAAAAGCGGGCATATCGTGCGCGCCGTCAATCATTTCATTCCAACACGCCAAAATTTTGGCGTATTCTTCTTCACCAGAAGAATAAACCGTTTTATCTCCGTCGTTATAAACCGATACGGTTTCCGCACTGTCGAAAGCTTCAACTATTTCTTCCATAACTATCATATCCTTATTATTCTTAATTTTTAGAAAGGTATGTATCAATTGCTTTTGCCGCAGTTTTGCCTGCGCCCATTGCAAGAATTACGGTTGCCGCGCCTGTTACTGCATCACCGCCCGCATAGACGCCGTCTTTTGAAGTTTTGCCTGTATCCTCTTCAACGATTATCCCGCCGTGTCTGTTCACTTCAAGTCCTTCGGTAGTGTTTTTTATCAGCGGGTTAGGGCTTGTGCCTATCGCCATAATCACGCAGTCTACGTCTATTACGTACTCGCTGCCCGCAACTTCAACTGGTTTGCGCCTGCCCTTTTCGTCGGGTTCACCAAGCTCGCACTTAATTACTTTTATTCCTGTAACACAACCGTTTTTGCGATCGCGCCTGTCGTTCGGGTTATTATAACCGATAATTTCAACAGGGTTTCTTAAAATATCGAATTTAACACCCTCTTCTTCGGCATGTTCCACTTCTTCCTTGCGGGCAGGCAGCTCCTCCATAGAGCGGCGGTAAATTATCCGCACGCTTTCCGCGCCGAGGCGTAAAGCCGTTCTTGCGGCGTCCATAGCAACGTTTCCGCCACCGACTACAGCAACGTTCTTTGCGCGTAGAATGGGCGTCTGCGCGTCGGCTCTATATGCTTTCATAAGGTTCGCACGGGTTAGGAATTCGTTTGCGGAGTAAATTCCTTTAAGACTTTCTCCCTTAATGCCCATAAACCGCGGCAAGCCCGCACCCGAACCTATAAACACCGCTTCGTAACCGTCTTCAAACAGTTCGTCAACGGTAAGGGTTTTGCCGATTACGACATTAGTTTCAATATCAACGCCATACTTTTTAAGCGTTTCAACTTCCTTTTCTACTATCTCTTTGGGTAATCTGAATTCGGGTATACCGTAAACGAGTACGCCGCCCGCAACGTGCAACGCCTCAAAAACGGTTACTTTATAGCCTTTTTTTGCTAAATCACCCGCACAGGTCAGCCCCGAAGGACCAGAACCGACAACCGCAACTTTATGTCCGTTTGGCGTAGGTAACGCCAACTTGCCTTTAAAGTGCGCATTGTGCCAATCGGCAACGAAGCGTTCAAGCCTGCCTATACCGACGGGCTCGAACTTAATACCGACGGTACACTTGCTTTCGCACTGCGTTTCCTGCGGACATACTCTGCCGCAAACCGCGGGAAGAGACGAACTTTCCGAAATAATCTGATACGCGCCCTCGAAGTCTCCCGTTTTTACTTTTGAAATGAAGTCGGGAATTGCAACGTTCACAGGACAACCTTCAACACAGGGCTTATTTTTGCAATTTAAGCACCGCTGCGCTTCGGCAACGGCAACTTTTTCAGAATAACCAAGCGCAACCTCTTCAAAGTTGCGCGCACGCACTAAGGCGGGCTGCACGGGCATTTCGTGCTTTTTAGGTTGAATAGCCATTTATTTTGCCCCCTTAAAAAGATTGCAGTTCTTTTCCCTTGCCTTTTGTTCGAATTCGGCATAAGCATCGGAACGCGCCATTGCCTCGTCAAAGTCAACTTCGAACCCGTTAAAATCAGGTCCGTCAACACACGCAAATTTTGTTTTGCCGCCAACAGTCAAACGACAGCCGCCGCACATTCCCGTACCGTCAATCATAATTGGGTTCATTGAAACGGTTGTGGGCACGCCGTACGGCTTAGTCGCTGCCACTACGAACTTCATCATTATAAGCGGACCTATCGTTATTACCTCGTCGTAGTTTTCGCCGCTCTCGATAGCCTCTTTTAACGGAGCGGTAACAACGCCTTGTCTTCCATAACTGCCGTCGTCGGTCATTACGGTGAGTTTAGTCGAGCAAGCTTTAAACTCGTCCTCCAAAATGAGCAAATCCTTGTTTCGGAAGCCGATTATGGAATGAACCTCACAGCCGAGTTCGTGGAATTTCTGCGCAACGGGTAAGGCGATTGCACAGCCCACTCCGCCGCCGACGATACATACTTTTTTAATGCCGTCGGTCTTGGTTGCACAGCCCAAAGGTCCGACGAAGTCCTGAATATAATCGCCCTCTTCTTTGGCATTTAAAAGCATGGTCGTGCCGCCGACTATCTGAAATATAATTTTAACCGTACCCGCCACTCTGTCATAACCTGCAACGGTGAGTGGGATTCTTTCGCCGTCATTATTAACGCGAAGAATTATGAACTGACCCGCCTCCGCCTTTTTTGCAACGAGGGGCGCGTAAATATCCATCATTGTTACGGTGGGATTTAAAACGCGTTTTTTAACTATTTTGTACATCGATTTCTGCCTTATTTAAAATTCTTATCTTCTTTATGCTATGCATAGGAAAAGGCGCGTTTTCTTCTTCGGCAAATTTAACTTTCCTTATTACGCCTTTTTGAACATGGTTATGCCTGCCGAGCGGAGCAATTACTTCGTCGCCTATTTCAGCTCCGTCAAACGGGCATAGATACCAATAAGTCCACCCCGCGACGCCGGGGTCGTCAGGGAACTCCACCGCAGTGAAGCAATGTAAATTATCCATAATTTTATTATAACATAAAAGTGTCAAATTGCAAGAAAAAAGCCTTTACGGTAAAGCGCATTTCTCATAGGAAATTAAAATATTTTATGGGCTTATAATTTCATTTAAAATAAAAAAGTTCTAGGACGATTTATCCGAGAACCTTTTTACATTAAAGTCAAGCCTTATTAAATTTTCTTACATAATTATTCGTAATCGAAAACGTCTATCCAGCGGTGAAGAAGTTCGGCTTCTTCGGCTTTTGCTTTGCTTAAACGCGCAGCGGCGGCAATGGGTATCCAACGCTGAACATACTGAATTGCCGTGTCGCTCTTTTTACAGAAAAGCTTTAAGTATTTTTCCGCAAGTTTCTCTTTACCTGCAAGATAGAAAAGAAGGTAACTTTGCGCAACGTCCGCGGACGAGTTGCCCTGCGTTGCATGCGCCCAGTCGATTATATAGGGCGTGCCGTCCTTGGTAATTATGATATTCGTGGGGTTAAAGTCGCCGTGGCACAGGTGGGTGTGCTTGGGCATCGAGTCGAGGCGAGTGTGCAAATCGTAACGGGTGGTAGCCTCTAACACGGGGTTGGTGGCGGAAATTCTTGCCTGCAACTTGTCTTTGAGTTTATTGAGCATAGGAACTTTTTTTGCGAAAACCGAAAGCTGCAAGTCAACGAAAAGGTTTAAATATTCGTCCTCTTTTTCAGGGTGTTCGTCCATAAGGGACTGCAAGGTCTTGCCCTCGATATAGTCCAAAACGATTGCCCACTTGCCGTCAACTACCTGCACTGCGCGGAGTTTGGGAACGTTTAAGCCCGTCTCTTCTACCCTTGCGTGGTTCAAGGCTTCGTTTAAGATATTCGCTTTTGAATAGTTTTCGCCGAACACTTTTACGAGACTGTCTTCCGCGCGGTAAATTTCTTTATCTGCCCTTGAAAAGATTTTTTGTTTATTCATAATTTCCTCCTTATTTTCCGTAGTATGCTTTAAGATACATCTCTTTTATTTCGCTCATTAAGGGATAACGGGGGTTCGCGCCCGTGCATTGGTCGTCGAACGCCTGCTCTACCATTTCGTCGAGTCTGTCTAAGAAGTCTTTCTCGTCAATGCCGTACTCTTTAATAGTCTTTTTGATGCCGATTTGAGACTTCAATTTATCAATAGCTTTGATAAGGTTATTTACCTTTTCTGTATCGTTCTTGCCGCCTAATCCCAAAGCGTCGGCAACCTCTGCGTATCTTGCAAGGGTTTTGGGATAAGCGTATTGGCTGAAAGTGCCCATTTTTGCGGGAACTTCGGCGGAGTTGAATTTGATTACTTCGTCAATCATAAGCGCGTTTGCTACGCCGTGGGGCAAATGATGGAACGCGCCGAGCTTATGCGCCATAGAGTGGCACACGCCGAGGAAAGCGTTTGCAAAAGCCATACCCGCCATAGTTGCGGCGTTTGCCATTTTCTCTCTTGCCTCCACTGCCGTTTGTCCGTTTTCGTAAGCTTCGGGAAGATATTTGAAGATAACCTTTAACGCCTGAATTGCAAGTCCGTCTGTATAGTCGGTTGCCATTACGGAAGCGTAAGCCTCCAAAGCGTGCGTTACCGCGTCGATACCCGATGCGGCAGTCAAGCCCTTGGGTGCGGACATATGCAGGTCGGTGTCGATAATTGCCATATTGGGCATAAGTTCGTAATCGGCAAGCGGGTATTTAACGCCCGTCTTTTCGTCGGTGATAACGGCGAACGGAGTAACTTCCGAACCCGTACCTGCCGAAGTGGGAATTGCAATGAAGTAAGCCTTTTCGCCCATTTTAGGGAAGGTGTAAATACGCTTTCTTATATCAACGAAGCGCATTGCCATATCCATAAAGTCAACTTCGGGGTGTTCGTACATAACCCACATAATTTTAGCCGCGTCCATTGCGCTGCCGCCACCGAGTGCGATTATGGTGTCGGGCTCGAAAGCTTTCATTTGCTTCGTGCCTTCGATTGCGCAAGCCAACGACGGGTCGGGTGCAACGTCGAAAAACGTGCTGTGAGCTATGCCCATTTCGTCAAGTTTATCGGTTATGCATTTGGTGAAACCGTTTTTGTACAGGAACGAGTCCGTAACGATAAACGCTTTCTTCTTGCCCATAACGGTTTTAAGTTCGTCGAGCGCGACGGGCAGACAGCCTTTCTTTATATATACTTTTTGAGGTGCTCTGAACCACAACATATTTTCTCTCCTCTCCGCAACGGTTTTAATATTTAATAAGTGTTTTACACCGACGTTCTCCGAAACGGAGTTGCCGCCCCAGCTTCCGCAACCGAGTGTCAACGACGGCGCGAGTTTGAAGTTATACAAATCACCGATACCGCCTTGCGACGAGGGAGTGTTTAAAAGAATACGGCAGGTTTTCATTCTTTCGGAGAACTCGTGAATTTTGTCCTGACCGGTTATAACATTTATATACAACGACGAGGTATGACCTATGCCGCCGTCGTTTACGAGCCTTTCGGCTTTATCGAGAGCTTCGGTGAAATCTTTCGCCTTATACATTGCAAGCACGGGTGAAAGCTTTTCGTGTGCGAATTCTTCGGAGAGCTCTACGCTTTCGACTTCGCCTATTAATATTTTGGTAGTTTCGGGAACTTCAACGCCTGCAAGTTTTGCAATTTTATAGGCGGGCTGACCGACGATTTTCGCGTTCAGCGAGCCGTTGATTATGATTGTCTTGCGCACCTTATCAAGCTCTTCGCCCTCAAGGAAATGACAGCCGCGGGTTAAAAACTCTTTTCTGACTTTGTTGTAAATTTTGTCTGCAACGATAACCGACTGTTCGGAAGCGCAAATCATGCCGTTATCAAAGGTTTTGGAGTGAATAATCGAGTTCACGGCAAGAAGAATATCGGCACTTTCGTCGATGACTGCGGGGGTGTTGCCCGCGCCGACGCCGATAGCGGGTTTGCCGCTCGAATAAGCCGCCCTTACCATTCCAGGACCGCCCGTTGCAAGTATTGTATCAACCTCTTTCATTAAAAGGTTGGTCATATCGAGGCTTGGAACGTCTATCCAGCTTATTATTCCCTCGGGCGCACCTGCAGCAACGGCAGCTTCGTAAACGACCTTTGCCGCTGCGATAGTGGAATTCTTTGCGCGGGGGTGAGGGCTTATTATGCAGCCGTTACGCGTCTTTAAGCAAAGCAAAGTTTTAAATATTGCGGTTGAAGTGGGGTTCGTCGTGGGGATTACCGCGCCGATAACGCCGATAGGCTCGGCTATTTTTGTAAGCCCGTAAGCCTTATCCTCTTCTATTATTCCGCAGGTTTTTACTGCTCTGTATTTGTTGTAAATATACTCTGCGGCATAGTGGTTCTTTATAACCTTATCTTCTACTACACCCATTCCCGTTTCGCTTACGGCAAGTTTTGCAAGGGAAATTCTTTCCTTGTTTGCAGCCGTCGCGCAAGCAAGAAAGATTTTATCGACTTGCTCTTGTGAAAATTTGGCGAACTCCGCTTGGGCTTTTCTTACCCTTGCTATTTCGCTTTCAAGTTTTTCAACGCTGTCGCAAATTTCATAGTTTAACTTAAAATCCATTTCGTTCTCCTCGAATAAATTTATTATGTGAGTTTTGCAATTAATTTAAATCGATATAATTTTATCAAATAATATTATAAGCCGCAACGATAATTCAAAAAAAATATAACAAGGTGCATTTTTGTTAATTTACAAACATTTAAGTTAATTAAAAACAATTAAGTACAAGTTTAACAAATTTGTTGCAGGTTTGACTTGACAACCTAAGCGAATTTTATTATAATCACATTGTTTCGCGGACGTGGCGAAATTGGCAGACGCGCAAGTTTCAGGTTCTTGTGGGCAACCATGGGGGTTCAAGTCCCTTCGTCCGCACCAAAGCCCGCTTGGCTACATTTGTAACCAAGCGGGCTTTTTTACGAGATATTCGAAGGGACTTGAGGGTGGAGTTAATTGCCGAGAGGCAATTATTTTGCCTAGACAAGTTAGTAAGGCAAAAATAAAAAGGCAAAACGAACAGCACAATGCGCTCGGCGGGGCGCGCCGCCAAAGGCGCAAGTCCCTTCGTCCGTACCAAACAAGCAAAAAAGCGGCATTTTGCTGCTTTTTTCTTACTTTGATTTATTAACAATTTATTTTGCCCCAACTTTTTTGCCCGATTATTCTTTAACTTTATTCGCTTGACTGATTTTTTGCAATGTGGTAACATTTAAACGGTCTCTGAAAACGAGAACACCACAGCCCACAGGGTTGTATGCAGGTAAGGTTGAAATACCTTACACCCGCCGATGATAATTTTCGGCATTGAGGTAGACGGTTTAGTTCTACCTTTTTTATTGACATTTTTGCAAATTTTGCATAAAATATAGTTGACATCAAGTCAGATACGGAATGCGTCCGTATCACCCCGCGCCCTGCTTAACAGCCGACGCGGGATTTTTTTATTGTTTTTTACTCTTCGTGTGTTCGTATTTACAGCATTTTGCTGTCGGTTCGGAAATAATGTTGCCGTGGATATCAAAGCGCGAGCCGTGGCACGGACAGTCCCAAGTGTGGGTGTCGGCATTCCATTTAAGTTCACCGTGCATGTGCGGGCACATACTGCCGATTATATGCAAGTCGTCATCTTCGTCGCGATAGACGGCGCGTTTTTTGCCGTTGTGCTTTACCACTGCTCCCGTCCCCTTTGCAACGTCCTCCGCCGTTTTAGTCGTCAGTCTGAAATAGCCCAAACTTATTTCTTTAATATTGGTAAGAGCGTTGGAAACGAACGCGCCCATATTCCCCTTGACTTTGCGTTGGGGTGAGAAAAGCTCGGCATACTTGTTTTCTTTACCTAAAATAAGGTCGCGTACTAAATTTGCGCAGGTCATTGAGTTTGCCATTCCCCACTTGTTAAAGCCCGTAATTACGTAAACCCCGTCCGTGCCCTTTGCGTATAAGCCCGCCATAGGCATACCGTCAAAGGTCATAACGTCCTCGGCGCTCCAACAGTTGGTTACGGTATCCGCGCCGTAAATCTTTTCGGCATTTTCCTTTAACGTAAGGAAATGCCCTAAATCCTTTATTCTGCCCGTTCGGTGGTCGCCGCCTCCGAAAAGCGTTCCGCCCGCAAACGGGCGCACGGAAATTCCGTCCTGCTTCTCTTCCAAAAACATTTCTCCTGTCAGCCGTTTATTTACGGCAACAGTGTATGAAATGGATTGGCGAAGTTTAAGGAAATACGCCCCGCGGGAGTTAATTATGGGGAAGTGCGTTGCGACGACTATATTTTTTGCCTTAATTTTGCCTTTGTCGGTTAAAACGGTTTTGTTTTCTATATCGACGTCGAGTGCGCGGGTATGCTCGAAAATTTCAAACCTTGCAGGCAGTGCGCAAAGAAATTTCAATGGGTCGAAAAGATATTGCCTTCTGCTCTTTATTACGGCAATAGCGTCAAAGTGGGCAAGCGCGCTCTCCCACTCGCACTCCGCGCCTATATCCTGCATTACGCTGAAAGTTCTTTTAAGTCTCGTTTCCGAACTGCGCGAAAAGATATAGCCGTTCGTTTCAGCCCAATCACACTCGATACAGAACTTATCTTTAAGCTCTTTAAATCCGCGCATACCCTCAACCTGCGCCTCATAGTAGCCTTTTGCCGTTTTTAAGCCGCAGTTATAATAAAGGTCGTAATATACCCCGCCTTGGTTGTAAGTTATCTTTGCGGTTGTTCTGCCCGTCGTTCCTCCGAAGAGCTCGTCCGCCTCTATAAGCGTTACGAACTGCCCCGCTTCGGCAAGCTTGAACGCAGTAAGATAACCCGCAATTCCGCCGCCTATAACCACTATATCCCGCTCGGCGTCGCCGTCAAGCGAGGGATAATTTCTTTTTTCGCCTTTCCATACACTTTCGAATTTCATAATTTTAATTATCGACTAAAATCTATTTTTCAAACACGGTATGAAATAAGTTTACAAAGCCGTCGAATTATGATATATTTTGCCATATGGGGCGCATATTTAACGTGAGAGTACCCGTGCTTATCGCCTGCACTCTTGCGCTGGGTGTGCTGACGGGTTATTTCATTTGTTACTGTGAAACGAATATTGTTTGGCTGATTGCGGTTGTTTCTATAACCGCAATTATTTTTTTGTTTGCCCTCATTTTAAAGAAGAAAAAGTTAATTGTTTTTACTCTCGTCTTTACGGCATTTTTTGCAGTAGGTTTGTTAAACTGCTATTTTACTTTACAAAATTACCAAGTTTGCGACGTTGATACGGAAAGCGTCTACCTCATTAACGGAACAGTTAAGGAAAAAGGTGTTACGGCATACGGCGAATACATAATTTTAGACGACGCAACGGCAGATGGGGAAAAGCTAAGCGGCAAAGTGCGCGTTTATCTTTCCGATGTTTACGGCGATTTCTGCGAAACGGGATATACCGTTCAATTCTATACCAAACTGAAATTCAACGACGCCTTCCCTTACGGTGAACTGAACTACTACGCCGAAGACAACGTCAAATATATTTGTTCGCCGTATTCCGAATTGACTTCCTCTTATCACTTTTCATTTTTCGGAAGTATTCGCTCCGCCGTAAAAGATACCCTTTACGACAATCTGAGTTACGACACCGCGTCCGTATGCTACGGTATACTGCTTGGTGATACGCAGAACGTTGACGACGAGGCGCTTGATAATTTCCGATACGGCGGAATAGCGCATATATTTGCCGTTTCGGGCTTGCATATAGGTTTGGTTTACGGAATACTTACATTCATTTTGAAAAAGTTGAGCGTAAACAAATACGTTTCGGCGGGTTTAAGATTTGCCGCGATTATCTTTTATGCGGGAGTATGCGGATTTGCAGTATCTTCAGTGCGCGCGGTAATTATGTGCGGAGCGAATATCTTGGCTTGCCTTTTTCACGTCAAAAGCGACGGCTTGAACAATTTAGGGTTTGCAGCCGTTATCATTCTTTTAATCTCGCCTTTAAGCTTGTTTTCGGTGGGCTTTCAGTTGTCCGTATGTGCAATGGGCGGAATATTTCTTTTTTCCAACGGTGTGAAAACGGTCCTGAAAAAAATAAAAACTCCCGCCAAAATAGCGGCGGGCGTGGGCGCGTCGGTTGGGGCACAAGCAGGTTCTTTACCTGTGATGCTGTCCAAATTCGGATATATCAGCGGCGCGGGATTGATACTTAATTTTCTTATCATTCCCCTCGTATCCATGCTATTCAGCTTATTGTTTTTTGGGACGGTTCTATCCTTGGTTATACCGCCTGCGGCAAGCTTTATTATGCCGTACGCCGCTCTACCGTTGGAAGCGTTGCTTTCATTCCTGCTTATGGCAAACTTTGAGAAAGCTTTGATTACCGGTTTCGGAGCGGGAATTTTCGTGCCCATATATTTTACGGTTGCTTTGGCTTTTTCCGATAAAATCAATATTAAAATTTTATCAAGAGGCGTTCTTGCAACCTGCGGAATTGCCGTGCTTGCAATATGTGTTTTAGTGCAGACTTATATGCCCGCCAACGGATATAAAATTACGGTTTCCGCATACAACTACGGAGGCAGCGTGCTCGTTAAATCCCAACAAGGTACTGTTCTTATAATGACCGAAAACGCAAATATTTCGCGGATAAAGAACTGTCTTAACCGTGAGTATTCTTCAGATTTGGACGGCGTAGTAATTATCGGCGGAGATAATTGCGCCGAGGCTTACGATTTAAGTCTGCACTGCAATACCGTTTTCGTTTGTTCGGCAAACATTCCCGTTCAGCCGTATTACTTTACGGAAATTCACTACGAAAAAGAATTTACATTTTGCGGAATTGAATTCGAATATATCGACGGACACAATTTAACCGCCAAATTAGGCGGGGTTAGTCTGCTTTTAAGCGACGACAAAAACTTGCCGTCCAAATCCTGCGATATGCTGATTTCTTTGTATGAAAATTTTAATGAAGAGTTGGGCGGCGCTCCGTGCGTTGCGGAATACACGGTTTACTTCAATATCCCCAACACCGCATATAACGCTTACGATTACGGTGATCTGACTTTTTATATTAAAGACGGCACTATCGATATAAAGTAAACGCGCAGTCAAAGCACAATTCCCATAGGGAATGAAAAGCGAATAACGATAAAGAACTCTCAAACAAATTGTTTGAGAGTTCTTTCTGCTTGTAATTAAGTAAGCTATATTGTAATTTATCTTATTCCGTTATCTTAAACGTCGTAATGTTTTAGACTGCCGTACAATGCCGAATATACATAAACCTAAAACTACCAAAGAAACCGCAATAATAGAAATATAAATTTTTAAAGTATCATTTGATATTAAACTTTCTTTATAAATCGACAGGCAACACAAGCCGTTGTCCGAAATAAGCATTTTTTTAGTTGCGCCGTCGGTCGCTATCATTTGCTTAATATATTGCTCCCTTGCACGCAATTCATCTCTGCTTCTGCATATAACGGCATCTACATATTTGTCTTGATACGTGCGGTTGCCGTCGTCATATTCGTATATTACATAAAAACGCCCGCTACGATGTGTGTGCGGTCTATGATTAGGGTCGGTATGTACTGTTGTGCTGTAATCATCGTAATAACCTATGGCGTAAGCGTCCACCTCAACGCCGTTTTCGTATAAATCTTTTGTCTTTTTTTTACCTTCAAAATATTGCGGGAAACCGCTCGCTACGATAATAATCAAAGCGCTTGCGATAACAGCAAAAACGCACGAGATAATTAATATGATTTTTTCATATTGATTTGTTCTTTTTTTCTGTCTGTTTTTCATACCTATTCCACGTTAAATTACTGTTTATGGCTCTGTTAATTAAATGAACAATTAAAGCAAAAGCGCACTGCCTTGCTTGCAAGTTAAAGTGCGCTATTCTTATCTATATTTATGTGGAAAAATTTCCTATGGGAACTACGATAATTTGTCCGCGCCGTTTACTTTATTTGCTGTATTTTTTTTCTATTTCGGTGATTTTGTCAACCCTGCGTTGATGTCTGCCGCCCTCGAATTCCGTATTAAGGAAGGTATCGACGATTTTAAGCGCATACCCCTCGCCCACTACTTTTTCACCGAGAGCCAAAACGTTGCTGTCATTATGCAAGCGCGTGAACTCCGCACAATAGCTGTCGTGGCAATGCGCACAGCGTACCCCAGGAACTTTATTGGCAACGATAGACACGCCTATCCCCGTCGAGCAAACGACTATACCCCTATCGCACTTGCCGTTTGCAACGGCTTCCGCCGCAGGCAACGCGAAATCGGGATAGTCGCAACTGTCCGTTGTGGTAGTGCCGAAGTCAGTAACTTCGTGCCCCGCACCTTTTACGTGGGCAATTATCTTGTTCTTCAAATTAAGTCCGCCGTGATCGCAGGCAATAGCAATTTTCATTTTATTCACCGTCCTTGTATGTAGTTATATAATTTTTTATAATAATATCGCACGCCCTCGACAGAGCGTCGCGCGTTACTTTATAAGCGTCAAGATTGCAGCCGTAGGGGTCGGGCACGTCGTAACCGCACATATCTTTTATGCAGTAGACGTTGCCGCACGCTTCAAGCATTTTCTTTTGACTTTCAGTCATGCACACCACGATAGTACTGTTTTCAATCAACTTTTGCGTAAGTTGGCGGGGCGTGAAAGTTTCAACCGAAATACCCACGTCTTCAAGCGCAGTTTTGCTGTTGGGGCTTATCGTGCCGCCCACTTCCGCGTGAATTCCGCAGGAAGAAACGTCCCACCACCTAATTTTATTCCGTTTAATCTTCGTCCTGAGTATTGCTTCCGCCATAGGGCTACGGCAAGTGTTGCCTGTGCAGACGAATAATATCTTTTTCCTTTTCATATCTACCTACACGCCTTAGTCAATCTGTTCATTACGCCGACCATAACGCCGTCCTGCTTTTCAGGTGCAACTGCAATTATAAGGTCGGCGGTTTTTTCTCCCTCTCTGAGCTTTGAATAGAGGTTTGCGGCAACTTCGTTTTCATCCTTACCGAGGTTGAGAACGTTTTTGACGCTCGACTTTTGCGCGGTTTCGTCGTCGCACAAAAGATACGCTTTTACACCCTTTCCGCATTCTTCGTTATATAACTTTACAGCTTTGTCGAGCTCGTCGAAATCGAATAGAACCGTTCGGCAATTTGGGGAATAGTGCTTGTACTTCATTCCGGGCGAAATTGCGCGCATTCCGTCTTTATAGACGTATTCTCCGCACTCGCCCGCAACTTTGGCAATCATTTCACGAGTTATCAGCCCGCTTCTCAAAATAACGGGGATTTCGCCCGTACAATCCAAAACGGTGCTTTCAATGCCGCCTTCGGACTTTCCGCCGTCCAAAATTAGCTCGATTTTACCGTTTAAATCGGCGAAAACGTGTTCCGCCGTTGTCGGACTGACGTGCTTCGAGATATTCGCCGACGGCGCGGCTATGGGAAGGTTGACGTATTTTAAAAACCTTTGCGCACCGTCGTGGGACGGTATTCTTATTGCAAGAGTATTTAACCCGCACGAAACGGCTTTGCTTACAACGCCTTTGCTTTTATAGACCATAGTCAAAGGACCTGGCAAAAACGCCTTAGCAAGAAGCTTAGCATATTCGGGGATCTTATCTACGAGGGTTGAAATATCGTATTCTTTATGTACGTGAACTATTAAAGGGTTGTCGTTGGGGCGACCCTTAATTTCGAAAATCCGCTCTACCGCCGCCGTATCGAAAGCATTTGCGCCCAAGCCGTATACCGTTTCAGTGGGAATAGCCACCACCCCGCCCCTTTCGATAATTTGCTTTGAAAGCGCAAGAGATTGTCCGTCTATTTTTAGAACTTCTGTTTTCATAGCTTAAAACGGAGGCTCTTCGTCAATGGGCGGCGCGTCGTCCTCGGTGAGCGGAGCGACCTCATCACTGAAATTTTTGGGCGGTTTATCGGCCTTGGAAGGGCGGCTCGATATTGCCCGCTCCTCCATTGATTCGTTAAGCTCGGGATTGACGAATTTAGTAAGTTCGCCTTTAAAGCGAAGCCTTATTCTGTCAAGGCTGCCGTTTCTGTTCTTTGCAATATTTAAGAACGCCTCGCCTTTAACAACTTTACCGTTCTTTAAATCTTCGTCGCTGGCAGTTACGTCGGGACGGGAAATAAACATTACCATATCGGCGTCCTGCTCTATTGCGCCCGACTCTCTCAAATCGGTTAGCTGAGGTTCGCCTGACTGTATACGGCGGAGCTGTGAAAGCGCGATAACGGGAACGTCAAGCTCCTTTGCCATAATTTTCAAATCGCGGGTAATAGACGCAACTTCCTGAACCCTGTTTTCTTCGCCGATTTTCTTACCGCTTGACATAAGCTGGATATAGTCTATCATAACGAGATCAAGCTGTCCGTTGTTTTTTGCCTTAATTCTTCTGCACTTAGAAAGAATTTCGGCGGGCGTAACCCTTGAACTGTCGTCTATACTTATTTTACTTTTTCTCAATCTCTCGCTTGCAATGGCGAGTTTTTTCCAATCGTTATCGGTAAGTTTACCGGAAAGCGCGTCTGACATACTGACTTCCGCGTTGGAACATAAAAGTCTTTGAATTATCTGAACCTCTGGCATTTCCAAAGAAAACACGGCGCAAACTTTGCCTTCTATAACGGCGGCGTGTTCGACGATATTCATAGCAAGCGAAGTTTTACCCATACCGGGGCGGGCTGCAAGAACTATAAGGTCCGACTTCTGCAAGCCGTTAGTGAGCCTGTCCAAACGGTTAAAGCCCGTAGGCACACCGCGGAAAGCGTCCCTGTCCTCGGAGAGCTTTTGAAACTTTTCAAACACCAAATCAAGCCCTTCGCTTTCACGAATGTCTTTTATCGACGAGGTATCGTTCACCTGCGAAACCGAATAAATTTTTTCCTCAGCAAACTGAATACTCTTTACAGAATCGTCGCTCGATTTGGAAAAATCTGCAATGTCCCTTGCGGCACGGATAAGATTTCTGTTTACGCTGTCGCGTTTGACGATATCGAGATAATGCTTGTAATTTGCCGCGGATGGCGTAACCTGCACGAGCTCGGTAAGATAACTTATTCCTCCCGCCTTTTGCAGATTGCCCTCGCTTTCGAGTTTATCCGAAAGCGTTACGATATCGACGGGCTTTCTGTCCGCAAAAGTAAGCTTTACCGCGCTTATGATATATTTGTGCGAATCCTGATAAAAATCATTATCTGAAAGCACGTCCAGAACTTCGGGCAATATTTCGTTGTCAATAAGCATACAGCCCAAAAGTGCCTGTTCGGCGTCCAAATTGTTGGGCATAACGTTGTTTTTGTCTGACATAGTACTTCGCAAATCCTATATTTATTGATTTTTTAACCCATTTTTTGGGGTTTTTAGCGTATATTCATTAATTTTTCAAACTCGGTTAAGGTTTCATCAAATTCACGCATAGCAACCTCGAAAGGCTGTGTTTTGGAAAGGTCTACGCCCGCAAGTTTCAAAAGTGAAACGGGATCGTCCGAACACCCGCCCGAAAGGAACTTGAAGTAATCCTTTACAGCGCTTTCTCCTTCGGATAAAATGCGCTTTACGATATTAATCGCGGCAGTTATTCCCGTTGCATACTTATAGACGTAAAATGCACGGTAGAAGTGCGGTATTCTTGCCCATTCGCAGGAGATATTGTAATCGTATTCGATACCGTCGCCGTAATACTTCTTGCCTATACCGTCGTAAAGCTCGCAAAGATTTTCCGTTGTCAAAGGGTTGCCTTGCTCTTCCATTGCGTGAGCTTGGCTCTCAAACTCGGCAAACATAGTCTGTCTGTGCAGCGTTGCACGAATACTGTCAAGGTAGTAGTTTAAAAGGTATTTCTTTAAACTGTCGTCCTTTGCTTCTTTAAGCATATATTTTAAAAGCAAAACCTCGTTTACGGTGCTTGCAACTTCGGCAACGAATATTTTATATTCCGATTTTGCAAACGGCTGACTTTTTTGTGAGAAATAAGTGTGTAGTGAATGACCCATTTCGTGGGCTATAGTAAATACTTCGTTTAAAGTCGGTTGATAATTCAATAAAACGAACGGGTGAGTACCAGGACAGCCTATGCTGTAAGCTCCGCCGCTCTTCCCCTCCGTCTCTTCCACGTCAAGCCATCTTTCGTCGTAACCTCTTTTTAAAAGCGCTTGATATTCTTTTCCGAGAGGCGCAAGACCTTTGATTACTATTTCGTAAGCCTCGTCATAAGTGTATTTTACGTTAACACCTTCTACGAGAGGCGCATAAATATCGTAAAAATACTGCTTGTCTAAACCTAAAATCTTTTTCCTGTCTTTAATATAACGGTGCATCGACGGCAAGCTGCCGTTTACTGCCTCTATTAAGTTATTGTAAACCTTCGCGTCTACGTCTTCGGAAAATAACGCCTGTTCAAGGCAAGAGCGGAATTTGTAAACCTTACTTAAATATACGTCTTTTTTTACGCTGCCGTGGTAAACGGCGGTTAAGGTGTTAATCAGACCCGTATAAGCGGAATAGTACTTTTCGTAAACTTCTTTACGCTTTTCACGGTTTTCGGAGTGAAGAATTATCCCATACAAGCCGTGTGTGATTTTCGTAGTTTTTCCTTCCCACTCCATTTCGGGTAATGGCAAGTCAAGGCTGTCGATCATTCCGAACGTTTTGTAAGGGTTATCGAACAATTCGCCTGCCATACCGATAAGCCGTTCTTCGGCTTCCGATAAAACGTGCGGCTTGCTCCTTTTTATTTTCTTTAAGTCGTAATCGTAATCCGCAAAGTCCTTATCCGCAATAAGAGCGTCCAGATAGGCGTCGTCCATCTTTGCCATTTCAGGCTCGTAAAAAGAGAGCTCAGTCGCATATTTTGCCCAAAGCGCACCCACCTTTGACTGATAGGAGTTGTATTTTGAAACACCTCTGTTCTCGTCGTTCCGCATATGAGCGTAAACGGCAAGCCGCTCAATATTTTTAGCAAACTCGTCGTTTTCTTTAAGGAATTTCAGAAGGGTGTTTTTATAGGAAAGCTTACCCGAATAATGAGAAAACGAAAGACTTTTTTCAGCCTGTTCAAAGCACTTTTCCCATTCCTCGTCATTTGCAAATATATCCTCGATTTTCCATTTGTATTTTTCTTTAACCTGCTCTCTTTTCATTCTTTACCTCTTTAAAATTTGTTCACATTAAAAAACCTAAAAATCCCGTTATTTAAGGCATATATGGGGGGCAATCAAAATAATACGCTCTACAGTTTCTCTCATTTTCCCCACAGTGTAAAGTTAAAAAACGTATAAAAACCTGTAGTAAACGACTTTAAATTCATAGACCAAGCGGGCACAACGCCGACTAAATTTTCAACAGGGTAGTCTCCGTTCTGACGACTGTCGTTACTTGCGTTTCTGTTGTCACCCAAAAGAAACATACACCCCTCTTCAACGGTGTGTTCACCGAAGGTATTGTATTCAACGTACGGCGAATTATAATAAGGATCTAAATACGATTCGTCTACGACTTCGCCGTTTACTTTCAACACTCCGTTAACCAATTCGACGGTGTCGCCGCCGAACGCAACGACGCGTTTTATGATATTGCCCCTCTCGCCGTTTTCGGTTTCTCTGTAAACAACGACTATATCGCCGTAATCGGGCTTCGCCAATTTGTCTATATAAATGAATTCACCGCCGGCGCTCCCCGCTGACTTTGCACCCGTTAGCGTGGGCGTCATCGACCTGTCGATAACGTAAATGCCCGTAAACAGCGCGTTGAATGACAGTTCGAGAATGAGTATCACCAGAAAAAAGACGATTACAACGTTTAAAAGTATATTTAAAGGCGAACGCCTCTCTCTTTTGTACAAACTGTCCCGTGCGTCAAAAAGGCGGGAAGTTTCAAGCTCTTCGTACACCAAATCACCTTAAAGCCACATAATATTGTTTACAGCATATCCGACAGGACATTTTAAAGTAAATTTCAAATCTCCCGTGAAGTCGGCAAGGGGAACACCGCTTGCCGTTTTGAAATTCTTGCTTTCAGAAATAACCGTCTGCCACGCACCGCCAACCACGTTAATCGCGTTGACGTATTCCTCACCCGAAGTCAGATCAATAAATGTCAGTGTAAGCGTTGAATTTTCGTCGCTGAAAAAGTCAAGGGACAGAACGCTGTTTTTGGACGGGGCAAACCTCGGATTGCTCATTCTGAAAGTTGAAAGCCCGCAAGGCGAATAAAGCCCCTTTACGCCGCGCGATTTTGTTACCAATTTGGGAAGAACCGATTCGTTGGGAAAGAAAATTCCGCCCACAGACAGCGCGCTTGAATCCGCTACTGAAAAGTCGTCTGTAATATCTTTATCGTTATACATAACGCGGCACTTGTTTTGAGTATTGCGGAAAAGCCCGCTTATCTTCTTTACGTTCATTTTTGACCAAACGGTAAAGCCGTTAAGATACTTTACACGGCACAAAACAAAAATGGTTGAAGTTTTCTCATAAACGTTGAGATAATACTCAAAAACGTTCTCAGCCTTTCTCGATTTTTCAGGACAGACACACCACTCCCTCAACGTGGAGTCTATGCAATCTTCCGCAAGATAGAGCTTACAGCTTTCGGCGATGCCTTTGCCGTCGAACGTAACTTTTGCGATCAGATTTGAGTGTTCGTCCATAAGAACGGATACTTCGGGCGGCTTAGGAATAAAAACCTGTCTCTTTTTGAGATTTTTATCAAGCATTAAGAACATATCAGCAATACACTTTGCGCTGATACTTGCACTGCTCTTCACCGAAAACGCTATCGCGCTGTCCTTTATATGTTCCTGATTTATACGCGAAAACGTATCGTACGCACGGTCGTAATCGAAACGGGGGTCGTTAGTCGAGCACAGCATTAAAACGGGACATTTTACGTGCGGCGCGTATGCCTGAGAGTCTATACCCGCAATGAAACGGTATCTCTCTTCGTCAAGGACGGGGTCTTCAGTCATATACTTACTTATTCCTGAATATGCCTTCCAACCGGCAGCGCATATTGGAATTATGCACGAAAAATCTCCTGCAACGCCGAGCTTCCATGCAACTTCGCCGCCGTCGCGAAGTCCCACCACGGCAATATTTTCGCTGCCTGTGCGCTCTTTTATATATTTGCGCGCGTAGAGCCCTATACCAACCCATTCGTACCAGCTCGTTTTATCAGCGCTGTCGTCAACGTAGTCCTTCTGTCTTCCGCACTTTGCCGTGTTAGCGTATGCTACGTTGCTCGGATAACGGGTAACGAACGTAGCGTCCTTCCACTCACCGCGATAATCTACCATAAGCGCCGTATAGCCCTGAGTAACGAAAAACTTTAAAATTTCCTCGTCTATCGTTTCAGTACTGTCGGGAAAAATCAGCACCGTGCCCGCCGCGGGCGACTGCACGTCGTACGCAAAAGCCGCGGCAATCTGAACTCTGCCGCACCCCGTTTCTCTGCCCGAGATATTCAAATGCTCGATACGCATATCGTCAACCTGTGTTGACGAAAGCTTTACGGGAAAAGTAGGAAGCGAAACGTCAAAATTATTAAAAAGCGATAACGGTGTCAAAATTTTAGGCATACCGTACTCCTCAACAGTTTACCGTTACGGTCGAACCGCAACTTTCTGTAGCTTTATTAACTGTAATTTTACTGTCTATTCTGTGTTTAAGTTCTTCAACGTGGCTGATAACACCGATGGTAAAGTTTGAACTTTTTAATTTTTCAAGTGCGTTCATTACCGTATCCACAAGGGAATTGTCCAAAGTGCCGAAGCCCTCGTCCAAAAAGAAAAACTCGATGTTTTTTAAAGATCTCGCACAAATCGTCTGAGACAGCGCAAGCGCCAAGGAAAGCGAAACGAGGAAAGTTTCACCGCCCGAAAGGGTGTTTACGCCGCGTAAATTTCCGCAATCGAAATTGTCGCCCACAAAAAAGTTATTGTCTTTATAAGTTAAAAAATATCTTCCGTCTTTAAGTTTTAAAAGCGTGTTTGACGCAAGGCGGGAAATATCGTAAAGATATTCGTTAGCTATAAACTCCATAAATTTATTGTTTTTGGTTGTTTCTTTAAGCCTTGCTATCAGGTTTCTTTCGTTTTCGATTTTTGCAAATTCTTTTAAAATTTCTTCCTTTTCTTTAAGTCTTGCTTTAAGGTTCTCACACTCGTTTTCAAGAACGGCAATTTCGCCCGTTAATGTGGATACACCCCCACATATGTTGGACTTTTCACAATTTACAGCCTCAAATTCTTCGTTTGTTACACTGAAAATTCCGTTGATTTTTTTCAGCTCTTCCGCTTTTGAATACGAAAGAGACAGAGCGGTATCGAACTCCTTTAACGTAGCTTCGGCGTCAGGCATTTTATCGAACTTGGCAGCTAAGGCAACGCAACTTTCTACACTTTCGAGCCCCGAAGTCTTAACAAGTTCTTCAAGTTTCTTATTAAACTTTGCCGTCTCCTCCTCCCACGCCGACTTGGTAGTCGTTGCTCTTTCGAGCATAATCGAAAGTTCGGTCTTTTTATTTTTGGCTCTTTCGGTTTTTTCCGTAAACTCTTCCTTTTGCCGTTTTAACGAATTTAACTTATCGTCGTTATACTTAATTACTGCTTTAAAGTCATTACAATTTTCACCGAAAACTTTCTTTAATTCAGCGTTAAGTTCGTCTGTCTGCGCTTTAATTTCCGCGCCGTCCTTCAACAATGATTTTAGCTCACTGTTTTTAATTTCAATTGCCGCGTTCAGTCTTTGCAGTTTATCGTTTATCGAATTTAGCGTTTTTTGCTTTACTTCACGCTCTTTATCGAGCCGTTGCAACCTTTCAAGCTGCTCGTTTACGTTATCAAGAGAAAAGTCTTTCACGTCGCGTACGCGCTCAGAATACTCTTTGATTTTACCTTCCAGTTCCCCGATAACGTAATTATACAGGGGAGAATTTTCTTTGAATACTTTAACTCCGCTTTTAAGGTTAGCAAAATAATCAAGATTATATGCGTACTCTTCCTTTAAAACCGCGCCCTTAAACTGAATGTTTACGATTTCTTCAACTCCGTTGCCAGTGCATGACAACAACTCCTGCTCGGCAGTCTTTAACTCTTTTTCAGCCGATTTTTTATCTTGTTCAAGGCAAAACTTTTCTTCTTCTTTTTTGCGGTATTCCTTGCGTTTTTCAATTAACCTGTTAGATAATGCGTTCAGTTTTTCTGTATCGGAAAGATGCAAAACGTACAAAGCTTGAAGTCTTACGCACTCTGTAATATTATTATCGAAATCACCGTCTTTCCCGTTTTTTTCAAGAATTTCGATTTCACGCAAATTTTCGGCAATTTGGGCTTTAAATTCGTTGATTTTTGCAATTGCCCCCCGAATATCATTGAGTTTTGCACATATTTCACCGTTAACTTTTACTACTTCGCGGCAGCTTGCAAGGGACTTTAACCCCTGTCTCAATTCCTCGATTTCGGCTTTTTTGTGCTCTAATTCGGTTAGTTTTTTTTCGGTTTCTTCAAGTTCTATGCGTTTTTCGTTCAAAACTTTCAGTTTTTCGCACTTTTCGGTCAATTCTTTTGCTTTTTTGTTTAACTCTTCAAGCTGTGTCTTTTTTGAATTGACCCCCATATATGCTTGATTTAACGCATTTTCCGTTATTTCCTCGTACGCTTGCAATCTGCCCGCAAGGTTGTTATATATTCCGTCGGTTTCCTCTTGGCGAACCCTCAATTTTTCCTTTAAAGCTTCACCGTATTTAGAGAGTGAAAACAGTCTTTCGATTAGCGCAAGGCGCTCTCTCGGAGCAGACTTTACGAACTGAGCAAACTCGCCTTGTGGCAAAGCTATGCACTTTCTGAAATCCTCCGCCTCTACGCCCAAAATTTCGACTATCTTCTTCTCGACGGCGTTAGCTTTATCCGCAATGCAGACTTCCGTGTCGCCGTCCCTTTCGTATAACGATGCTTTATGCGTACCGTACTTGTCTTTCTTAATAGTCCTATCAACGGTATAAGTTTTGCGCTTGCCCTCATTTAAGATATTGAAAACGAACTTAACCTTAGCGCTTTCGGAGCGGTAGTTGATAATGTCCGTCATTATCTTACTCCTCTCCACGTTGCCGTAAAGAGCAAAATTGATACAGTCCAAAATAGTGCTTTTGCCGCTACCCGTATCCCCGAAAATTCCGAAAATTCCGTTTTTAGTCAAAGCTTCGAAGTCTATTATTGTATGCTCAGAAAAGCTGTTTATTCCTTCGAATTCCAATTTTATCGGTTTCATTCTTCCTCCGTAAGCGAGAGAAAGAGCGCCAAAAGTTCTTTGGGTACGTCCGCGCCGTATCTCAGTTTATAGTAATCGGAAAAAAGCTGTGAAGAGCTTTTGTTTTTATTCGAAACGGTTTGAAAGGTGTTCTCAACGCTTTGAACGTCCGCGCGTAAAGACACTAAATTTTCATACCCGTGAAGCGTACTGCTCTCTTGCGGTGTCAACGGCGCGTTCAAATTCAACGTCAATTCCACGAAATAATCTTTATTCGCGGCAAGAAGCGCAACCCCTTCTTCAACGCCGTTGGCTTGAAGTCGGATTAATTTTCTTGACGAAGAAAGCTCTACCTGCCTAAAATTTTCAATGCCGTTTAAAGTTAAATCAAATAAGTTAACGGATTTTTCTGCGCCGCTCTCGTCAAATGAGAACTGCATAGGCGCACCGCTGTAATAGATATTGTTTGCAAGCCTTTGGCGTTTGTGAAGATGTCCCAAAGCGCAATAGTCGCAAGCAGGCAAAAGGCTTAACGGCACGGCGCGCGCACCGCCTAAATCTATTTCCCTCTCGCTATCACTGACTTTTCCGCCTGCCACGAAAATGTGTGAAAGAAATACGGAAGGAAGCTTTTCGGTCTTACCCTCTTCCCCGCACGCTATCCAACGCGTCATTTTTTCTTCAAAGGTTTCGTCAGAGCGCCCCTCTTTAAAGCGCGCTTCGTTGGGATAAGGTAAAGCGTTGATATAAACTCTTTCTCCGTTACCCTCGAAAATGACCCATCCGTTACCTGAAGCTGCGGGATAAACGTTACCGCGCTTTGCGCAAGTTACAGGACTTAAATTGTTGCCGATAATGTACACGTTTTGCTCTTCGGCAAGCACCGAAGCCGCCGTTAAACGGACGTAATCGTCGTGATTACCGCTTATAACTAACACTGCGCACAGTTTGGAAAGTTCTTTTATGCCGCGATAGAAAATTTCTTCAGCCTCGGCAGAGGGCGTGTAAGTGTCAAAGACGTCGCCCGCAATTAAAACGAGCTCTACGCCTTCGCGTTCACAGATTTCGGCAAGCTCTGAAAAGATTGCGCGATACTCTGAAAACCGCTCTCTACCCATTAGTTTTTTGCCGATATGCAAATCGGACGTGTGAAGAATTCTCATTTACGACTTAAAAAATTTATGACAAAATGCGGCGAAGTGTGTTGATTTTTGAACCGTAACAAGTTATAATGTAATTCACCGCTATTTTAGATTATAGTGCATTTTAATTAAGAAATCAAGTAAATGAGGAAGTTTAGGTAAAATGGCTTTTCTTTCGGCAAGCGACGGTTTTGTTAAAAAATCGACGACGAGCGTTGAAAACAAGTTCATATCGAAATATTTGCCCGCGCTTGACGCCGTTGCGGCAAAGGTTTACCTTTACTCGCTTTACCTTTTACAGAGCGGTCTTTCTTACACTTTAACCGATTTAGCGCACAGTCTGGAACTTGACGAGGACAAAATTAAAGAATATTTCGTGTATCTGGAAGAGTTGGAACTCGTTTCTATCGTTTCGGACAGTCCGTTTGAAGTAAAAATTCTCGAAGCGGAAAATATCGCGGGCACTCCTAAAAAGTTCAAGCCCGAAAAATATTCGGACTTTACCAAGAACGCTCAGAATGCGTTAAAAGGCAGAATGATTTCCACTAACGAGTTTAGGGAATATTTTTACCTTATGGAAGAATACGGCTTTGAGCAGAACGCGCTTATTATGATTATAAACTATTGCGTAAATCTGCACGGAGACAGCATACGCGCGGCGTACATAAAAAAAGTCGCTAAAAGTTTTGCCGAGGACGGCGCAACGACAGCGAAAAAGGTTGACGAGAAGCTATCTGCATACACTTCTTCCACACCCGCGCTTATTAATCTTTTCAATGCGGCGGGCATAAAAAAACAGCCTGACTTGGACGACGACAAGCTGTATAAAAAGTGGACAAACGAATTAGGGTTTGACGATAAGGCGATAATATGCGCGGCAAAACAGTTCAAGGCAAAGAATTGCGAAAAACTTGACGATGCTCTTTCCGAGCTTTATAAAAACAGAAAATTCGACGCAAAAGAAATCGAAGACTATTTCAAAAATAAAAATTCAGTATACGCCCTTGCGCTTGACGTTGCAAAAAATTTGGGCGTGTATATGCAAACTTCTGCGCCATACGTTGAAAATTACGTCAACGTTTGGTGCAACTACGGGTTTACCCTTGATTCTTTGAGAGAAATTTCCGCTTACTGTTTCAAGCAAGGGAAAAATTCTTTCGAGGATATGGACGGCTTTGTCGGCAAGCTGTACGACAACGGTATCGTTGCCGAAAGTGCGGTTACTGAGTATTTGGAAAAACAACGCGCTGACGATAAGCTTATAAAAGACGTTCTGACGGCGTGCGGGCTGCAAAGAAAGATTATTCCTTGGGACAGAGACAGCCTTGCAAGGTGGCGCAGTTGGGGCTTTAACGACGAAATGCTGTTTGAGGCGGCAAAAATTTCATCGGGTAAATCTAACCCCACGGCTTATATGAACGGTGTGCTTTCTTCTTGGAAAGCAAGCGGAATTTTCTCTGTCGATAAAATACCTTCTGTTTCCACTTCCGCTTCTAAACCTGCACAGAATACCGACAGAGATATGCGCGTCGAGGTGGAAAGGCACTATTACGATTTACGCCACACAGCCGAAGAGAACGCAGAACGCACCCTTAAAAGAGCGACTGCGGACGAGGTATACGGCGGTATAAGAAAAGAGCTTAACGAGCTTTCTATAAAACTTGCATTTGCCGAAATACGCGACAAATCCGAAGCGGAGAAAATTTCCGCTGTTATCAAAGAGCTTGAAGCAAAGGGCGACGAACGCCTTTCGGAGCTTGCAATAAGCAAGGACGACTTCACTCCCCACTATTCCTGTACAATCTGCAACGACACAGGTTATGACAAATCGGGCGCTCCTTGCGAGTGTATGAAAAAGTTTATTTCAGGGCTGAAAATTTAATGGACAGAATTCAACTATTTAAATTTATATCAGAACAAAAGACAGCGTTTATTGCCTCAGTTAACGAGCATGGATATCCCGTAATTCGCGCTATGCTTGCGCCAAGAAAAATAGACGGCAACGACATTTATTTTTCAACTAACACTTCCTCCAACAAAGTAAAGCAATTTGCAAATAACGATAAAGCGTGCGTTTATTTTTATAAGCGTGGCAGATTTAAGTATCAGGGAGTATCCGTAATTGGTGAAATGCAAATTTGTACTGACCAAGCAACCAAAGATATGATTTGGAAATTCGGCGACAGCCTTTTTTACAAGCAAGGCGTAACCGACCCCGATTACTGCGTGTTAAAGTTTACTTGCAAATCCGCCGAATATTATTGTGATTTTAAAGTTGAAAAGATTGAACTTTAACGTGCTAAAAGGAATTTAGACGGCAACGACCGATATATCAACAAACAAAAAAGACAGGTTTTTACCTGTCTTTTTTTGTTAAGAATTTTTAACTTAATTTTTTCTTGCAAAAACTTTTTTTGCCGCATTTAGGACATTTTAATTTTCTTTTAGTAAAACTATGCGCACCGGAAATAAAGTTTTTCATTGACGGTACAAATTTTTCTCCGCAAACCGGACATTCATAAACGCCGGCATCCACGGTTAAAACGCAACAAACACCTATGCCGAGAATAATGACCACAATCGAAAAGACGATGTACAGAATTCTTAACCAAATTGGCGCGACAAGCAAAGAACTTAAAAGAACGATTGAAAGCCCGGCAAGAATCGTGATAAAGGCTACGACAAAAGAAATTACCAAACGCTTTTTTGCCTCTTTTCGTTTTTTCATTAAATCCACAACAATATATTCTTCGGCATTTTCCTTATAATGTTCTTCATTCAACCGTTCACCCGAAAGCAGTTCGTTTATGCTTATTTTATAAAATTTACTTAATATTAGCAATACTTCGGCGGGCGGCAAATAGTTGCCATTTTCCCAACGCGAAACGGTTTTGTTCGTTACGCCGATTTGTTCACCCAATTCGTCTTGTGTAAGTTTCTTTTCTTTTCTGAGTTCGGCTAAAAACGCACCGATTTTTTGCATATCCATAATCAGTACCCCTTTCATTTGATAGCATTATTATAGCACGAAAATATAAGCAAGTATTGCCCATAAACAGCGAATTTGAAACAAACTCGCTTAAACCGTCTTGCTACGCGCTCAGTTGAACTGTGTTTCGACGCCTAACTCCCTATGAGCAAAAAGACAGGTTTTTACCTGTCTTTTTTGCTGGTGGGAGAAAACATCTACTAAAATGAATTTTTATTTTTTACTAAATTAAATCTTTTACCTTATAAGATTGTAATACTCCGTTATAATCGATGCCTTTACGTTTAACGAAGGGTAAAATACCAAATTTGAAAATTATGTTTCTTTTTATTTTTTGCAAAGGATATTTACGTTTCTTTTGAATATCTTTATGCAATCTATTAGCAACTCGACTAATATAATTTTTAAGTTTAATATTGTTTAACGGGTTATATGAAAAAGGAGTTTTACAAATAATCTTTCCGCTGACATAAGCACCTGAATAACTTAATAATTTGTTCAAAACTTTTGACGTATCTTTTCCGCCGTAATTTTCATAAGTAGCAATGCTAACCGCATATTTTCCATAAAGCAATTGTTCTATTACAAAATGTCCCCTGTCGATTATTGTTTTAATCTGTGCCGATACATTACTTGCATATGTGGGCGAACCTAAAATAATACCGTCTGCTGATGCTATATTTAATGATAATCTTTCTAAATCGTCATCAAAAACGCAATGACCTGTTTTATAGCATTTACTACAACCTATACAGTATTTTAAGTTTAATTCGGAAACATTATAAAACTCGATTTCCGCATCTTTAAATGTCTGCAATGCCAAACGCAGTTCATTGAGAATGTTGTAGGTAGCACCGTTTTTTCTATTACTGCCGTTAATTATAATAATTTTCATAATTCCGAATTACACTCAATATTCAAACACAAACGGCGTCGTAGCCAGTGTTTTGTATAAAAGAAAAAGCAACCTAAACTTGGCACTTAAAAAGTGGTTCGTTTTAGGTTGCTTTTGGTGGGAGGTGGTGGATTCGAACCACCGAAGTCGGAGACGTCAGATTTACAGTCTGATGCATTTGGCCACTCTGCAAACCGCCCATATTAAATTTACCCCGTTGAAACGGGGTAAAGTGGAGCTGGTGATTGGAATCGAACCCACAACCTGCTGATTACAAATCAGCTGCTCTGCCAGTTGAGCTACACCAGCAATTCCGCCCGTTCGGGTGGTGCCTCGGGGTGGAATCGAACCGCCGACATATGGATTTTCAGTCCACCGCTCTACCATCTGAGCTACCGAGGCGTAACGCCTTGCGGCGCTTTAAAAAAATTTGGCGACCCCAAACGGGCTCGAACCGTCGACCTCCAGCGTGACAGGCTGGCGCTCTAACCAAACTGAGCTATAGGGCCAAATTAAAAACTAAATTGAATTTATTATGGGTTAGGTTATTCCTAAGCCAAAAAATTTGTGGTGGGCCTTCACGGACTCGAACCGCGGACCAATCGGTTATGAGCCGACCGCTCTAACCAACTGAGCTAAAGGCCCTTAAAGGGAATTACGCCTAACGCATAATGCTAAAATATAATAATATACCCACAAAATTTTGTCAAGTAATTTTCAAAGCAATTTCAACTATTTTCTTCAATTTAATTTAATTTTGTGCCCGATAACTTTAATTAATATATCTGTTTTTCCAAAAACCAACGGTTGGGAAATTTTTCGTAGTATAACTCCCTCTCCCGACCTTGAACTAAGATTTTATAGCGCACGGTCATTCCGCTGCCCACGTGCCGCGGCGGTGCGTTACAACTTTCGAGAACCTTGGTTATAGGATAACGGTTTCCGTTTATCCATTCTATTTCAACGGGCTCGGTTTTGCCGTCCGCATCGACGCGAAGTAGCATCGAAACGTAGATTTTTTCATAATGAGCCATACCTCTATTATGTGCTTTTATTTAACCGTTTATTTGCGGCGGCGGGGCTTAAAGCCTCGCCGCCGCGTATTGACAAAAGTTTTAGTCGGGAATATAATAAAATTATTAAGGAGGCAACATTTGAGTTCTTTCAAAAATTTAAGAATTGTAGACAACTTTTATCAGACTTCGGCTTTCTTTCCAATGCCCACCATTTTGATCGGAACGGTTGCCGAAAACGGGGAAACCAATCTGGGCGCTTACTCCCTCTGCTTCCCCTACTATATCGCGGGAAAAGATTATTACGCTATGATTTTAGAGTGCAGAAACAGCTCCAACACGGCGCAAAACATCTTACGGGGCAGCAAGGTTTCTTTGAACTTTATTACGGACGACAAGAAGTATTTCCGTGAGGCCGTGCGACTCGGTTTCCCCGGAGACACAACCGAAGAAAAAATGAAAAACTGTCTTTTTACGCTTGAAAAAGGGCTTGCGGACGGCACTCGACCGCTCGTTATAAAAGAGGCGTATCAGGTATTCGAATGTAGTTGGGACGACAAATTAGAGAACGCATATAAAGACAAGGCGGGCTGCCTTGAAGGCTATGAGCCGCCATATCGTAATTTTAACGGCATTACGAGCAAATTCGGGGCGCACTTTATCCTTAAAATAGACAAAATTTTAATGAAAGAAAAATATTACAACGCCATAGTTGACGGAGTTAAGTCGAAGGACTTCCCGCGCGTGCCCGTTGATTACGGCTACCGCGATAGCACTAATTTTTGGTGCTCTCCCTTTAAAAAGCCTTTCCCCGAAAAAATTCAGGCAAAAGAGGGCGATATAAATTCCGTAAAATATGCGGCGAAACGCATTGACCCCGACGTTACCTTTACGGACGAGGCGTGCGCAAGGCTGACTAAGATACCGCGCATTTTCTTAAAAGCCGCTTTGACGCAAATGGTAGGAATTGCAAAAGAAGAAAAGATTTCCGTCATTGACGAGGCGGCATTGGATATTATCAACGACAAGCGCCGCAAAGAAAAGAAGTAAATATGGAAAACACTATTCGGAAAGACCGCTATAAGGCAGTAATTATCGGTGCAGGACCTGCGGGACTTGCTACTGCATTAAATTTATTAAAATACGGCGTTACCGATATTATAGTCATTGAAAAATACGTCTTTCCGCGGTATAAGTGTTGCGCGGGGTATATAACCTCAAAAACCAAAACGGCTTACGAAGAATTGGGTTTGAGCGCGGACGATTGCCATTACTCCCTTATTAAAGATTTCAATATACTTTATAAGTTTAAATCAAGACTGAAAATAAACAATAAGTTTTTGTACACTAACCGCTATATCGACCGAGTTGAGCTGGACAATTCCTTTTTCGAATTGGCAGAGTCAAAGGGCGTAACCGTTCTCCAAGGCGTAAAAATAACCGCACACCGCATTGACGAAAACGAGGTTACACTTTCCGACGGAAACAAAATAAAATACGAAAATCTTATTTTTGCGGACGGAACTTGCGGGTTCGGCAGCCGATACCAAAAGAAGCAACGCAGAAACGTCGCTATGCAACTGACCTTTCCAAGTACCGCGGCGGAGGCGATTGACATTCACTTCGGCATAACGAAAAGAGGATACGCTTGGGTGAGTTCATACGGCGGAATTACTAACGTAGGTATGACCGACGTTTATAAATCCGCAAAAGATTATAAAGAAATTTTCTGTAAATTTTTGAAAAGCCTGAATTTAGATGCAGACGTTGAGAATTTAAAATCCGCATTTACGCCCATAGGAATAAGAAAGCCCGTTTTAAACGACAATATTTACTTCGTAGGAGACGCTGTCGGTGCGTGCGACCCGTTAACTTTGTCGGGACTGAGATACGGACTTAAAAGCGGGGAATTCTGTGCCCGCGCCATTGCGGACGGAAATAATAAAATTTATAAAAGACATATAAGAAAACTTAAACGTAAATTTTCTTTTATGAAAATTCTATTGAAGATTTTCTACCTTAAATCAACTCTGTTTTTCGGTTTTAACGTATTTTGCCGCTGCTTTGGGAAAAGCGTTGCAAAAATCTTTAATAATTACTTCGTGAATAAAAAGTAAACAGTAACGCCCCGCGCACTATCGTGCGCGGGGCGTTACTACTAATATAAAAACTGAGGTTGTTGTGAGTAAAGTTAGTCTTCTTTGTCGTCTTGTTTAGGGTGGCAGTGAGGGCAAGAGCCGTTGCACGAGCCGCTTGAACAGTCGCAACAGCCGCCTTTGTGTTTGACCTTGCGGTAAATCAAATATCCCGCAACCGCAACTACGGCAACGCAAACTATTACTATTACGGCTATATCTACTCCGTTCATTTACTGCTCACCGCCCTTCTTCTTTCTCTTGAATATTTTTGAAATATCGAATTTGCCTATATTTCTCAAAACGATAAATGCTGTTATTACGGCTATTACTGCAAGCCAGATGAATAGCGTCCACCACCATCCGCCTACGGTATAGACCATTGCGCTTATTACGTAGCTTGCAAGCAGCCAGAATAAAAGCGTCCACTTGAACTTGCCTTTGGGAAGTTCAGCCTTTGCCGTTGCGCAAGCCGCAAAGCAAGGAATAGTCGTCATATTGAAAGCAATAAACGCAATTATTCCCGCGCTGGTTATACCCGTTGCCGAAGCCATTGCTGTAGCTTCCTCTATTCCCTCGATTCCTGCGATTGCGTCGGGGATATCTATACCGCCGACGTTCGCGCCGAGAGCGGTTATGCAAGCTGCGAGCGTTGCAAACGTTGCAATAACGTTTTCCTTAGCAACAAGACCCGTAATTGCCGCAACCGCGAACACCCAACCGAATTCGCCGAGCTGAGAGCCGAAACCGAGCGGTGTGAATATGGGCTGAACGAGCATTCCTAAGGAAGCTAAAATAGAACTGTTCATTTCTTCGTCGGCAACGAAATTCCAACTCCAATCAAGGTGCGAGAAGAGCCAGATTATGACCGTTGAAGCAAAGATAATTGTAAACGCCTTTTTAACGAAGTGCTTGGTCTTATCCCACAGGTGAAGCATAAGGTTCTTAAAACCGGGTGCGTGATATGCGGGAAGCTCCATAATAAACGGAGGCGTTTCGCCTTTTTGCGTGGTGTTGCGCATTAAAAGCACGCAAACAATTGCCGAAACGATGCCGAGAACGTACATTCCCAAGGTGATTACGTCTACGTTTGATAAGCCTACCATTGCGCAAAGTGCGCCGCCGCAAGCGGTTAATATGGGAAGCTTAGCACCGCACGAGAAGAAAGGAATTACTCTGATTGTCGCCGTCCTCTCCTTTTCGTCGGCAAGAGTTCTCGTATTGATTGCAGCGGGAACGGAACAGCCGAAGCCCATTATCATAGGCATAAACGCTCTGCCCGAAAGCCCGAAACGGCGGAAAATTCTGTCCAAAACGAACGCGATACGCGCCATATAGCCTGTGTCTTCCAAAATAGAGAAGAACATAAACAGCACAAGAATTTGGGGAAGGAAACCGAGCACGGCGAAAATACCGCCTAAGATGCCGTCGCCGACAAGACCCGTTGCCCACTCTGCCGCGCCGCCGTTTTCCATTAAGGTTACGATGCCGCCCGAAATGTGGTCAAGGAACAAGTTCAAAAAGTTAGTTAATATTACGCCGGGCGAATAAATTGCGCCGTCATAGAATATTGCAAGTATTTCAACGCCGAAGTTGTTGTATTCTATCTCACCGTCGATTTCGGTTGCAAGCCCGCAATCTACGAGTGAGGGCATCCACGCCTGCTCTTCGGTAAAGCCGTTCAAAAAGAATAAATTTTCCGAGAAAGTCAAGTGGAAAATACAGAAAAGAATTACGATAAAGATGGGAATTGCCCATACTCTGTGAGTTAAAACCTTGTCGATTTTATCGGACTTTGTCAAAACCTCTTTGTTTGCCTTAACCTTGGCGTTTGCTAGGTTCGAGGATATGTATTTATACCTTTCGTCGGCAATAACCGCCTCCATGTCCTCGTCGCCGAGTTTTGCAAGCGTTGACGAAGCGCCTTTTCGCGAAAGCTCTATCTCGTCCTTTTCAAGAAGCTTTATTGCGTGGAATAAGGGTGATGAAATTTCTTCCGCTTCATAGTACGCGCAAGCCGTTTCAAGCTGCTTTTCAAGCGCTCCTTTTAACACGGTAGAGCCCTTTCTTTCGGCGGGCATTGCCGCAGCCCTTTCCATAAGTTGTTTTATGCCCGTACCCTTTAAAGCCGAAACGGGTACTACGGGAACGCCAAGCGCATTTTCAAGCGCGGACGCGTCGATTTTGTCGCCGCTTTTTTCCACCTCGTCAATCATATTCAATGCTACGATTACGGGCACGTCCATTTCAAGAAGCTGAGTTGTCAAATACAGGTTGCGCTCTAAGTTGGTTGCGTCAACTATGTTTATTATGCCGTCGGGCTTTTCGTCAAGAATGAAATTGCGGGAAATAACTTCTTCGGGGGTGTAGGGCGAAAGGGAATAAATTCCGGGCAAGTCTACTATGTTTATATTTTTCGAACCGCCTTTATAAGTGCCCTCGCGCTTGTCAACCGTAACGCCGGGCCAGTTGCCCACGTGCGCAGTTGAACCCGTAAGCGCGTTGAAAAGCGTTGTTTTGCCGCAGTTGGGGTTACCCGCTAATGCGAAAGTTTTCATTTGGTTTCCACCTCCACGCAAGCGGCTTCGGTTTTACGCAAAGTAAGCTCGTAACCGCGGATATTTATTTCTATGGGATCGCCGAGTGGAGCTTTCTTCTTCATTGTGAGTTCAGCTCCGGGAGTTACGCCCATATCGAACAGTCTGCGACGAATTTTGCCTTCACCGTTGACCGCAACTATTTTACCGCTCTCTCCGACGGTAAATTCGCTGAGTAATTTGGTCATTTTTTCTCCTTTATTAATATATAAATATAAACTTTGGTTTATTTTTATGACTGATTTTTTGACCCGCGAACGGGTCAACACGATTTAAGCTACTAAAATTTTAGAAGCAAGATTTTTATCAAGGCAAAGCCTGCCCTCTTTTACGATAACGATAACGTTGCCGCCCGAGGACGATAAAAGCGTTATGGTGCTGCCGACGGTTATCCCGAGCTCTTGCAAGTGCTTTTTAGTCTTTTCTTCAGCACCTATTTTTCTTACAACCAACTCTCTGTTGGACGGAGCGATAGCAATGGGCATACTGTTCTCCTTTTAACCGCAAAATAACTTAACTGCGGTTTATCGTCTTCATTATATTATAATTTATTTATTGTGTCAACAAAAAAATAACCAAAGTTTATTTTTTATGAAAATATTTTCCCCGACGGTCTTACGCCGTCGGGGAAACGCTCTATTATATTTCTATTTCTGCAGGCACGCAAGGGAAATCGACCCAAAACAGCGAGCCCTTATTAACCTCGCTTTCGACGCCGAAGTCAAAAGCGTGATTTTCGAGAATTGCCTTTACGATATTAAGCCCCAATCCCGTACCTTTTACGGGGCGGTTATGGTTTTCCTTTACGCGGTAAAACCTGTTCCATATTTCGGGCAAATCGTCTTTGGATATTCCCTTGCCCGTATCCTTTACAGAGAAGCGCACACGCTTGCCGTCCATATTAGTTTTCAAGCTTATATAGACCGTCTTATCCTCGCCCGTATAGTTAGCGGCGTTGCCCAACAAATTATAGATAACCTGACTTATCTTTTCTTCGTCGGCACGGGTGTAAATATTCGGTTCTATATCAAGCATAAAGCTATAACCCTGCGCCTCTTGCAGGTATCCGAACTTGTTTATAATGCCGTAGACGAGGTCGGTTAAGTTGAAAACTTTTAATTTGAGCTCGGACATATTAGCCTGCAATTTCGAAACGCTCAAAACGTCGTTTACAAGACCCGTAAGCCTATCCGCCTCGTCAATAATTACCTGCAAGTGTTTCTCGCGCTTTTCGGGGTTGTTACCCGAAATTTCCTTAATCATAGACGCGTACGCCTTAATCATGGTAAGCGGAGTTTTTAAATCGTGGGTTACGTTTGCAAGAATTTCATGCTGAAAGTCTTCGCTCTTCTTCACCTCGTCCCGAACGTAATTCAAGGCGTCGGACAGTTGAGCCATTTCCTTATAGTCGGCGTTGGTGAACTTAATATCGTAGTTGCCTTCCGCAAGCAAGACTGCCGTATCTGACATTGTCTTCATGCCCGAAGTGAGCTTTTTGGAAAATCCGAAAGATACGAGTACGGCGGCAGCAAATACTCCGCAGCCTATTATTAAAAGATATAGCTGCAAATTCAGAACGGTATCCCGAACTATGGTAACCGAATATGAAACCAAAAGATAGTGCGTTTTACCTGCATACTCCGTTTTAGAAGCATAATTTACGGTATTGCCCGAGCGGTAAGTCGTATGATAGCCAACCTCTTCATTACCTACGCGTGAAGTTAATTCGGTTAAAACTTCGTTCACGTCCCCGTATCCGTCGGGCGCAACCAAGTCGCCGCCTTCCGTGAACAGATAGACGTTAATTCCCTCTACGCGGTTTCGGGCTATACTTTCTTCGATTGCGGCGGTATCTTCGCCCGATTGCAGGTTTGCTTCGAACTCTTTTCCTATTATATATATCTTGTCCCGAGCCTGATTTTCAAGTGTTTCCGAGACGAGAATTAAAAAGCCGAGTTCAACGAGAAAGACCATAAGAAAAGCAAGCACGCAAAAATAGCCTATCACAGTGCGGTTTACGCTTTTCGGCTTTTTGAGTTTTTTGCACCCTATGTCAGACTTCAAATTTGTACCCTAAGCCCCTTAAAGTTACTATGAATTTTCTGTACTGTTTAAGGTTGGAACGGAGCATCTTTATATGCGTATCAACCGTTCTGTCGTCGCCGTAAAAGTCAAAGCCCCACACGTCCATTAAAAGCTTTTCACGCGTCAAAGCTATGCCCTTATTTTTGACGAAGTAGAAAAGAATTTCGTACTCCTTGGGGGTAAGCTCCGCCTTTTCTCCGTCAACGAATACGTTGCGCCCGACCATATCTATGGTAAGCCCCTCGAAAGTTACAACGTCGTCGTTGTTGTCCTGTGCGCCGCGCTTTAACACGGCGTGGATACGCGCCATAACCTCTTTGGGTGAAAAGGGTTTAGTTACGTAGTCGTCAACACCTATCTCGAAACCGAAAAGTTTGTCGTATTCTTCTCCCCTTGCAGATAGCATAATGACGGGGATATTCTTTATCTTTTTAATTTCCTTAACAGCAGAAAAACCGTCAAGGCGGGGCATCATTACGTCCATTAAAATTATATCGAAATCGTTTTCGCGGCAAAGCTTGACGGCTTGCATTCCGTCTGCCGCCTCGTAAGCAGTGCCGCCCTCGAACTCGACGTATTCTTTAAGTACGCCCCTTATCATCTCTTCGTCGTCAACGATTAAAACTTTCATCGTAAGTACCTCCTCTTTAATAGTAAACCTCAGGAATATAAATTAATTAATATATTAATGAAATGTAGGTGAAATTTACAGCGTTTTTATAAAAAACATTTCCATAGGCTGTGAATACGGCGTGTCTTCGAGAATTAGGCAACCGCACTCTTTATAGCCCGTTTTGCGGTAAAAATGCTGGGCTTCTTCGTCTGCTTGCGTGGAAAGTAGTATAGCCTTGTTGCCCGCCCTTCTCATTTTATCTTCGAAAAGGCGCATTGCTTCACTGCCTATTCCCTTGCGCCTGTATTCGGGCGTAAGCTTGATAAGGTTTAAATAGGGCATTCCGTCCCAAAAATCTTTGAATTTTATAACGCCTGCCGTTACACCGTCCGACAGTATTTCATATCCGTTTTCTATTACTTTTAATTCAATCATAGGTTAAGTCTATCATAAAAAATTTTTTTAGTCAATTCGGCAAAAACCGTTGACAATATCGGTTGGGGGTGGTATTATAAATTAGCAAACATATGTTTGCTTAAAGGGAAACAGGTATGATTGACGCCGAAAAACTCGAAATATTGACCGAAAGCGCTAAATACGACGTTTCCTGTTCGTCCTCAGGTTCGAAACGGGTAAATCGAGCCGGAGGATTAGGTAACGCTTCCGTCAGCGGGATATGCCACTCCTTTACCCCTGACGGAAGATGTATATCGCTGCTTAAAATTCTTATGAGCAACGATTGCATTTACGATTGCGAATACTGCCCGAACCGCCGAAGCGCGGAAGTCAGAAGGGCGACTATTACTCCAACCGAAATTTGCGAGCTTGTAATCGGATTTTACAAGAGAAATTATATTGAGGGACTTTTTCTCTCCTCCGCCGTTTTCGGCACGCCCGACAGAACGATGGAGCTGCTTATTAAAACGGTTGAAATGCTGAGGCACGAATACCGCTTTAACGGATATATTCATTTAAAGGGCATTCCTCACGCCGACGATTTGCTTATTATGAAGGCGGCACGGCTCGTGGACAGAATGAGTTTTAACGTGGAATTGCCGAGCGAAAAGTCGTTAAAACTGCTTGCGCCGCAAAAGACGAAGCAAAGTCTTCTTCTGCCTATGAAGAGCTTGCAAAACGCTATGCTTTACGACAAAGAAAACAAGGTACGGCGGCGAGACGCAGTTATCCCTGCGGGACAGACGACGCAGCTTATTGTCGGGGCATCGCCCGAAACGGACGGGCAAATTCTGAAGCTTACCGAAGCGCTGTATCGCAATATGGGACTTAGGCGGGTGTACTACTCCTCTTATATTCCCGTGGTGCAAAGCAGCCTGCTGCCCACCGTCGGCGCGGGGCTGTTGAGAGAACACAGGCTTTATCAGGCGGATTGGCTGATAAGGTTTTACGGCTTTGACGTGAACGAAATTCTTGACGAGAGCGAAAACCTGTCAATGGAATACGACCCGAAGTGCGCGTGGGCGCTCAGAAATATGCATCTCTTCCCGATAGAAGTGAACACTGCTCCCCTTGCCACGCTTTTACGCGTGCCGGGCATAGGCGCAAAGAGTGCGTACAGGATTATCGAAGCAAGAAAGTACGGCAAAATAGATTTTGAAAATCTTGCCAAAATGCGCGTAGTATTGAAACGGGCAAGACATTTTATAACCTGCAAAGGAAAATTTTACGGAACGGAAAACTCTCAGCAAGTGAAGAATTGCTTGCTTTTAGAGGGCAAAAACGAAGTGAACGAACAGCTCTCTATGTTTTCAGAAAAATCGGTTGCACTTTCAGCGCTTACGGGTGAAGTATGAAATTTTTCATTTGCGACGACACGCCAGAAAGTTTTTTTACTGCCGTTTTCTACGCATACAGCGAAAGCGATTGCTTTATAACTTCGGATAAGGAAATTCAGCTTTCGCTTGGCTCTGAAATCGTGCAAGTGCACAGCGATACCGAAAAATGCGAAAGGGTGCGGCGCGGGCTTTACCGATACGATAACGGTGCGGAGAACGATATATTAAAAGCTTTGAGAAGTTGCAACAACAGAAAAGAACAGATTTGTTTTATGTATATTAAGCGGCTCTTAGAGTTCAAAAAGTCTGTAAGAAATGCATTCAATCTATCCGAAGTGGTTGAGTTGAACAATATCTTATATCAAATAACCGAAGAAACGCATAGATTTACGGGTTTTTTGAGATTTAAAGAAAACGCGAACGGGACGCTTTACGCTCCATACTCTCCCGACAACGATATTACCGGTCTACTTATGCCGCACTTTGCTGCAAGGCTTAATGCGCCGTTTGTAATCCACGACGTAAAACGAAAAATTGCGGGACTTTACAACGGTTCTACTTGGATTATTACTTGCGTAGGGGACGCAGAAATTTGCCCTTCCGACAGTGAACGGGCGTTTGAAAGTCTTTGGAAAAAGTACTATAAGGCGGTAAATATAAAAGAACGACCGCACGAAAAACAAATGAAAAGCAGCATGCCGGTGAGGTATTGGAAGTTTCTGCCCGAAAAAAACGATTAAAATTAGGAGTAAAACATGGCTTATTCTTTAAAAAGCGTTACAATACGCACAGACAATTCAGAAAAAGGTATGGCAAAAATAAACGAGCTTTGGACGGATATAATGACGGGAAAAATTCCGCTTGAATTTATGAATAACGGGTTACCCGTCAAGGGGCTATCTCCCGTTTCGGCTTACAGCGCTTACGAGAGCGACGAAAAGGGGCACTATGATTTGACTGTTATAAGCGTAACCGTTGACTTCTTTGCAAAAATGGAAGAATTGGCAGCAAACGGGAAATACTGTAAAATTGACGAAAGCGGCGAAACAATTTCCGACTGTGCAAACAAGGCTTGGACGAAAGTTTGGGAGCTTTCTGCAACGGGCGAATTGAAACGCGCGTTTACAACAGATTACGAAAGCACAGTTCCCGCCGAATATACGAAAGACGGCAAATCCCACTGTTACTTGTATATAGCTCTGAAAAAATAATTATAATTGCCGCCCGCAAGTTATGCGGGCGGCAATTTGTTATTTTAATTTGATTTTTTTAAGAATTTTTGAGAGGAATTCGTTTAAGGGGTTGTCCTCCACTTCCTCGATTTTACCGCCGTCGGCGGCAACGGTGAGGTCGCGGTCAATGGGGAGCTTGGCAACGTTGGGTATGCCGTATTCCATTGCTATTGCGTCAACCTTGCTTTCACCAAAAACGGGAATTTTTCTGCCGCAGTCGGGGCATTTGATATAACTCATATTCTCGACTATGCCGAGAATGGGAATATTCATCATCTGTGCCATATTTACGGCTTTCTGCACTATCATTCCCACCAAATCCTGAGGAGTTGTTACAACCACGATTCCGTCAATGGGAATACTTTGGAAAACCGTCAAAGGCACGTCGCCCGTGCCGGGGGGCATATCGATAAACATTATATCCACGCCCGTCCAGATAACGTCCGTCCAGAACTGTAAAACCGTACCTGAAATGAGCGAACCGCGCCAAACGACGGGCTCTGCCTCGTTTTCCAAAAGGACGTTCATTGACATAATCTGCACGCCGCCTTCGCTTACTACGGGCAAAATGCCGTTATCCGAACCCATTGCGCGCTTATCCGTGCCAAACATTCTGGGAATGGAAGGTCCTGTTATATCGGCGTCCATAACGGCGGTTACTTTACCGCTGTTTTGCGCCGCGGCTGCAAGAAGGGCACACGTCATAGACTTGCCCACTCCGCCTTTGCCGCTTACGACGGCGATAACTTTTTTAATATCGCTCATCTGGTGAGGTTTTTTTATTAAACTTTCTTTCTTGCGGGACGAGCAGCCGCCTTCGCCGCAGGAAGAACAGTCGTGCGAACAATTACTTGCCATATTTTTCCACCTGAAAAGTTTTTCTTTATTTTAGATTATCGACAAAAAATTGTCAAGCTAATACCGATTAAAGCGGCAAACGGGGCGAATTTAGTTGCAAAAATAATAATAATCTGTTAAAATGTTTGCACTGTGCTAAGTGGGGAGTTTGCGGTGCCCTGTACCTGCAATCCGCAATAGCAGGACTGAATGTCTTTCTCGACGCAATAAGTGGAAAGCTGCGCTTTGTAAGGGGTGTTGATACCAAGGTCTTATGCAACCGACAACTGCGAACCGTGTCAGGATAGGGATATAGCAGCACTAAACAGTCCCGTCGGTGTGCCATAAGGTAGCTTTGGAGTAGCTACCTGCACTGTTTACGTTTCGGCTTATTACGGCAAAAAAGACTGCACAGCTTGTTTTGAACGAATAACCGCCCGCGCGTTTTGCGCGGGCGGTATTTCTTTATTTTTTAAGCATTATATTTTCTTTTTTGAACATGAAGCCCATTAATACCACCATTAAGGCTGCTAACACCAAATTCGCAAGAATTGCAAGCAAAACGCCGACAACCGAGGCGGTCATAGAAAGCACCGCAGACATTGCAATTCCGCTGCCGATAAACGGTATTGCATACAGTCCTACGGACGGGTTCGTGAAAAACATACTTGCCATTCCGAGTAGGATTATTACCAGCATTAAAGGTCCGATATAGGCGGAAGCTTCTTTGACGCTTTTTGCAAGAGTTGAAAGAACCGAGAACGCCGAAATCATTAAAAGAACTATTGAAATTATCAGTCCGAACAGCATAAAATACGTTCCCGCGCCGTATGAAAATGCACCAAGATTTACTAAACCGCCCGAAAGTTTCGGAAGAGCCAGAATAACACCCAAGAAGCTGACAAGTCCGCTTAGTATTGCGTAGCACGAAAGACTGATTATTTTTCCGAGAACTATTTCAATTCTTTTAACGGGGGTAATGAGCATAGTTGCCATAGTCCCCCTCTCCTTTTCACCCGCGATAGCCTCGGGCGCAACAGAAATGCAAGACGACGCCAAAAGCGAGAACATAAGCATCGGTATAAGCATTGCTAAAATACTCGTGGCTTGCTCGTCTGCGTCAACCAAGTCGAAAGTGTCAGCGGAAGAATTTATCGTGAACGCGTTAAGGTAGCTTAAAACTGCCGTTGCCAAGGAATAGCCCGCAAACGACGTTTCATTCGACGAATTGTAGTAAATTTTAACGTCGGGCGGAGTTATCGAACCGTATTTGTCCATAAAATCGGCGGGAAACTCTACTACTATATCCAAATCTCCGCTCGTTACCGCGCTTTTTGCGTCTTCGAGGCTGTCATACTCTTGCGGTTTAAACAAATCGGACATATCGTTGAAGTCGTCCGGCAGACGGTAGAAATAAGCCGAGGGCATATAGTCGTCGGGGATTGTCGGCGAGACGTTTTCCATTACCGTGCCGATTAGCGTATACAGACAGAAAATCAACACGCCGGGCAAAAAAATCATTAAAACCATTCTTTTGTCCTTAAAAAAGCGGTTAAATTCCTTTTTAATTATCAACAGAACGTTCTTCATATCTTTTCCCCCGTAACCCCTTCGTATAAATCGAAGAAAGTATCTTCAAGGCTTTTATCTTTTGTAAGGTTTGCAAGCGTATCGATTGCGGCAAGTTTGCCGCCGATAATTATGCCCACTCTGTCGCAAAGTTTTTCTACAAGGCTGAAAATGTGCGTAGAAAGTATAATGGTTTTGCCGTCTGCGCGAAGCTCTTGCAAAAAGTCGGTTACGACGCGTGCGGTAAGAACGTCAAGCCCGTTGGTAGGCTCGTCAAAAATGATAAAATCGGGGTCGTGCGCAATCGATACGACGAGCGCGACTTTTTGTTTCATACCCGTCGATAAATTGCCGTACTTCTGATACTTGAAAGCGTCTATACCGAATTTCTGAAAAAGGCTGAACTTTCTTGACTGAACCACACTCTTTTCTATACCGTAAAGCCCGCTGAAAAAGTCAAAAAGATAATCGGGCGTAAACGCGTCTTCGAGCTTTAATTCACTCGTTAAAAAGCCTATTTTACGGCGCACGGCGTCTTCGTCGGAAACTATGCTTTTGCCGTCTACAAATGCGTTGCCGCTATCGGGCTTTATTAAGGTGGCAAGCATTCTTAGCGTGGTGGTTTTGCCCGCGCCGTTAGGACCGAGAAGCCCGAAGATTTCACCTTTAAAAGCGATAAAAGACAAGTTGTCAACCGCAGTTACGTTATGCGGTCCTTCCGCCTTCTTAAAAAGTTTTTTGGGCTGTTTGAAAGATTTGGTAAGCCCATCTACCTTTAAAATTTCTTCCATAGTGCTCCTTTTAAATTAATAAAGACGGCTTAAAGCCGCCTTTTTTTATGCATTGAATACCGTAAAATGCAGCACCAAACTCGTTATAGACATTAAAACGAGATATAAGCTGAACCACTTGTAATTAGCTTTTTTGATAATTTTCAGCATAACTTTGATAGCGAAAAGCCCCGCAACCGCAGAAATAATAAATCCGATTGCAACGCTCCAACCCAAAGCTCCGCCGTATTCCGCGAAGTTTTGCTGAATTTCGCCCTTGTAAAGTCCCAATGCAAGCTCGACGAAGAAACCGCCGAGGATTACGGGGATACTCATAAGGAAAGAAAATTTAGCTACGTCCTCACTGTTGCAGCCTGCCAAAGTGCCTGCGCAAATGGTTGAGCCGCTTCGGGAAATTCCGGGCAGAACCGCAAAAGCTTGCGCAACGCCCATAGGCATTGCCGTTTTCAGGCATAGGGGCAGAACGTTTTCACGGCGTTTTGCGACGAATTCGGTTACGAACAACAGAACTGCGGTAACCAAGAACAGCACACTGAGAACTATGCCGACACATTCCCGCGCAAGAAGTATATCGTCCAAACCGCAGGCTTCTATTACAACCCCCACTATCGCGGCGGGAATTGTGGCAAGCACCAAAAGCCCTAACGTTTTAAACGGCTTTTTGAAGAGAGCCAAAATGTCCCTCCAAAACACCGCACACACCGCAACGAGCGTGCCGAGATGTAATATCAGCGTAAAGAAAACAACGTCCGTTTGGGTGTTGAAAATTGCGTCGAAAAACGCTATGTGCCCCGATGATGATACGGGTAAAAATTCCGTCAATCCCTGCACTAAGCCGAGAATTGCCGCTTGCCAAATTTCCATAACCTTGCCTTAATCGTTATCAAGTTCAAGTAAATTCTTATATCTTGATTCGTATTTAGTTACCGTTGCGTCAACTTTGAAATCAGTGATTATCTGGCTTCTTCTCTTAGTGCTTATATCCGAAAGCGTGTTACTCTTGTACCACTCGTAGAAGAGATTTTCAAAAGTACCCTCGGTTTCGATATTTGCCGACCACTGAGGGTCGCCGTACTGCTCGCCTATATCGAAAGTATAGGTAACGTATATTAAGTGCCAACCGTAGTCGCCTGCACAAACGTAGTAAGTGCCTGCGCCGGCTTTTACCGCCTCGTGTGCGGCATACTCGAACTCTTTAATATAGCTCGTATCGCCCGCCTGTACGGAATAACCGATATACTGCGAAAGCACGCCCGTATCGGTGGTGTACGCGTATTGAAGCTCGTTAACAGCGCTTAAAACACGGTATTGGTAGCCGTCTCTGTTAAGAAGGTTTGCCCTTGTGCTGTCTACACCGTTATTATTTCCGAAATTCACGCTACCCTTTGCGTAAACGAAGTTGGAATAGTCGATTTGCTTTTTGCCGGCTATAGTTACGAACTCGCCGCCGTCTTTCTTATAAAGTTTGTCTTCCAAGTTATCGTAGTATCCGTTAGTCGTTTGGCTGTTTGCAGTGCAGTTGCCGTCGGTTACGAAACTAATATAGTTTTCAAACTCGGTGAGCATTTGGTCGATAGTGAGTTCGTTAGGGATAAGAAGATAATCGTCGTCCTTTTCTATAACCGTGCCATTGTAGGGATACAAGCCTACGTATTTGTCGAGAGCTTCGTATTTATCGCTGTTTGCGATGTTATTTTCAAAGAAAAGCCATTCCTTTCCGTCGTTCTTGCCGTAATAGCTTAAATCCGTGTCTTTGGCGTTAAAAGCGTATTCCGTTTCACCGTTGAACCAAGCCGCGCGCTGGTCGGTGGTTTTGACGGATTTTAAAAGCTTATTTCTTGCCACGTAGTAATCAGGCTCGTAGCCGCCGTCAAGGTCGCTATCCGCGTACAGCGATTGAAGAACCTTCAAAGCGTCGCTTTGCGCCGTTGAGAAAGGCAACAAAATGTTGTAAACGTAGCCGAACCTGCCTCCGTCCTTGGTGTCGTCCGTTTCGGGAGCGTAAAGCACGAATGAAGTATCGGACATACTGTCCATTGCGGAAGTAAAGTTACTTTCTTCCTCGTAATTTTCTTTTTGGGAATTGAGCAAACTTCTGTAAGCGGAATTTATAAGCTTGTATTCGTCTTCGCCTTCGCCGAGCTGCTTTAACAGAGCTTCCTGCTCTTCTTCGTAAACATCGTAGTACTTATTTATTACGCACTGCTCGAGCTGGGAAACGTATTCGTCCTGAATGTAGTTGAGGCTGAGCACGTCGCGAAGATTTTCGGTTTTGGTGTCAACCAAGTCGTACGAAGACGATGCAAGGCTGGAAATAAATTCGTTATAAGCCTTGATACGCGAAGCGATGGTCGTACCTTCGAGAGCGTCTTTCTTATATGCGCCGCTGTCCTCTAAAAGATAACCCTGATAGCCCGTATAGATACCGTAATCGAGGTCGTCGTTTCCGCTTTTCTGGGGATAATAATCTTCCTTCTGCGTGTCAACGCCGTCGGGCGTCGTACGGGTATCCGTTCCCGAGGCGGAATCTTCTTTCTTTAAAATTTCCTCTTCGCGGGTGTCGATAGCTGAGTTAATCGAATTGTAAAGATTGTACTTTGCAATTTTTACTTCTTTACTGTTCTCGCCCAAAAGATATTCGTACTTTTCTTTTTCGCCTTTCTTGCTTGCCTCGACGTACTCGTTAAGCGCGTTGGGATTATCTTTACCCAACTCTTTCAAAAGGTACATCGTGGAATACTGAACGAGAACGGCGTTCTCGATAAGGCTGTCAAGAAGAAGATTGAAAGTCTGCTCGTACGTGTAGCCGTAGTTCTGAACGTAAGAATATCCGTAGTTTATAAAGTATGCAACGAGCTCCCTCTTTATGATTGAGGTTTCGCCTACCGCGTTAACGTAATCTTCGGAAAATTCCGTACTGAGCGCAGTTGCATTTGAAATGTCAACGAGCGCAATCTGCTGGTTCATATCCGCCGCCGTGTTTGTTGAAACGAGCGAACAGCCGCCCAAAGTTGCTGCAAGTGCAACGGACGAGGCAAGAACTCCGCAAACGATACTTTTCTTTTTCATAATTAGTGCTCCAAATTAAGTGCTTTAAAAAAATCTAAATACTATTATATAACTTCAAAACTTATTTAGCAACCGATTTTAATTGAAACTGAGGGCAAATTTGAGAAATTTAGTCATATCCAACATAGTTTTTGCCGGCGAAGAGCGCGGCGCGAAGATTATAAGCGGCGCTTTGGCCATAGAAAGCTTGACGCTTTGCCTGTATTTTTCAAGCGCGGAGGAAAGTCTTTCGTCGTTTAAAGAATTGATTGAAGGTAGTTCGAAAGAGCCCTCCGTACCGTCTACGCTTATTTTTTTGACGTTGAACTTTGAAGCAAACGACTTCAACACCGCAATAATCAAGAGATTTAAAACCTCGTCGGGCATAGGTCCGTAATTGTCCTCAATGGAAAGGCATACGCGTTTATAGTCTTCAACCGAACGGATTTCGGCAATTTGCTTATAACAGTCAAGTCTGCCCGCACTGCTCTCGACGTACGCCTCAGGTATGTAGGCGGTCGCCTTGACGTCAAGTTCGGTTGAAAGCTGCTTGTCTCCCGTCAGCTCTTCCTTCAAAAGCTTGGAATACAGCTCGTAGCCGACTTTATCCATATGTCCGTGCTGTTCCGCGCCGAGAACGTTGCCCGCACCGCGGATTTCAAGGTCGCGCATGGCTATTTTGAAGCCCGAACCGAGCTCCGTAAAACGCATTATGGCTTTCAGACGCTCGGCAGCATCACTCGTCAACACCTTCGAGGGCTTGAACGTAAAGTACGCCTGAGCAAGGCGCGAGCCTCTGCCCACTCTGCCACGAAGTTGATAAAGCTGGGAAATTCCTAAGCGGTCGGCGTCGATAACTATTATCGTGTTTGCGTTGGGCAAATCGATTCCGTTTTCGATAATCGTAGTGGTTACAAGAATATTTTTTTCGCCGCGATAGAAAGAAAATACTGCGTTTTCGAGAACGTCTCTGTCTATTCTGCCGTGAGCGTAAGTTACTTTGGCTTCGGGAATAATTTCGGCTATTCTGCCCGTGAACGAGGAAATACTTTCGACGCGGTTGTAAAGAATGAAAACCTGCCCGCCGCGTGAAATCTCGCGTATACACGCGTCGCGAATGAGAGTTTCACTCTCTTCGACTACGTAGGTCTGAACGGGCAACCGCTTTAAGGGCGGCGTGTTAATCGTTGAAATATCGCGTATTCCCGCAAGAGACATATGCAAAGTGCGGGGTATCGGCGTTGCCGTCATTGTCAGGCAGTCTATATTTTTTTTGACGTTTTTAATCTTTTCTTTGTGCTCTACACCAAAACGCTGCTCTTCGTCAAGGACGAGTAAGCCGAGGTCGTAGAAATTGACGTCCTTTGATAAAAGTCTGTGCGTGCCGACGATTAGGTCGATATTACCGTTTGCAAGTTCGGTTAAAATTTTGTTCTGCTGTGAGGGCGTTTTGAAACGGTTCAATGCCTCCACTCGCACTCCGAACTCCTTAAACCGCTCTAAGGCGGTGTTGTAGTGCTGTTCCGAAAGCACCGTGCTGGGACACATAAGCGCCGCTTGCTTACCGCCGAGAACGCAAAGATATATTGCGCGCAGGGCAACCTCAGTCTTCCCGTAGCCTACGTCGCCGCAAAGAAGTCTGTCCATAACTTTTTCAGAACACATATCCGCCTTTATCTCTTCAATCGAAGTGAGTTGGTCGGGAGTTTCCTCATAGGAAAAAGCGTCCTCGAATTCCTGCATCATAACGGTATTTTCGGGAAAGCGGAAACCGTGCTTTGCCTGTCTTTCGGCGTAGAGCTCTTTTAAATCGAAGGCAAGTTTTTTTATGGACTGTTTGACGCGCTCCTTCACCCTCTCGAAGTCCGCACCGCCTATCTTGGATAGCGCGGGGCTTGCGTCTCCGACGTATTTGGAAAGCACGTCCATCTGCTCGACGGGAACGTACAGAACGTCTCCGCCCTTGTACTCAATAGAGAGATATTCTTTTATTCCGTCGGTGGTTTCGATTTTTTTCGTGCCGGTGATTTTACCTATGCCGTGTTTTTCGTGCACGCAGAAGTCGCCTATTTCGGGCGAAACGAACATATCGCCTCTGCGCTTTTTTATACGCTTTGTAACAGACTTGGTATAAATATCACCGCTGCCGATAATGACGAGCTTGTTTTCGTGAATGATAAGACCGTGGGCGAGCTCTTCCGCACTGACAGAAACGCCACGCAGGGCTTGAAGTCTGTCGGGAACGGGATAAACGGGTAAGTACTCGTCCGAAAGGGTTGAAGAAAGCTTTTCAAAGCGTTGCACGTTGCCCGTAAACGCAAGTACGCGGTAGCCGTTCGAAAGCCAACTCTTTGCGTCTGAAATCAGTTGCGGTACTGCGTTTAAATACGACGGCGCGGGAGTTGCGCGAAAATCATAAGTTTTCAGAGGGCGGAAAAACGCCGTTGACGAAGTAAACGTTTGCAAAGCAAGACATCTGTATCTTTTAAAACCCTCTTTCAACGTTTCGGGGGGAATAAGCTGATTTTGGGAAAACGCAAACGCTTCGCCGCCTTTCTTCAAGTCGTTTACCCGCTCGGAATGCTCCTTATAAATTCCCTCCATTCTGTCGTCGATATTTTTACATTCATCGAAGATAAAAAGAGTGTTTTCGTCCGTTAAATCAAATATATTACGGGTGCAATCAAGCAACGGCATTAAAAATGACGCACCCGAAAAAGAGTCGTTCAGAGCAAGCTTTTCGGCTATTTCGTCAGCTATTTTTTTAGCTCTTTCATACGCCTTTGCGTTTACCGATTTTTTGACTTGTGCCGTCAATTCGTTAACTATTTTACTCTTTTCTTGTGGCAAAATCCGCGCATCGGTAGCGGCGACGACGGAAACGGACGGAATTTCGTCCAATCTTTCGCCGCTGACTGAATCGAACGGACGGATTTTTTCAACGGAATCGCCGAAAAAATCGATACGCACGGGATTATCCGAATTTATGGGAAATACCTCTAAAATATCACCGCGAACGGCGAAGCAACCGCGAGTATCTGCGGCATATTCACGGGTGTATCCCATTTTTACGAGCTTTTGCGGCAATGCTGAATAGTCGTACTCTTCCCCCGTTTTGAAGTGAACTACCTCAATTTGCGAAGGAAAAAGCTGCATTATTGCCTCGATGTCGGCAACTACAATTTCCGCGCCGTTAAGCATGGAATAAATTGCAGAAATTCGGCGGTAAATCGCGTCCTTGGAAAGTGCGTCTTTATATAAAATGACTTCGTCCTTAGGAGTTAAAAGGGCGCATTTTTTGCCGCTTAGAACTGAAATAGAATTGTAAGCGTTCTGCGCCGTTATAGCGTCCGCAGTAATATACAAAACTTTTTGTACGGGCAATGCGGCAAGCAAATATTTATGCGCGTCAAACAAGCCAAAAGCCGCCGTCGGCGTGCCGAGGCGGATATCGTTTTCAAGTGCGGCGTAGTTGCCGCCTAAGTTTTCAAAAGTAAAAAATTCCTTTATCAAGTGCGTTATCCTTGATTAAAAAATGCGTTATTTAAGGCATATATGGGGGTCTATCGTTTTCTACCCGTTAAATTTTGTCATTGCGCTTTCAACCGTTTCGCCGCTTGCTATGGCTATTGCCGCGTCTGCTGCTCTGCCGCAAGAGGAGATAAATAAGTCGTAATCGTCCTTTCTGACTTCTGACAAAACGTAGTTTATAATGGGGATATTTATCTCGGGGTCGCGTATACCGATTCTTATGCGAGTGAAATTCTGAGTACCGATTTCTGCAATTATCGAGCGCATTCCGTTGTGCGTGCCCGCACTGCCCGAAGGGCGAATTCTTACGCTGCCCTTCGGAATATCGTAATCGTCGTATAATACGATTAAACGGCTTTCGTCCGTCTTGTATTTTGCAAGGAGCTGTTTAACAGCTCTACCGCTCGCATTCATATAGGTTACGGGTCGGGCTAGAATAATCTTCTCCCCTCCCACGTTCGCTTCTGCGGTGAACGCTTCACATTCCTTCTTTTTGAATTTTACACCGAGTTTTGAGGCAACCTCGCCGACGGCTATATAGCCCATATTGTGAAAAGTTTTCAGATACTTTTCTTCGGGATTACCGAGCCCTACTATTATATACATACTTACCTTTTAAAAAAGCCGCGTGATATGCGCGGCTTTAGTTTCTTAATCAGTCATAAATTTTGGACATTGACTTGTCGAGGTACACGTTCTCGATTGCCGAAGCAAAGATTTGCGCCGTTGAAATTATCTTGAAGATAGGCAACATCTTTTCCTTAGGGATATTAATCGTATCGAGGATTGCAAGCTCGTCTATGGGCGAATCGGCAAGTCTTTCGATTGCAGGTCCGGAGAGAACGCCGTGCGAGCAACAAGCGTAAATTGCTTTCGCGCCCGCCTCCTTCAAAGCCCTTGCGCCCTGAACTATCGTTCCTGCGGTATCTATCATATCGTCAACCATAAGGCAATTTTTACCCTTTACGTCGCCGATAATGTTCATTACTTCCATTACGTTGGCTTTGGGACGGCGTTTATCGATAATCGCCATTTGCGCGTCCATTCTTGCCGCAACTTTTCTTGCGCGTGCAACCGAGCCGATATCGGGGGAAACTACGACGAAGTTTTCGTCAACCTTCGGTTTGAAATAATTATAAAGCGTAGGACCGCCGACGAGGTTGTCCAAAGGAATATCGAAGAAACCTTGAATTTGCGCACAGTGCAAATCCATTGTAAGAACCCTGTCTGCGCCCGCGCTTGTTATAAGGTTTGCTACGAGCTTGGCGGTGATAGGTTCACGGGAACGGGCTTTTCTGTCCTGACGGGCATAACCGAAATAGGGAATAACCGCAGTAATTCTGCCCGCGCTTGCGCGCTTTGCCGCGTCAATCATAATCAGCAATTCCATAAGGTTAACGTTTACGGGATAGCTTGTGGATTGAATGAGGAAAACGTCCATACCGCGGATAGTTTCGTTAAAGCGAACGTAGATTTCGCCGTCGGAAAAGTGCGTTACTTCCATTTCACCGAGAGAAGTGTTCAATTTCGCCGCAATTTTTTCGGCAAGGGGTTTGTTTGAATTGCCCGAAAAGATTTTTATTTCGTTTCCGTGGTTAATCATTAGGTTTCCTCCGATGTGATTTAATTTTTTCAGGGAGTTTACCTTCCCCGTTTTGCGCTTTGACCGCGCCTTTTTATTGTATAATTTACAGAAAATAAAGTCAACTAAATTAAAGTTATTAAACTTTCTTATTTTCTTTGCTCAACTCGCGCATTTGTTTGAAAAAAGTTGACAAAATTTTCGCACACTCCTCTTCCATAACGCCGCCTTCAACCTCGATAACATGATTAACAAGATTGGCGTTGGCAAGCTTGTCCGTTAAAGACCTGCCCTTTGCCTCATATGCGCCGAAATAAACTTTTTTTATACGCGCGTTTAGCATTGCCCCCATACACATAGGGCAAGGCTCTAAAGTTACGTAGATTTCACATTCGGGTATGCGCCAGCTTTTAAGCTTTTTACAAGCCTTTTCGATAGCTTCGACTTCCGCATGCGCTGTGGCAATCTGCTTTTTCGTTCTTCTGTTATGCCCGCGGGAGATTATCTTGCCGTCGCACACTACCACCGCGCCGATTGGAACTTCGCCCTCTTCGAGACCCTTTTGCGCGCATTTAAGCGCGGCTTTCATAAATTTATTTACCATAGTTTTCAGAAAATACTTTTATAAGCTTGTAACATTTTTTTAAGTGTTTTATTTCTGTTATCGGGTGCGCCAGTTCGTCCGAGCCGCACTCTATCGTGTAGGCGGGTATTTTCAACTTTTTAATGCACCAATCCTTATAGCCGCCCGCCGAACCGAAGATACGCTTAATCTCATATCCTGTAACAGCGTTTATAATCTGCGCGCCTCTTAAATCACCTCTGCCGCCGTACTCGTAGTAAATTTCTTCGCCCTTTGTGTGGAAACTGAGCGTAACAAACGGGCGGATTTTAAGGGTAAATTCACGCAATGCTATCGTTTCAGGTTCGGAAAACGGGTAATCGCCAATACAGTTTTCTCCGCCGCGAACTCGGGTATTCAATCTTCCGCTGCCCCAATCGGCGTCGAAATTGCAATTCAGGTCTACGCCCCTGCCGTTAGCCTTCCACAGCGGAAAGGCGGTTTCGGAAATAAGTACACCGTCAGGATTTAAAAGAGGTATTATCCAGCCGCCTCCGCTGCTTATACCCTTTTTTATATGCTTCAAGGCAAGGCGCGCCGTTATCCACTCGCGCGCATGAACGGCGTAAACTGCAATAAACTGTCTGCCCGTTTCCTGTCCGACATGAAACGCGAAAATTTCTTTACCGCTACAGGAATAGCCTATTACGCATTTTTTGTATTGATAGTTCTTGTAAAATTTTGAAACTTCATCGAATATCACACAAATAAAGTATGATTTTGTGCAAATTTTGATTACTTGTGATAAGTCGAGCCGCTGTTTATCATAAACGCGCGGTAAACTTGTTCGCATAAAATTACGCGCATAAGTTGGTGCGGAAAAGTCATATCCGAGAAAGAAAGCTTAAAGTCGGCTTCTTGTTTGACGGTATCCGAAAGCCCGCAGGAAGAGCCTATTATAAAGGTCATTTCCTCACCCATATCGCACAGAGTTTTAATTTGCCGCGCAAGTCCTTCGCTCGTAAGCTTTTTGCCTTCTACGCACAGCGCAAAAATATAGCCGCGTGCGGCGCGCAAAATATCCTTAGCCTCGCTCTCCAAATCGTCTTCGGCAATTTCTTTTACTTCTACTTTTGCAAAGCGCGAAAGGCGCTTCAAATATTCCGAAACCGCGCTACGGTAAAACTCTTCTTTGATTTTACCCACGCATACTACGTTTATCTTCTGCACGCGCTACCTCACGAAAAACGATAATATCCACATTAAACCCAAGATTACAATACCGACGGAGGCGTAAATAAAGAAAGCCTTTACCGAACCTTTAGTGCATTTGATTAGCGGCTTTTTATCGAAAATCAGCCAAATCATACCGCCAATAAAGCTGACGGCTGAAACGACGATTAACGCTATTTGCGCACCCGACGATAAGATAAGGTTGCCTTCGGCGTCTAAAAGTCCGCAAGCGGCAAATATAATTATTATCGCGTTATTGATAAAGTGCATTACAACCGACGGCAATATAGAGCCTGCGCGTATTGCGATAAAAGCGAATACGCAGCCCGCAAGAAACTGATAGACGGTCTGTTCGGCGGAAGCGTGGAAAAGCGAGAACGCGAAGCCCACTATAAAAACGGTGCGCACCGTCCCTACACCGTCCTCGCAAGAGTTCAAAATTACGCCGCGGAAGAGCCCCTCTTCAAAGATTGCGGGCATTACCGCTATAACAATCAGCGCGGGAACGATAAGCCCGCCCGAAAGGTTTGGAAGATATGCGTCCTTACCTTTTGGAACGTAGCCCATTAATTTTAAAAACTCGGTAACACCCGTGTCTATCCAGCTCACAGAAAAAATAAGCCCGAAAATTAATAGCAAAGCTATTAAAAAATACTTGGGGTGGCATTTGACGGGGTAAGCCTTTTTAACGGGAAATTTTTTGAACTTTAAAGTTATTCCCATTGCGGCGGTCATTGCAACGGGCGCGGCAAGGTAATTTAAGTAAAGATAAGCGTCGGAATTCTCTTCGACGCGCGCAACGGCTATAATTATAGCTATTAAACCGCCCGCCAAAACGTAGAGAATGGCAGAAAGACTTAACGCAAAACCGCCGATATGGGAATTATGTTGTAATAAAGGATTTGCATACTGCATACCCTTAGCGTTACCGTTGTCCATATCCCGATTATACCTTAAAATAATTTTTAAGTAAATTATTTATTTACTTTTAATCGAATTTGTTGTAAAATTTAAGTATGCGTAAGATAAATACTTCTTTATTGGAAGAAAAAATCTATGATATGGTTTTGCGCGCGGGCGTGAGCATAACCCCCTCCTGCCTTGACGCAATGAACTTTGCGTGCGAAATCGAAGGAAACGAAGCGGCTAGGTTTGCGCTGGAAACTCTTATCGATAACGCGCACGTTGCAAAAACGGAAAACATGCCCGTATGTCAGGATACGGGACTTGCGGTGGTAATGCTCGAAATTGGTCAGGAAGTTTTTCTCGAAGGCAAACCTTTGAAAGAAGCTGTGAACGCGGGCGTACGGCGCGCGTATGCGGACGGGTATTTCAGAAAATCCGTTTGCGACCCGTTGACGCGTAAAAACACGGGCGACAACACCCCTGCCGTTATTCATACGGAAATTATCGACGGAGACAAAATAAATATCACTTTCTTGCCAAAAGGGTTTGGCAGCGAGAATATGTCCCGCCTTTATATGCTCAAACCCGCACAGGGCGTTGAAGGGATTATCGGCTCGATAGTTGAAACGGTAAAGCTTGCGGGGTCTCGCCCCTGTCCTCCCGTTTGCATCGGGGTTGGAATAGGCGGTTCTTTCGATACCTGCGCTTACCTCGCAAAAAAGGCGTTAACGCGAGAGATAGGAACGTACAATCAGCGCGCAGACGTTGCCGAAATAGAGCGCGAAGCGTTGCGCCGTATTAACGGACTTAATATCGGTTGTCAAGGCTTCCACGGCGACACCACTGCGCTATCGGTTGCGTGCGAATGGGCTTACACACACATTGCGGGGCTACCCGTGGCAGTCAACGTTCAGTGCCATTGCGTTCGCTGCGAAAAGGAGGTTTTATGAAAAAACTGACTTTACCGCTCACAAAAGAAGACGTCAAGGAACTGAGAGCGGGTGAAAGCGTAAGTATTACGGGCGTAATTCTTACTGCGCGGGACTGTGCTCATAAGCGCCTAATAACTCTTTTGGAAGAAAAAAAACCTTTGCCGTTTGAGATAAAGGACGCGGTGATTTATTACGCAGGACCTTGCCCCGCAAAGCCTGATACGGCTTCGGGAAGCTGCGGACCGACTACTTCGGCAAGAATGGAAAGTTTTGCACCCGCTCTTCTTGACTTAGGGCTCGGTGCGATTATCGGCAAGGGCGAAATGAACGGTGAAACGCGCGAAGCGTTAAAAAGAAACTCCGCCGTATACTTTGCGGCAATCGGCGGCGCGGGTGCTTTGTACGGGCTTTCGATAAAATCCTCTAAGTGCATAGCCTTCGACGATTTACTGTCCGAAGCGGTATATAGGCTCGAAGTCGAGGATTTCCCCGCAATAGTTGCATACGACTGCTACGGCGGAAGCATTTATTAAACTGTCCACAAATAATAAAACAAGGCGCGTAATAATTCGCCTTGTTTTATTATTTGATTTCTTTTTTACAGTTTGGACATACTTTATCTTCTGGAAAAAGTTGATAACCGCAGAATTCACATAATTTGACCCCTTCGGGCAACGAAGTTTCAACATTAGTTTCCGCAACATCTTCAAACTCGTTTTCTTCTTTGATTTCTTCAATTGAAATATTAAGTTGTTTCTTCAAATTTTCAAGTTGAGTTTCTAGTTTTGCTATCTTGTTTTGGTTCTCAGTTGACCTACCGTCTACTCTGATAAGTACAACGGTTAAAGCAACTATATAAAGAACCGATAATAAAAGACCGATACCAAACCATACAGCTCCACTCGTCATTAGCATAATTGCTTCTATAAATAGAGCAAGCGCACTGATAAATCCAAAAATACCTATAATGATAATCATAATCGCAACCTCGTTTTAATTATATCTCTGCGCAACAAAAAACGCAATAAAATTATTTGACAATAAAGAGTTTAAAGGATATAATTTTATTAATTTCAAAGGCTAAGACCAAGACAGACGCTTTGCAAAACCCTTTTCAGAGAGAGAAATCCGAAAACGGCTGAAAGATTTCTTATCGGGTTAAAGCGGTATTCACTTGCGAGCCGACGGGCGAAAGGTTTACTCAGTAGTCCGCTCCGTTTCTCCGCGTAAAGGGGTTAATTAAGGCGGCTTTTTGCCGTGAAAATAGGTGGTACAGCGATAATTTCGCCCTATGCGTTGCATAGGGCGTATTTTTTTGGAGGATAACCGTGCAAGACAAGATTAACGAGATTGAAAAAAGCATTGACGATGCCGTTAAAGACGTTCAGTCGTCAAAGACTTTACAAGAGATAAAAATGCGCTTTTTGGGCAAAACGGGGGAAATTTCTTCGCTTATGAAAAACATGCGCGAAGTGCCGCCCGAGCAGCGCCCTTCTATGGGCAAGCTTTTAAACGCCCTCAGGGAATGGACGGAAGAAAAATTTAACGCAATCGAAAAGCGGATAAAAGATTTCGAACTTAAAAAGAAATATTCCGACGAAAAAATTGACGTTACATTGCCCGCAAGAAGCACCGACGACGGCGCATACCACCCCAACACTCTCATTCGTCGGGAGCTAATCTCTATCTTCTCGGGAATGGGGTTCGAGGTGTTCGAAGGTCCTGAAATCGAGAACGACTATTACAATTTTACCGCTCTCAACACGCCCGCAGACCACCCTGCGCGGGATATGCAGGATACGTTCTATCTTTCAAGCGATTTACTTTTAAGAACGCAAACTTCGGCAGGACAGATTCGCGTTATGGAAAAAAAGAAACCGCCCATAAAGATTTTGTCCCCCGGTAAAGTTTACAGAAGCGACGACGACGCGACCCACTCGCCTATGTTCTCGCAGATGGAAGGGCTTGTTGTGGATAAAGGAATTACTCTTTGCGATTTGAAAGGTATGCTTGACGAGTTCGCAAAAAAGATTTTCGGTGCGGGAGTTAAAACGAGGCTTCGCCCCTCCTACTTCCCCTTTACCGAGCCTTCGGTTGAGGTTGACGTAAGCTGCTTCGAGTGCGGCGGCAATGGTTGCCGTCTTTGCAAAGGCACGGGCTGGATCGAAGTTCTCGGCGCGGGCATGGTAAACAGGCACGTTTTAGAGGGTTGCGGCGTTGACCCCGATATTTACAGCGGCTTTGCTTTCGGTATGGGAATCGAGCGAATTGCTATGCTAAAATACGGCATAAACAATATGAAGCTTCTTTTCGAAGGCGATACGAGATTTTTGAAACAGTTCAAAGCGTGAGGTATATAGAATGAAAGCACCTTTAAGTTGGCTTAAAGCCTACGTTGACATAGACGTTTCCGCGGAAGAATTACAGACAAAGCTGTTTTCCTGCGGGTTCGAAGTCGAAGAATTAATCGAAGTCGGCAAGGATATTACGGGCGTAGTCGTTGGCGAAGTTATCGAATGTGAGCCCGTGGAAGGCACTCACCTGTCGGTTTGCAAAGTCGATTGCGGCGATAAGGGAATTTTCCAGATTTGCTGCGGCGCGGATAACGTTAAAAAGGGAATTAAAGCCCCTTGCGCTCTCATCGGCGCGACCGTGTACGCAACGGCGAAAGACCACGTTACTATCGAGGGCGTGATGACCATTAAAAAAGGCAAACTGCGCGGAATAGAGTCCGACGGTATGCTTTGCTCGGGCGTGGAGCTCGGGCTTAACGACGACCTTTACGAGGGCGCGGGTTATTGCGGGCTGTTGCTTCTTCCCAAAACGAGCAAGAACGGCGCTGACGTTAAACCTATCGTGGGACTTGACGACTATATATTTGATATAAGCGTTACGGCAAACCGCCCCGATTGCCAAAGTATTTTGGGCATAGCGCGTGAAGTTGCCGCAGTTTTAAACAAAAAATTAAAAGAACCCGACTACTCCTACTCAACCGTCAAGGCGGATAAAGAAGTTAAAATAACCGACTACGCGCCCGACCTGTGCTCACGCTATATCGGGCACTTAGTAACGGGCGTGAAGTGCTCCCCTTCACCCGCTTGGCTTAAACAGAGGCTTGCAAAGTGCGGGTTGCGCTCTATCAGCAATATCGTAGATATTACAAACTATATTCTTCTTGAATTGGGCCAGCCTATGCACGCTTTCGATTTAAGAACTCTTTCGGGGCACGAGGTTAATATCCGCCGAGCCAAAGACGGCGAAAAAATCATAACGTTGGACGAAAACGAATTTAAGCTTAATCACGACAACCTTGTGATTTGCGATAAGGACAAGCCCGTCGCGATTGCGGGCGTTATGGGCGGACTTAACAGCGAAATTAAGGCCGACACGGCGGAAGTATTGTTCGAGGCGGCGAAGTTCGCGCGCGACAGCGTAAGAAAGACCGCCCGAGCTCTGGGACAGCACACGGACAGTTCGGCATTGTTTGAAAAGGGCGTAAACGAATACACCACCGAACGCGCTATGGCAAGGGCGTTACACCTTATTGAGGAGTTGAAGTGCGGCACGGTTACAGACCTTCATTTGGATATAAAGACCGAAAACTCGTATACCGCCGAAAAACAAATGACGGTTAGCGTAACGAAAATCAACGCGCTTTTAGGCATAGAAGTGCCCGCAAAACGAATGGTCGAAATTCTTGAAAATCTCAACTTTAAAGTTACGGTTAAGGGCGACGAAATGAGCCTTACCGTCCCCGGTTACAGGGAGGATATAGACGGCTATCCCGACATCGCGGAAGAGATTATCCGCTTCTACGGATACGATAATATCGAGGGCACTTTCCTCCCCTCCGCTTCAATTACTAACGGCGGCTTCACTGACGAACAAAAAGCAGAAAATAGGTTAAAAGACGCTCTCGTCGCAAAGGGCTTGTACGAAATTTCTTCGTATTCTTTCTATTCGCAGAAAGATTTGGATATGCTGCACTTTGCACCCGACGCACCCGAGCGCAAGGCAATTAGAATTTTAAACCCCATTTCCGAAGATTTATCCGTAATGCGGACGACGCTTGCGCCCTCTATGGTAAACGTAATCGTAAGAAATTTAAGGCGCGGGAATATGGCGGGTAAGCTGTTCGAAATAAGCAAAGTCTATCTTGCAAACGAACTGCCTATAAAATCTTTTCCCAAAGAGAGAGAAAAGATTTCCATAGGCGTTTGGGGTAAGTATAATTTCTTCGATATCAAGGGCGTTACCGAAAGCATAGCAAACCTTCTCAATACCGAATTTGCATACGAGCCGACGACAAAACCTTTCCTCCACCCCGGAATTACCGCAAAAATTTTATGCGACGGCGTTGAAATCGGTTATCTCGGTATGCTCTCACCTGAAATTTCGGAAGAGTTGGCGTTGGAACGGATTGCGTACGTTGCGGAGCTTGACTACGAAGAACTGAAAAAGCACGCAAAGCCTTTTAAATACGTGCCCATTTCAAAGTTTGCGGAAGTTACGCGCGATTTGGCTTTGACTTGCGATAAAGCGGTAACTTGCGCCCAAATCGAAAACGAAATTTATTCGGCTTGTAAATTCGTTTCGAGCGTATATCTATTTGATATTTACGAGGGCGCGCAGATTGAAAGCGGCAAGAAATCAATGGCGTTTAAAATCACTTTCACGCCCAAAGACGAACCTATCGAAAACAAGATTGACGGTTTTGTTAAAAAGATTTTGAGCAACTTGAAATTTAAGTTGAATATTGATTTAAGGTAATAAAAAGCCCGCTTCAAGCGGGCTTTTCTACAATTTGTGGAGCGTTTTCCACGGATTTGGCGTTGAATTCTTACTCTATCGGGCGTAGAATATCTGTATTGAAAGATTTACGGAGGTTAACATTGGGCAAACAGACAATGGGAGAATTTTTAGCCCTTTTAAGGCGGGCTAACGGCTTTACCCAACAAGAAGTGGCGGATAAACTTAATATTTCAAACAGAACGCTGTCCTCTTGGGAAACGGACAGGACTACGCCCGACATTTTACTTCTTCCCTCCATTGCCGACTTGTACGGAGTTACGGTTGACGAACTTTTGCGGTGTGAGAAATGTGCAAACGACAGCTCGGACAACAGGTTATCTGAGGCGGCACTACGCGCGCAAAGAAAACACCGCTTCGGCAAGTATTCGGCAAAGAGCCTGTTACTGTCCTGCTTAGGGTGTTTCGGCGCGGTGCTTTTGGCGCTTGCATTTGTGTTTATTTTATATACCTCTTGCCCAATGTGGCTATTTATTCTGCTTGTGGTTTTGGCTTCTTGCGACATGATAGTGTGCGCGGCAGTTCTATTTTACTGCTTATACAATGTAAGACTTGCCGAAGGGCTGGTTTTAAATGAAGATTACACCAAAGAAAAAAGAGCTTACGCCCTTGCGCTGAGAAGTAAGACGGCGAAGTTTTTTCTTTTCTGCGCCCTTCCTTTAATTGCGTTTGCTCTGATTACCCTTATCGTGTTTTTTGCCGCCGAACCACAGTACGTTTACGTCGGCGGAATTACCATTGATTACAGCGAAACTTATTACGTTGCTATGGGTATATGCGGCGGTTTTGGCGTTTTGATTTTAGTTGCATATATTATTTACGCAAACTTAAATTTTAAAAGTCTGGCCAACGAAAAACAATCAGAAAACCACAGGCATAACTCAAAACTTATCGTCAAGACGGTCGGTTTCGGAGCTATTCCCGTATTTATTACGTTAGTGCTTATGATTGTATTTATTTACGTATATCCTCGCGAGGTGGATACGGTTTATTTTACTGCAAACAGCGTTGAAGAAGTCAAACAAAAATTTCAGACTATTCATATAGATAATTACGAAGCAAACCTCTTTGAAATCGACGAGGGCGACTATTATCTGAACTTCAACACTGACGACGAGAATAAAATCACTTTTTCCTCTACAGATTACTGGGGCAATACTGATTTTTATTATGTGCTTTACGACCTCGGGAACGGTTTTTACGGCAGAACGTCGGGTGTTATTTGGCAAGTATACCATCTTGACGATAAACTGCCGCCTGAACAGATGCCTGAAAATGAAACTTTATATTCTTATTTCTCTTACGTTGCAAGCGGATATAGTGAATTGCCTGTTTATTCACCAACGTCAGATTATGAAACGGCAGTCAACGTCGCTTTCAGCTACCACGATACTATGCCCGTTTTGGAAGGACCGTTTATCTATAAACAGGAAATAAATTTATGGTATTATGTAGAAGACGGATTCTGGCGCTACGAACTTGACGTTTGGCGCGATTTTTCGGTAATATTTTTAGGTATCTTCCTTGGCACTACTTGCGCAACCGTTTTGGTTTCAAGCATAATTTACTTAGCAAAACACAAAAAACAAAGCTTTGAATTTTAACGAAAGCCCCGCGGCGGAACGCCGCGGGGGTTGCGTTTCAATTTTTCGGGACTAACAGTCCGTCAGAGCCGATTATAGAAGCTTGAAGATATGTATCCGGTATTTTACCCGCTATTACGCTTTCGCATATGAGCACCTCTATGGTTGAAGCAAGGTTTGTTGACTTAGACGGCAAAATAATAGATATATCCGAAACTATTTCAAGGTATAAAGAGTGCTTTGTCTGGTTTATGCCCGCGTCGGTGAATTTTGAAACGAAGCGGCACTCAACGTTGGATATGGGAATTATTTTGATATTTATTTTAGTTCCGAAACCCGCCAGCGCCTCAATGCCCGTTAGCGCACCTATGGGGACTTGTATGCCCTCCGCACTCATTTTTGTCAAGTTCTCTTGCGATAGATACGCCGTATCCCTTGCTATTCTGTTGATTTTAAGGCTGTCAGTCGTAATAGACGTTACGTTGCCAACCTCGTCGCGCTCTATTGCAATCAGGTCTTCATAGCGCATAGTGTCGTTTAAGGTATAATATATAGCGTCGTTGACGGCAACGGTGGTTATCGAACGGATTGTTGCCTCGCTTATGGAAATCAAAACGCGCGTAACGTTGCGTTGGAAGTACAAAAGAACTCCTACCACCAAAAGGCATAATATTAGCAACAGCACTTTAAACCGCTTGAATTTTTTGTTTGATACGAATTTGCGCGCCATACTCTATTGTATGGCGCGCCTTGTCCTTTTATTAATTAGGTTTAGTGCGTGATTTGAATATAATCGCCATAATAAAGGCAAAGACGACGGCGGCGGTAACGCCCGCGCTTGCCGCGGCGAGCGAGCCCGTTATAGCGCCGAAGAAACCTTTTTCCGCACCTTTTATTGCTCCGCTCGCAAGAAGATAACCGAAACCCGATATAGGCACGGTTGCGCCTGCACCCGCAAACTCGACGAGGGGTTGATAAACGCCGACGGCGGTTAACACTACGCCCGCTAGCATAAAGTACACTAAAATTTTACCTGCCGTTAAATCGGTAAAGTTTATTATAATCTGCGCTATAAGACATATTCCACCGCCCACGGCAAACGCCTTTAAAAACTGTAAAAATATCGTAAGCATTTCGTTATTGAAATCCATATTACACCTCTAACTGCACGGCGTGGCTTATACAGGGAATACTCTCCCCTTGACCCGACGAAACCGTAGACAAAAGCGCACCCGTTGCCGCAAACAATACCCGCTTATAAAGCCCCGCTTTCATTTTGGTAAGGATATACGAGTTCAACACGCTTGCCGAGCAACCCGCGCCGCTGCCGCCCTGAAATTCCTTTTCAATAACCTTATATACTATTTCGCCGCAATCGACGTGGTTTGCCGAGATGTTATAACCCTTTTCCCAACACAGGTCCTTGACGATACGGCTACCGAGCGCACCCAAATCGCCCGTTAAAATCATATCGTAATCAGTCGGGTCTGTGCCCGTATCCTTTAAGTGCTGCATTATGGTGTCTGCCGCGGCGGGGGCGGTTGTCAATTAAACACCATAAGTTTTTTAGAAAAAAAGCGGGATAATCCCGCTTTTATGCCGTTTCGGAGGAAGCTTTATCCGCAGTTTTATGCTGTCCGATATATTCTTCTGCGGCAAGGAACGCGTCTCTGCACTTTAAGTGGATTTCTACTTCCCCGCCCTCGTGAACGAAGATATTTTCAACGAGTTCAATTAAAACGTCTCGCGAAAGCTCCTTTAAACCGCCGTATTTTTTAAATGTTGCAACGAACGGATTGCTGCCGTCTACGCCGTTTGCAAAGTTGCGCATTTCTTCCTTTATGCGCGAAATTTCACGCTCTGCGCGGGCAACTGCGTTGCCGTACTTTTCCTTTAAAGCGAAGTATTGCTCTCTTTCGATTATCCCGCTTTTATAATCGGGGTATAAATCGAGCAAAATCTTTTGCGCCCGTTCGAGTTCTTTTTGGTTGGAGGAAAGCTCTGCCGAAAGCCGTTTCGACCTCGCGCCCCCTTTTTGCACTCTGTTTATCTTTTCTAAAAGTCTGTCAAAGTCAACGGCAAGCTGAATATATTTGTTGAGAGTTGTTAAAACCGCCTCTTCGAGCACTTCCGCACGGATTGCGTGCTTGGTGCAAAGCGAGCTATGCATTTTACGGTAGGTCGAGCAAATATAATATTCGTACGTTTTATTGGGCTGTTTAACGGTGCGCTTTTGCATAGCTCTGCCGCAATCGGCACACTTCAAAAAGCCCGCAAATACGGATAACTTGCCCTCCTTTTCGTTGGGGGAAACGCGGGTATCGCGCCTCAACAGCGACTGAACCTTATCAAAATCTTGCTGAGAAATTATGGGCTTATGAGTGCCCTTTACCGTTATTCGGTTGCTTTTATCGACTTGTTTCGAAAGATGTATCTTGTAGCTTATGACCTCGTTTTTCTTTTGGACGAGATTGCCGATATAAACCTCGCTCGTGAGTATTCTTCTGACTGTGGAATCGGTCCACGCACCGCCGTTTTTGCAGGTTGAAATGCGGCGGCAATTAAGTCCCTTTGCCGCTTTGTACTCGGACGGGTTGGGAACGCCTCGGGCGTTAAGAGCTCGGGCAACCCCTATTATACTGAAACCCGCTAAAAATTTCTCGTAAATAAAGCGCACGGTTGCGGCGGCTTCTTCGTCGATAACGAGCTTGTTGTGGTCGCTTTCGTCTTTCTTATAGCCGTAAGCGGCGAAAGAGCCTATAAACTTGCCTTGCTTGCGACGAATGTCGAGGGCGCTTCTGACTTTTACGGAAATGTCGCGGCAGTATTCGTCGTTAATGATATTTTTGAAAGGCACGATTATATTGTTCATTGTGGACGGTTGAGCGAAGCTGTCTATGCCGTCGTTAACGGCGATAAAACGGAGTTTGAAAGTGGGAAAAACCACTTCCAAATACTTACCCGCTTCAACGTAATTTCTGCCGAAACGGGACAAGTCCTTGACGATTACGCAGTTTATTTTTTTGCTTGCCGCCTCCGAAATCATACGCTGAAAAGCGGGACGTTCGAAGTCCGTTCCGCTGTATCCGTCGTCGATATAGTATTCGGTCAAGTTAATTTCGGGGTTTTCTGAAACGAACCGCTCTAAAAGAGCTTTTTGCGAGGACACGCTTTCACTCTCTATTTTATCGCCGTCCTCACGCGAAAGCCTGATATAGAGGCCCGCCTTCCATACTCTTTCGGTATCTCCCGAAATTCGTTGAACGCTGTATTTGCTTGTTCTTGACATATGTACACCTTTAAAAGCCGTCTTGTAAACGGCTTTAAGGCGATGCACTTTAACGCAATTTCATTTTATAGGAATACTTTTATATTTGCAAGAAGTTCAGTCAAATCTGCGGGTGGCAATATTTACCAACAGGTTTTCTACTGCGGGGGCGTTCGCTTTATCCGAAAATACTATTTTTACGGGCGTTTGCTTTACGCGGAAACAGTACGGGTTTTTCACGGTTTTTATAAAGCTTGCAAGCCGTTCGGGAACGGTGTTTGCGGTTATTTCTACGGTCGTTATATCAATAAGTTCTTTGTTTGCCATATTTGGTTTTTTCCCTTGGCGGGCGTTTTTTATACGGGCAAAAAAAGCGGCGGGCTGTTGCCCGCCGCTTAAATTTTACTTATTGCCGTACATTTTTTTATAATAGTCTTTGTATTCGCCCGTTATTATGGGACGCCACCACGCTTCGTTTTCAAGATACCACTTTATGGTCTTTTGTATACCGTCCGAAAACTTAGTTTCGGGAAGCCAACCGAGTTCATTATGAATTTTCGCGGGGTCGATAGCGTAGCGCATATCGTGCCCCTTTCTGTCGCCGACGTGTTTTATCAGGCTTTCGGGCTTGCCCAAGGCTTTGCAAATGAGTTTTACTATGTCGATATTCTTCATTTCGTTATGACCGCCGACGTTGTAGACTTCGCCCACGCGCCCTTTATGGATTATCAGGTCAATCGCCTTGCAATGGTCCTCTACGTACAGCCAATCGCGGACGTTTATTCCCTCGCCGTACACGGGAAGGTCCTTATCCGCAAGGGCGTTAATTATCATAAGCGGAATAAGCTTTTCGGGGAAATGATAAGGTCCGTAATTGTTCGAGCAACGGCTAATCGTTACGGGTAAACCGTATGTGCGGTGATAGGCAAGCACCAACAGGTCTGCCGAAGCCTTCGAACTCGAATACGGGCTGCTCGTGTGCAGAGGCGTATCTTCGGTAAAGAAAAGGTCGGGTCTGTCGAGGGGCAAATCGCCGTAAACCTCGTCAGTGGAAACCTGATGATAGCGCTTTACGCCGAACGCGCGGCAAGCGTCCATAAGGGTCGCCGTGCCTAAAATATTGGTTTTTAAGAAAATTTCGGGGTCTTCGATACTTCTGTCCACGTGGCTTTCCGCGGCGAAATTGACGACTACGTCGGGCTTTTCTTCTTCGAAAAGCTTAAATACCGCCGCTCTGTCGCAAATATCCGCCTTGACGAAACGGAAATTCGGATTATCCATTACATCTTTCAAAGTGGAAAGATTGCCCGCGTAAGTGAGCTTATCAATGCAGATTATGCGGTAATCGGGGTGGGCTTTGAGCATATGAAAAATGAAATTGCTGCCTATAAAGCCTGCGCCGCCCGTAACTAATACTTTCATTATCGTAACTCCTTTAAATACCTTTCAAGTGCGGACTGCCACGAAGGCAAACGCTTAAAACCGCCGTTATCGAGCGAGATTTTGCTCATTCTCGAGTTCAAAGGGCGCTTAGCCTGCTGCGGAACGAGCTTTAAATATTCTTCGGTGGTAACGGGATTGACTTTTACGGTTTTGTTTGCAAGCTTAAAAATTTCCACGGCAAAATCGTACCAACTGCAAACGCCCTCGTTAGTGGCGTGATAAACGCCGAATTTATCAGTTTCGAGCATATCGCAGAGCAATTTCGATAAATCGTACGTGTAAGTCGGCGAACCGATTTGGTCGCAAACGACGTTAAGCTCGGTTATGCCCGCGTCCGCAAGGCGCAACATAGTTTTAACGAAATTGTTGCCGTTTTTTCCGAACACCCACGAAACGCGGACGATAAAGTATTTTTCAAGGGTATTGATTACGAAATCTTCCCCTTGCGCTTTGGTTTTTCCGTAAACGGAAAGTCCGGATTTTGTATCGTCCGTATCGTAATAATTTTCGCCTGTGCCCCCGAAAACGTAGTCGGTGGAAATATATATTAGCTTTGCATTTACGGCTTTACAGGCTTCGGCGATATATTTAACTCCCAAAGCGTTTACTTTGTAGACTTCTTCGGGTAGCTCTTCGGCCTTGTCAACCGCCGTCCACGCGGCGTTATGCATAACTGCGTCCGGCTTGTATTCTTCTATAAATTTTTTAACTGCGGCTTCGTCGGTGATATCCAAATCGTCATAGTCAATTCCGCTAACCGAGGTATAGCCCCTCTCTTTTAGCTCGCGTACGCAGTCGTATCCGAGTTGCCCCTTTACGCCCGTAACGAGTATTTTCATTTTTTTAGGCATATCGCACCTTAAAATTCTATTTTGCTTTCATTAAGCGTGGGGTGAAGTTTGTCCTTTTCGGATAAAATCACTTCGCCTTCAAACGGCCACTCTATTCCTATTTCAGGGTCGTTCCAAAGAATCCCGCCCTCATCCTCGGGGTGGTAAAGCTCGTCGCACTTATAAGCGAAGGTTGCGGTGTCAGAGAGCACTACGAAGCCGTGAGCAAACCCGCGGGGGATCATAAACTGTCTGTTGTTCTCGGCTGAAAGAAGCGCGCCCGTCCACTTACCGTACGTTTTGCTGCCCCGTCTTAAATCGACGGCGACGTCGTAAACCTCGCCTTCGAGCACGCGCACGAGCTTGGCCTGCGGATAATTCTTTTGGAAATGCAAGCCCCTTAAAACGCCCATTTTCGATTTGGACTGATTGTCCTGAACGAATTTATAGTTTAAACCCGCTTTATTGTAATCCTCTTCCTTGTAGGTTTCCATAAAATAGCCGCGGTTGTCGCCGTAAAGCTTTGGTTCTATTATAAATACGCCCTCTATCTCCGTTTCGTAAAAAGAGAAATTGCCGACTGTTTTCATTAATATAATATCCTCTCTTCCAACACTTTTAAAAGATGTTGTCCGTATTGGTTCTTCTTCATAAGCTCGGCTTGCTTTTTCAGCTCTTCTGCCGTTATCCAACCGTTCTTGTAAGCGATTTCTTCAAGGCAACCTATCTTTAAACCCTGATGCTCCTCAATCATTTTGACGAAAGCTGAAGCATCTGCCAAAGACTCGTGCGTGCCTGTGTCGAGCCATGTAAAGCCTCTGCCGAATGTTACCACGTTGAGTTTATCTTTACTTAAATATATTTGGTTTACGCTCGTTATTTCAAGCTCGCCGCGGGGCGAGGGTTTGACGCTTTTTGCGATTTTTACGACCTCGTTCGTGTAAAAATACAGTCCGACAACGGCGTAATTCGACTTGGGGTTTTCGGGTTTTTCTTCAATGGAAACGGCTTTACCGTGGGCATCGAACTCTACTACGCCGAAGCTTTCAGGGTTTTCGACGTAATACCCGAACACCGTTGAATATCCGTTTTTCACGTTTTCAACTGCGTGTTGCAAGTTCTTTTTAAATCCGTTACCGTAGAAAATATTATCGCCCAAAACCATACAGATGTCGTCGCCGCCTATAAACTTTTCACCGATTATAAAAGCCTGTGCAAGTCCGTCGGGCGAGGGCTGAACGGCGTAGCTTAAATTGAGACCGAACTTTTTGCCGTCTCCCAAAAGGCTTTGAAAGCGCGGCGTATCGTCGGGGGTAGATATTATGAGTATATCCCTTATCCCCGCAAGCATAAGCGTGGAAAGCGGATAATAAATCATTGGCTTATCGTATATGGGCAGAAGCTGTTTGCTTGTTACCATAGTCAACGGATACAGACGCGTTCCGCTGCCGCCCGCAAGTATTATTCCTTTCATACCTCGCTCTCCTTATCTTCCGTTTGATTGGCTTCTTCCGACGCAACTTCCTGCGCCACTTCCGCAACGGGAACGGATTTTCGTTTAAATACTTTTCTGAATAAATTTATTATGGATTTATAGTTTATTGCCGCGTAGACTGCGAAAACGCCGCAATAAACGGCAAGCCCTATCCATAGACTTAAAAGCGTTGCGCATAGTATAAACGCAACCGTCATAACTGCTTCTATGATAAAATCTTTAATTATTTTTACGTGTATCGTTTTTAAAACGCAGATTTCCGAAAGAACGGAATTGAGCATAATTACGAAAACGACGCAACCGAGCATTGCCGTCAGATTATCGAAAACGAACGCGCAAAGGGTAAACAATACTGCGCCCACCGCTATTGAAATTGCATTGACAAGCAGCATTAACTTTTCTTTGCGGTAAACCTTTAAATAGTTGTTTGTAAGCAAACTTACCTTTGACGAAAATATGATTATGGGAAGGAAAATTCCAAGATAGTACAGTGATATTTCGTAGTCAGGCAGCCACATCTTCAATAACCAACTGCCGACAAAATAAAATATCATCATAAAAAACAGTAACGGCGATAAAATGCCTCTTATCGTTTTGTACATAGAGGGTAGCTTTTCTTGGTCTATTCGTTTTAACGACGGAAAAAGAACCACGCTTATTGCCGTAACGAACACGAGGAAAACGTTCGATACGTTGAACGAAAATGACACTTTCCCGAACACCAACTCGTCCCAATGCCACTGCACTATCATTTTTGCGCTGCCTATCATAAGCATTGCCGACCAGTTAGCCAGCATCAGAATTATGCCCGCTAAAACGTTGACTTTCAGCTCTTTAAACGCCTCTTTTAAAGGGATAGCTTTACCAAAAAACAGCCCCTTGTTAAAGATTACGCCTATAACTATTCCCACTGCGTCGCCGCATAAATCGGCTACGCAATACCAAATAAAATCGTTGACTTTACACGCAATTAAAACGACGACCACAAGTCCGTAAGTGAGTCTTTGGGCAATCGTTAAAATGACGTATTTGTTTATTCTGTTTGTTATTTGGAGCATGTAGGAACTGTAAGTTACGAGGTTTTTCGTAACAATTCCCACGGCAACTAAAATGAAAATAATTTCAAGGGGCGCGCCCAACGCAAGCAATGAAACCGCTGTGGTTATAAGCGTTATCGCGCTCGTAAAAATGAGCAGAATTATAAACTGCGAGCGCAGGCGGGCTTTGTCGAGCTCTTCGTAATCGAACTTTGAATACCTTAAAACCAACCCGTCCAAAAGACCGAAATGCAATACGCCGACGTAGCCCACGTACAGTATGTACGTCTGCCAATAGGAATACTGAAATTTGTCAATATATTTTGGCAAAATAAGCGTCAAAACGAAGCTTACCGCCAAAGATATTATTTGCGCAACGATTGACATTACAACGTTTTTCGCAAATTTTTTTGTCGTTATAGTTTCTGCCATAGTTTGTTAAAGTAAGTGTAATCAGGAGAAAAACCGCTCTTCCAACATTAAACAAAGTGTGTGATAAACGGGCAAATGCAATTCCTGTATCATATACGTTTCCGTGGACGGAACTTTTATAGCAACGTCCGAAACGGTTGAGAGCTCGCCGCCCTTTGCACCCGTTAAGCCTATTACTTTAAGCCCCATTGCACGCGCGACGACCGTTGCGTTCAACACGTTTTTCGAATTGCCCGAAGTCGATATTCCGAGGAAAACGTCCCCCGCCATTCCGTAACCGTAGACTTGTTGGGCATACGTTAAAAGTCCGCCGCCCGAAACGTCGTTTATAAACGCCGTATTGAGCGCCTGATGTCCGTTCAAAGCTATTGCAGGCAAGCCGCCTTGAAGGCTTTCGGCAAGCTCCGTGCCTCTGTTTTCGTCTACCTTCTTCAATTTTTCGGCAAACTGGGCGGAGCATTTGCGTTTAAGCTTGAAGCCTTTCATAAGCTCGCCCACGATATGTTCTGCGTCGGCGCAGCTTCCGCCGTTGCCCGCTATTAAAAGCTTATTGCCGTTTAAAAAACATTCTTCAAGGATATTATAGGCTTTTATTATATCTTCTTTGCATACGGCGAGCGCGGGATAACGCTCGGTTAGCAATCCGATATGCTTTTGCAAGTCCATAATCAGTTCTCCAAAATTTTATTTACGCAATCGGCTAAGTCCTTGCCGCAGATATTTGCCGAAAGGTTTTGACCTATAAACGCAGTTTTACAGCCTGCGTTTATACCGCAAAGAACGTCGTTTTCGCCGTCGCCTATCATCCACGATTTTAACAAATCGACATTGAAATCTTTTGCCGCTTCAAATATCATACCAGGTTTAGGCTTACGGCAATTACAATCGAATTTAAGTTCGGGGACTTCACCCTCATAGCCTTTGTGCGGGTGGTGCGGACAGAAATAAATAGCGTCGAGATATGCTCCGTCCTGTCCCAACAATGTTTCCATTTTGTTGTGAATTTCTTCAAGCTCGCCGTAGGTTACTTCCCCTCTTGCTATAACGGGTTGGTTTGTTATAACTATTGCAAGATAGCCGCTTGAATTAATTCTCTTTACAGCTTCGGATACGCCGTCAATAAGGGCGAAATCGTCCGCGCTCTTTAAAAAACCGACGTATTTATTAATAGTTCCGTCTCTGTCGAGAAAAATCGCCTTTTGCTTGTTAGTTAAATTTTTAGCCTCAACCGTACCGCAGGCAAAGTCGCGGCAAACGCTTTCGTAGCGGTCGGGCGTACCCATATCCTTGACGTATTCGGGACTGTCGTAAACGAACATTTTGCCCGTGCCCGCCAAAGGCTTTAAAAGCTGTCTGTCCAAATCGACTTTGGGCGAGTTTATATCCGCTTCGAGAATTTTTTTGGAAACGACGTGCAAGCCCGCGTTAACTCTGTTTTTGTAGTATACGGGGCGGCAGTCCTCTTTTGCAAGCCACTTCAAAACCGAGCCGTTATTATCGGAGATAATAAGTCCGCTGTCGTAAGGGTGGCTGTTGGGGTGGGTGAACAGCGTTACAAGCCCGCCTTTTTTTCTGTGATAATCTATAAATCTCAAAAAGTCTATATCGAACACGGCGTCTGCATTCAAAAGCAGAAAATCGTCCGTCAGCTTGTCCTTTATTTTAAACAACGCGCCCGCGTTGCCCAACGGCTCTTCTTCGAAATAATACTCTATTTTAACGCCGAACGGCTTGCCCGTTGCGGGAGAAATTTTACTACCGTCGCCGAAGTAGTCCATTATTATACTGCCCAAGTGCGAAACGGTGATAATAATATCCGTCAAGCCTTGTTTTTTAAGGCACGCTATTTCTCTTTCGAGAACGGGCTGCCCGTCGATTTTTATCATAGGCTTGGGGATATCCTTTGCAACAGACGAAATGCGCGTGCCCTTACCCCCCGCCATTATAACGGTTTTCATGTTATTCCTCTATGCTCGTCTTTTTATCGAATGCCTCGGGCGTGTAGTAAATTACACGCGTACCCGCGTTTTCGAACTTGAAGGGGACTTCCATTAAATCGGAGAACGCCTTTCTAACCGCAGCTTGTTTTTCGGGCTGAACGTAGAAAAGAAGGAAACCGCCTCCGCCCGCGCCCAAAAGCTTGCCGCCGAGCGCGCCTGCCTTTATACCTTTTTCGTAGAGCCCGTCGATAGAGCCCGTGGAAATTTCGCTGCCTGTCTGTTTTTTAAGCCGCCACGATTTATCGAGAAGGCGACCGAAATCGTCTAAATCCTTTGACGGATTTTCCAATATATCCTGAGCCTCGTCAACGAGAGAAAGCATTTTCATAAGCTGACCGTGCTTATCTTCAATCGAAGCCGTGGTTGACTTTTGGATTTGAGAGGAAAGTCGAGTAAAGCCCGTAAAGAAAAGCATAAGACTGTCGTTTAACTTTATTTTCCTTTCGGGGGAAATTATGAGGGGGTTGACGTGATAGCCTCTTTCGTTGAAATCAATTCTGTTCAACCCGCCGAACGCCGCGGCTATTTGGTCCTGCCAACCGCCCGCCTCGTTGCAGAGCGTTCTTTCAAGATAAATAGCATCGTTGGCAAGTTCCTTTTTGGAGCGGTACTGACCCTTTAAACAGTAGAAAGCGTTTAAAAGACCGACGGCGAAAGTGCTTGAAGTACCTAAACCCGTTCTTGCGGGCAAATCGGCGTCGTATGAGATATGAAGTTCTTTCATATCGAGCATTTTAATAGCGTTGCGCACCATGGGGTGTTCCATATCGTCAATGCGGTTAATTCGCTCGGTTTTGGCGTATATAAGCTCGGTAGAGTAGTCAAAAAACCTCGGCAAATGTCTTACCGTAACGTAAGCGTATTTATCGAAAGACGTTGACAAAACTGCTCCGCCGTAACGCTCGAAAAATTGCGGCATATCCGTGCCGCCGCCGAAAAAGCTCATTCTGAAAGGCGTTTTCGTAATTATCATTTTATTCCCCTATTAACGGTTTTTCTTCATATATTCAATCATTTTTTCAAACGAATGAACCAAATCTACGCTTGCCGACCAACCTAAATTCTGTAATTTTTTCGTGCTTAAATTCATGTTAAGCGTTGGAGCATATCCAAGCTTTGCTATATCTTCGCCCTCGCTGATAACGACTTTTACTTTGCCGTTGCCAAACCTTTCGGCTACCGTGCAAGCCATATCGTATACAGAACAGTAAGTTTCTTCGTTGGCGGCGTTATATGCTTCCCCCACCTTGCCTTGCAATAGGACGGTGAGAATTGCGTTAACTGCGTCGTCAATATATATATAGTTTCTTTTGGTTTCGCCTTTTGTTTTTAAGATTATATCCCGACCCTCTATTACGCACCGAGCCAATTCCGCGAATACCCTGCCGTCGTTGTAGTCAACACCCTCGCCGAAAGTCTGAGTTAATCTGACGACTTTTGCAGGAACGCCGTATTCTGCGGCGTAAGCCGAGCAAAGACATTCGCACGCTCTTTTGCCCTCGGGATAGCTCGAACGGACTTTCATAGGGTCTATATCGGTAGGTGAATTTTCAAAAATTTTACAGTCGTCGGACGGTGTACCGTAAACCTCCATCGACGAAAGATAGACGAAACCGTTAACGGGATTGGCGCGCGCAAATTCGAGAACCTTCTCCGTGCCCTTTAAAGAACTTGAAAGCACTTCTACGGGCTTGTCCACAAAATCCTTGCTTGCCGTTTTACTTGCGGCGTGGATTACGTAATTAACGCCCGAATTTTCTGCGTTCAGGTCGCAGACGTCGCACGCAAGATACTCTATATTTTCCTGCGGTAAAGACGAAAAGGTTTTGCGGGCTCTTTCTTCGTTTCTTACAAGGGCTACAACCTTTACAGGCTTCTTGCCTTTATGAGATACAAGTCTTTTGACGAGGGCGCTGCCGATAAGCCCGCTCGCGCCTGTTATTAATATTTTTTTACCTTCAAAAGGGGTTAAATCCACCTGTCAATTCTCCTCGTCAACTCCGTAAATTTGGGCGTTCTCTTTTGCGTCGAGAATTGCGCGCATAGTATAAAAATCGTCGGGTGTGGTAATTTTTATATTTTCATAAGGGCCGTCTATCATAAACAGTTTATAGCCGTAATTTTTCATTAACGTACACGAATCGATAGTGTTCGTAACGTTCTCTTTCAACGCCTGCCCGTGCGCGGACAAAATTTCGTCAAGCCAAAAACTTTGCGGGGCTTTTGCCACACGGGACTGTTCCCTTGACGGAACTTGTTCTATGCAGCCGTCGTTATCGACTACTACGATAGTTTCTTTAACCACGCCCGCAGTGATTGCCGAGCCGTGTTCTTTCACGCAACGGATATTTTCAGATAAAAGCTTTGAGTTTATTAAAGGGCGCACGCCGTCGTGAATCAGAACGATTGCCTTCGTATCTTTTGCTACTTCCCTTGCGGCGCAAAGTCCGTTGTAAATCGAAAGCTGTCCCGTCTTTCCGCCCGCAACTACTTTTTTAACTTTTTCTATGCGGTACTTGTAAAGAAGATTTTTAAGGTGAGGTATCCACTCTTCCACGCAAGCAATGACGACAGCGTCAATTTCTTCGTTCTTTTCAAAGTGTTCGAGGGTGTGAATTATTATCGGTTTACCGTGAACGCTTAAAAACTGCTTTGGCATATCCTTGCTGTGCATCCGGCTACCAACGCCGCCCGCAAATATAACGCCGATATTCGTGATTTTATCGTTTTTCATTGCACCGCTCCTATTAAACCGCTTGTTTTACACTTATCTTTTTACTGCGTTTTTTACGGAAAACAGCAAAATAAATTATTGCACACCAGCCTATTTCGTAGACGATTCCCAAGTGAAGCCTTGCAAATAACTGTTCTGCAATGGGGAAAAATACTATGGGATAAATCAGCAAACAGTATAATATCCAAGAAAAACCGTATTTCCTGCTCTTCATTTTTCCAAACAGCCATTGGAAAAATACTCCCGAAATTAAAGGAAAAATTATTACTCCGAGATAACCGAAATCCTGAACGTAAGGTTTAAGCGATGAATAAATGTTTGAACTGTAAACGTAACCGTTTGCCGATTGATACGTTATAAACGTATCAAAACGAACGTATTCTGTAAAGTCAAAGTCTAATCCGAAAGGTCGTAATACTTCGTTGATTGTATTCAAAAGCGTTGAAAACGTTGCGCCGCCGTACGCAAGCTCGCCGTCAAATTCTTCAACCCATAAATTGAAATTGTATAATCCCGATCCGCCGTAAATTCCAAGTGATCTGAAAATGTTCGATTTGTACTGTTTCAAAGCACCCATAAGGAAAAACAATAAAACCATAACAATCAACAGAATTATAACTATCTGAATTATTTTTGCGTTTACGTTTTTCTTTTTACAATTTTCTCGGAAGAATAAAACGAATAAGCAAATTGCATAAAACGCATATCTTATAAAGATATTTCTGTCTGACGAAAAGACAACGGCAACAAGGAAAACTATTATAGGAATTATCAGCTTAATTCTACTGATTTTATCGCTTTTGGAATACAGTCTTAAAAAAAGTCTGTACGTATTAACGTAGGCAATTGCCATTGAAATTTCCAAAAACTGATTAAATAGGAAGCCTGGGTAATAATCTTCATTAACTATTTTATCGTAAATTGCGCGGATTTTACCGCTTAAAGAGGTTGCGTCCCCCGCCGCTTCGGTAAGTAGCTTATATATATATAAAGCCGCACAAACAACGGAAATTATTATGAATAAATTTACAGGATAACGCCTTTTGAAGTTAAAATCGTCTACACGAACTTTTAATAATCCGTTATCTGCCGAAGCGGGAATAGGGCGAAGCGCTTTAACAAACTGACACCCGACGCCGAACGATATTAACGCTGTTGTTACGTAAAGTATGAACGTGCCGTTTATGTTAACTTCCCAATTGGCATAGTTGATTAAAATTATGGCAAACGAAGCAAAGACCGCAAGGCATATCAAAAACCAAGGAGAAAGTAAATCCCTGTTTCCCAAAAAATATGCAATTACGATGAGTGCAACTAAAATTGCAAAAAACAAAAACGCCATTTGCTCTATCTAATTAACCTTAATACCAGCCGAATAATACTTTTATGAAAAAACCTAAACGGCTTTCGCCTGAGTACAGGCGAAGCTGTTTTTGATTTTTTAACAACTTTCTTTTATACTTAAATTTTTTTGCTTTCGCGCTTATTTCTATAAGCGGAAAATTATTAACTTCTTCGGGGAATTTATAAAATAATTCCTGAGCGAGCATACTTCTGCCGTTTCTGTGTTCGGAATGGAATAATTTTTTTATTTTCGATTTTAATTTTTTGACGAAACCCGCTTTATTTGCGCCGACCACGTTGTTTTCGTGTTGTCTGTATTTAATGAAAGAGCGCTCGTCGTAAATTATACCTTCAAACAACGATGCCGTTACGGCAAGCCAAACGTCGTGTATCCGATTGCGCAAAAGCTCTGCCGTCGGGCGGCGGTTTTCTTGAGTTAAAATTTTATAAAATCCGTTCGTAATAACCATAGTACAGCCCGCAATCATATTTTCCTGTAAAATACTTACGGGTGTTAAATGAATGTCCTCGTCGGATTTATATCTTAAACCGATTGATTTCCCTTCTTTATCCACGCACTCCTGATTTGAAGCGTACAAAAGCCCCCCCTTCTCTTCCAAAAAACGGATTGCTTCGGCAAGCTTGTTCTCTTCCCAAATATCGTCTTGGTCTGCAAATGCGTAAAAATCAAAGCCGTCGGGAACTGAATACAGCAAATTCATAAAGCTGTTCCCAACGCCGACGTTTTCAGCAAAATCAAGGTGAACGGTCGGATTATTTTCCGCATACTCCGTAAGAATTTGACGCGTTCCGTCAGACGAGCCGTCGTCGCGAACGAAGACTTCCGCCTCAACCCCTTTTTGGTTTAACAGCGTGTCCAACTGTTCGAGCAAAAATCTTTCGCCGTTATACGTGCTTAATAATATTGCAACCGACTTCATTCTTCTTCCTTAAAAAACGCAGTGAAAGTATGGTGCGAAACTTGTTTTTCTACGGGCGGTAACTGCATATAATCGCCGTAAATGCTTGACATATAAGTATCGTAAGCAGCTATTGCTTTGAAGGTGCGTCCCTCAAACGGCAAATCGATATACTCCGTCCAAACGGTCTTAGGGAGAATTTCCTTTTCACGGTAAGAACCGCCCACCGCACCCGCGTATTGTACGGAATTGAAATCAATCTTTTTATACTTCTTTTGTATTTTATTAAAGAGCCGCGATTTGTTCACTAATCTGCTTAAAACGTAAAAAGCAAAACGGAAAGGCTCGTAATACCAACCGTGAGTCTTCGACCTGAAAAATCTATTCCACTGTGCGGCAACAAGCAAATTGCGCTTAAACCGCGTTGATTTGAACGCCTTTTTTGCCTTTTTATAAGTATCGCCCAAACCGTCTATGGGGAACACGTCGATATTTACACCTATACTGCTACCGCCGACGATATTGTCGTCTTGAAGAATTGTATCGGGATTGTAGACCTTGGCAGACATATCTACGAAAGTCTTATCCGTTTCAAAGCTACGTATTTTGAACGGTGTCTCGTTATTTAGACAATAAGAAATAAAAGCTTCGTAATCGGGTCGGGGCATCATAATATCGATATCGTCGTCCCAAGGGATAAAGCCCTTGTGCCTTACCGCACCGAGCAAAGTGCCGCCGCCCAAGGAATATCTTAAATTTTGCTTCTGACAGATTTCGTCAACGGCGGACAGCAATCCGACTTCGAGTTCTTTAAGCTGCGCCAAGTTAATTTCTTTATTCATTGTTTTTTGATTTTTTGTGAATTAAATTAAAAAATACAAACTTCCTCAACCATTTAGGCATTATACATACGAAAAATTGTATAAAGTTTGTTTTAAAGTACTGCCCGTATGAAATAAAACCCGTTTTATAGATTTGTTTGCGAGCGTTTTTGTATTTTTTAAAATACCTAATGCCGCCGCGACGCGCGATCATATCTCTGTTTGTTCTGGCTTTGCATAGAAACTTATCAATATTAACGCACTGAGCGCCGCTTAAAATCATATCAACCCAAAGCATATCGTCTTCCATTAAAGGACAATGCTTATAGTTTCCCGCAGCGAGAACCTTACTCTTTTTATACATAACTGTCATATGGTTAAAGGCACTGCGCTTTTTTTGATATTTAACTATTTCTTCATGAGATAACGGCACTATGCGTTCGGCAATCGGACAATTCTCGTCTGTCTCAAATTCAATTATCTGCCCGCCGCACAAATCCAAATCCGGATTTTTTTCGAATTCCGCAAGCTGCAATTCAAATCTTTCGGGGACGGCAATATCGTCTGTGTCCATTCTTGCTATCAGTTCAAAGCTACACTCGGGAACTCCGACAGAAAGAGCAATTCCTAACCCCTTATTCTCTTCCAACTGAATTTCCTTTATAGTAACGCCGTCGTAGTTTTTATATTTGTCTATAACGTTCTGTAATTCTTCGGAAATCGGACCGTCTTTGACGATTACCCACTCGTTCGCTTTAACGGTCTGATTATATACGCTTTCCAAAGCTTTATCGAAAAATTCGGGTTTTTCTTTGTGATATATAGAAAATAACACCGAAAACTGCTGTCTTTCTTCCATACTACCTCTTCAATACGGCGAAGACGGTGCGGAACATAGTTCCGATATCACGCCAAAATCCGTACTTTTTCAGTGATTGTAAATTGTATGCCATTTTTTGGGGGAGCACGGTGTTTACGTATACGTCATCTACGCTTTCGGCGTCTTTCAAAAGCTCGTCCTCGTTCCTGAATTGTATACTCGCCTCGCTGGTTACGCCTGCGGGCAGGAGCAAGGTTGCAAGCATTTCTTCGGAATATCTTTCAACGTATTTCGGCACTTCGGGACGAGTTCCGACAAACGTCATCGTGCCACGCCATACGTCGATAAGCTGACTGACTTCGTCAAGGCGGCACTTACGGATAAACCTGCCTACACGCGTAATTCTCGCGTCTTGACTTACCGTAACCTGCGAACCGATTTTATCCGCATTGTTTACCATAGTCCTGAACTTGAATATTCTGAAGGTTTTGCCGTATTGAGTTATTCTTTCCTGTCTGAAAAACACCGGACCTCTGGAATCTATTTTTATGGCTATTGCAAGAATTAAAAACAGAACACTCAATAAAATCAGCATTATCGAGGAAACGAAAATATCGAAAATTCTTTTCCAAAACAAGCTGAAATTTTTCTTCCTCAACCTTTCGTAATAAGGCCGCACTGCTTCCGTTTGCATGTTCTGCGGCAATTTTTCCCACTTTTTAACAAGCATTATAAATACTCTCTGACAACTTCCGTGAAATTACCTATAACAAAATCCACCTCCTCGTCGGTGAGGCAAGTGTGTAACGGTAAGGTAATTTCGTTTTCAAAGTTCATATATGCATTAGGGTAATTTTTTATATCGAAACCGAGATTTTTATATGCTGTATGCATAGGCAACGGCTTATAGTGCACGTTGCAGGCAATACCTCTTTCAGCCATTTTAGTTATAATTTCATTGCGCTGACACAACGAAATATCAGGCACGCGGGTGATATAGAGATGACCCGAAGACGAATAAGCTTCCGTAAAGTGCGTAAGAACCTTTATACCCAACGGTTTAAACGCGGCGTCGTATCTTTCTATAATTTCCTTTCTGCGTTTCAGCATTGCGGGATAACGCTGCATCTGTGCAAGCCCCATCGCGGCAGCTACGTCCGTCATATTGCACTTGTACCAAGTTCCTATAATATCGTACTCCCATGCGCCGAGCTTAGTCTTTGCGAGTGCGTCCTTCGACTGACCGTGCAGTGATAAAAGCTGTATTTGACGATATATTTCTTCATTGTCTACGCCTTTAATATCGCGCCAAGTGAGAGCGCCGCCTTCCGCCGTTGTGAAGTTTTTTACCGCGTGGAAAGAAAAGGCGGAAAAATCCGCAATGCTGCCGACGGGCTTACCGTGCCAAGAAGCGCCGAATGCGTGAGCCGTATCGGCAAGGACGGCTACTCTCCCTATTGCTTTTTGGATTTTGTTTGAACCTTTAAACAAGTTTTTCTTGCTTTCTACGATTTTCAAAATTCTGTCGTAATCACAAGGAATGCCTGCCAAGTCAACGGGAATAACAGCCTTTGTTTTTTCGTTAATCGCACTTTCGAGTTGGTCATAGTCCATTTCGAGCCCGTCTTTTTGCGTATCGACAAGAACGATTTTTGCCCCGACGTGGTCTATAACCGACGCCGTAGCAGTATAAGTATAAGCCGAGGTTATAACCTCGTCCCCTTCACCTATTCCGAGTACGCGCAAAGCCATTTCTGCGCAAGCCGTCTGTGAATTGAGGCAGACGGCGCGGCTTACACCGCAATATGAGGCAACTTTTGTTTCAAGTTCTTTGGTTTTAGGTCCGGTAGTTATCCAGCCCGACCTTAAAGCCGAAGCAACTTCCTGAATTTCTTTATCCGTTATATCGGGGGGTGAAAACTGTATTTTCATAATCTCTTCCGTGAACCCGTAATTAATAATAATTATAATATAATTATTCTATCATATGCAAGCATAAAAATCAAGCGTTGTTAAAGGTTTTAATATAAGTATGCGCAATAAATCAAATGATAATTTCACCTTGACTTTTTGTGGCGGTTGAATTATACTTATCCTGTATGGGCATTTCATTCGAAAAGATAAAACGCTGCAAAGTGTTAGATATAATAAAAAAGATAATTTCGTCTAAATTTCTACCGTTTGCGACTGCGGCAGTTCTGCTGTTTTGCTACTATCTCGGCCTAGACATAGTTGCAATGTATTATCTGGGCATCGTTACGATACTTATACTTTTGCTTCTTGACGATATTACACCGCTCGTATCGCATATATCTTTTATGACTTTGGTCGTGTCTTTAAAAAACACCCCTTCCCCCTCGATGGGCGGTTCAGACTATTACGCATCTACCGCAATATTGGCGCAGATAATCATTATAGTTTCACTTATGGTTTGCTCGCTGATATACAGGCTTGTTATTTGTTGCTTAAAAAAGAAAATAAAAATCAACCCTATATTTTACGGACTGTGCTTCCTTGCCTTTGCATTCATGCTGAACGGACTTTTCAGTGAAGAATATACGGTAAAAGATCTCCTCTACGGAGTTGTAATGGCGGCTTGCTTCCTTGTAATATACGTTGCCGTAAAGGACAACGTAAAGACCGATAAAAACTGCTTTGAACGGATAGCTTTCGGATTTATCGCTTTAAGCGCACTGTTAATCATTGAATTGATAGTAGCGTACGCCACGACTGAAAACCTTTTTGTTGACGGCGAAATAAATAGGGGCGCGCTGATTTTCGGCTGGGGCGTTTACAACACTTACGGCTTGCTGATTTTGATGTGTATTCCCGCTACGCTTTATCTTGCAGGAAAAATGAAACACGGTTACTTGTTTACGCTTTATTCACTGTTGATTTTAGCCGCAACTTTCCTTTCTTGCAGCAGACAGGCTATGATAGGCGCATTGATTATCTATCCGGTAAGTCTTGTTATTCTCCTTGTCAAAGGTAAATACAGAATTCCGAATTTATGTATTACAGCTGCAGCGGTGGTTGCCGGTATCGTTCTTATTTGTATTTTCAGAGAAAAATTCGTAACCGCGTTTAAAACGATTTTCGATAACGTCGTCGTAAACGGAGAATTAAACGGAAGCGGGCGTTGGCGAATTTGGAAAGAGGCTTTTAAATATTTTAACTCTTCTCCACTGTTCGGGTCAGGCTTCTACGTGGACTACAATTACGACGGTTCTGCCGGTGTAACGTTTATTCCTATGATGTGCCATAACACGGTATTGCAATTGTTGGCGTCTTGCGGCGCTGTGGGATTAATAGCGTATTTAATTCACAGGGTACAGACGGTTATTTCTTTTTGTAAAAACGTAACGATTGAGCGCACTTTTATCGCTTTGACGATTCTTCCCATTCTTCTCTTATCGCTGTTGGACGTTCATATTTTTATTATCTTCCCTACGGTTATTTACAGTTGCCTTTTGGCAGTGCTTATAAAATCCGAAGAAAAGACGCCCGAAGACGCAGGCGAAGTTAAAGACACGAAATAAATTATAAATTGCATAACAAAACGGCTTTCGCAAACTGCGAAAGCCGTTTTGTTAGTTAGTTTTGAGGTTTATAAGTTGTTACGAGCTGTGCAACGAGGTTTTTCATATCGGGCGTTTCGTCATAAGCCGCTTTTTTGAGTTTGTCGAGCGTCGCCCACAGATGCTCTTCGTCAAGCTCGATAGGATTAGCTATATTGATTAAACCGTTGGGGGTCTTTTGCATACCCTCCTCGTCCATTAATCTTTCTTCATAAAGCTTTTCGCCGGGGCGTAAACCCGTGCATTTTATCTCGATGTCCACGTCAGGTTCAAGCCCTGAAAGCTTTATAAGATTATATGCTAAATCGTAGATTTTTACGGGTTCGCCCATATCGAGGACGAAAATTTGTCCGCCTTGAGCGTAAGCGCCTGCCTGCAAAACGAGGGAAACCGCCTCAGGTATTGTCATAAAGTATCTGATTATGTCCTTATGCGTTACCGTTACAGGTCCGCCCTCAGCTATCTGCTTTTCGAAAAGAGGAATAACCGAACCGTTAGAACCGAGAACGTTACCGAACCTGACGGCAACGAACTTAGTCTGTTTACTGTGCTTTCCTATGGTTTGGATAATCATTTCACAGATACGTTTGGTCGCGCCCATTACGTTGGTGGGATTGACGGCTTTATCGGTGGAAATTTGTACGAACACCTTAGAACCGAATTTGTCTGCGCAACGCGCCATATTCAAAGTGCCGAAGACGTTGTTTTTAACCGCCTCGTTGGGGCTTGTTTCCATTAACGGAACGTGTTTATGCGCTGCGGCGTTAAACACTATTTCGGGCGAGTATTTTTTAAATACGTCCTCCATTTTACCGACGTCCCTCACGCTCGCAATCAGCGTAAGAAGATTTAACTCGGGGTGGCGGCGTTTAAGCTCCTGCTCTATATCGTATGCGTTATTTTCGTAAATATCGAGGATTATAAGCTGTCTCGGAGAATGGGTCGCTATTTGGCGACAAAGCTCACTGCCTATCGAGCCGCCTCCGCCTGTAACCAACACGACGCGGTCTTCAATATAGCCCATAATTTCGTCGAGATTGACTTTTATCTGGTCTCTGCCCAAAAGGTCGGAAATCTGAACCTCTCTTAAAGCGGTTACGCTTGCGTCGCCGTTAACTATCTGATAGATACCGGGAAGAGTTTTTACCTTACAGCTTGTATTTTCGCAGATACCGTAAATGCGCTTTATATCAGCCTTGGGAACGGACGGCATTGCTATTAATATTTCGTCGATGCCGTATTTTTCAACGAATTCGGGGATACGCTCAGTACCGCCTACTATTTTTACGTTGTATATGTTTTTGCCTATTTTATTCGGGTCGTCGTCGATTACGCAGACAGGGTGATAAGTTATTTTGTCGGTTGTAAGTATTTCCCTTATAAGCATAGTACCGGCATTGCCGCCGCCGACTATCATTGCCCTGACTTTACTTTTATTCTTCCTTGAAACGGAATATTTTACGGCAACGTAGAGTCGCTTCGAAAACCTTATAAGCAGCACGAAAACCGTCAATAAAATCGCGTAAGCGCCGCAGACGCGGATATCAATCAGATTAAAAATAAACGAAAAACCGATATTAGCGGCAAATATACACGCGACCGCACCCACCGTTTTAAGCGTGTCAACTATGCCTACCGACGTAAATACGATAAAGTATAGTCTGAACAGAGCAAAGAATAAGTATCCGATTAAGAGATTTAACAGATACCAATACAGCAGGTCAAGACAAAAATCAACCGCACTGTTCGCAATTAAAAGCGACAGCAGAACAGACAGCGTTATTGCGGCGAAATCGCAGGCGGCGATAATGCCTATTTCTTTAATTTTCTTATATTTGTTTTTCATTGATTTTTTCCGATTTTTTGTAAATTTATTTTTATTCGACGGTTACGCTCTTTGCCAAATTTCTCGGCTTGTCCACGTCGTTACCCCTCAAAACGCTGAGATAGTACGCGAAGAACTGCAACGGAATTACCGCAAGGCTTGCCGCAAACCGCTCGTCGGTTTCGGGTATACGCAATACAAAGTCAAGCCCTTTTTCCGGAAGGGTAATTCCCTCCGACGCAACCGCAGCTATCAAAGCTCCGCGGCTTGCCGTTTCAACTAAATTGCTAAGCGTTTTTTCTGCAAGCTTTTTTTGAGTTAAGACACCGAAAACGAGCGTCCCGTTTTCGATAAGGCTAATCGTACCGTGTTTAAGTTCGCCAGCAGCGTAAGCCTCGGAATGGATATAACTTATTTCTTTAAGTTTCAGGCTTCCCTCTACGCTTACCGCATAGTCAACGCCCCTTCCGATAAAAAAGACGTCCTTTTTATCCATAGTTTTTGCGGCGAACTTTTGAATTTGTTCCTTTTGGGACAATAAAAGCTCCAACTTTTCGGGAAGAGCGCTCAGCTCTTTAAGAAGCTTTGAATATTCGTTATCTTCAATAGTTTTGCGGATTTTTGCTAATTTTAATGCAAAAGTATAGCCCGCAACAAGCTGTGCGCTGTACGCCTTAGTCGTAGCAACCGAAATCTCCGGTCCTGCCTTAGTGTAGAAAACGTAGTCGGCTTCGCGCGCAATTGACGAGCCTACGACGTTAACTATTGCAAGCGTTTTAAGCCCCGCTTCCTTTGCCGCCCTTACCGCCGCAAGAGTATCCGCGGTTTCGCCGCTTTGGCTTATTGCGATAACGAGTTCGCCGTTTACAACGGGGTTACGGTATCTGAATTCGGAGGCAAGCTCTACCCGTACGGGCACGCGCGCCAAATCTTCGGTTACGTACTGCATAACCAAACCGACGTGATAAGCCGAGCCGCACCCGACAATTATAAGTCCGTTTATTTTTTTGAAATCTTTATCTGAAAGCCCCACTTCTGAAAAACCGAGGTTTCCGTTCTGATAAATATAATTTACAGTATCTTTTACGACTTTGGGCTGTTCGTGAATTTCTTTGAGCATAAAATGCTCGAATCCGCCCTTTTCGGCCGCTTCGGCATCCCACGTGATTTTGACAATTTCTTTTTCGACTTCTTCCCTGTCAAGATTAAAGAAGGTAACCCCGCCCCTTTCAAGGCGAGCTATCTGAAGATTGTCAACGTAGTAAACGCTTTTGGTATATTTTAAAATTGCGGGAACGTCCGAAGCAAGGTACGCCGCGCCGCCCGCAACTCCGATTATCATCGGGCTATCCTTGCGGATTGCAAAAACGGTTTCCGGGAAGTCCTTATATATAACCGCCAAAGCGTACGAACCGCGCACCCTTAACGCGAATTCGGATATAGCCCTTAAAGGGTCTCCGTACTTTTTGTAATAGTAGTCCACGAGCTTCGTGGCGACTTCCGTGTCCGTTTGTGAATAGAATTTATATCCGCGCTTTATAAGCTTTTCTTTAAGTTCGGCGTAATTTTCAATTATTCCGTTGTGAACGGCCGCAATGGTCTTTTCGTCGTTGCAATGGGGGTGAGCGTTGTTTTCACTCGGCTCGCCGTGAGTCGCCCAACGGGTATGACCTATGCCGCAAGTACCTTTCACCGCCTTGCCGCCGTCCGTCATTTCGTACAGAACCTTTAATCTGCCCTTTGCCTTTACGATGTCGATATCACCCGCGTTCAAAAGGGCAATACCCGCGGAATCGTAACCTCTGTATTCTAATTTTTTAAGCCCGTCAAGGAGAATGGGCGCTGCTTGTTCTTTACCTATATAACCGACGATACCGCACATACCTTGTCCTCAATTCCGAGTATAGCCTTTTTCTCTCATAACGGAAATTATTTCTTCTGTGAAAGTTTTGCAGGTTTCCTTGCTTTCCGCCTCTACCATCACTCTTATAACGGGCTCTGTGCCCGAAGGTCTAACGAGAATTCTCCCTACACCCTCTAACTTCTTTTCCGCTTTTTTGACTGCGGCGGAAACGGCTTTGTCGTTCAAAACCTTTTCTTTATCGTCAACTCGGACGTTTACAAGCTCCTGCGGATAGAACTTAACGGGTTCGGAAAGCTTCGAAAGGGGTAACTTCTTTGCCATAATAACTTCCATTATCTTTAAGCTCGTAAGTATTCCGTCTCCCGTCGTCGCGTACTTCGAAAAGATTATATGACCCGACTGCTCTCCACCGAGCCTGTTACCGTGCGCGGACATATACTCGTAAACGTATCTGTCGCCAACCGCCGTCTTCTCGTAATTTATACCAACCTCGTCCAAAGCCTTGAAAAAGCCAAAATTAGACATGACGGTAGCAACTACCGTATTGCCCAAAAGTTTACCGCGCTCTTTCATATATAGCCCGTAAATATACAGGATATGGTCGCCTGTAACAACGTTACCCTTTTCGTCAACGCAAAGACATCTGTCAGCGTCGCCGTCGTAGGCAAAGCCTACGTCAAGGTTATTGTCTTTAACAAGCTTCTGCAAGCCCTCGATATGAGTAGAGCCTGCGTTCTCGTTAATATTAAATCCGTCGGGCTGAGCGTTTATAACGTAAGTAGTTGCTCCGAGAGCCTCAAAAACGGACTTTGCAATATTCCAAGCACTGCCGTTTGCGCAATCGAGACCGACTCTCATTCCGCGGAAAGAATACATTCCGAGGGAAATCAAATATCCGATATAACGGTTTCTGCCCGAAGAAAAATCGACCGTTTTGCCTATTTTCTCCCTTGTAGCGTAAGGAAGCGTTTCCCACTTCTTTCCGAAAATTTCGAGTTTGCCGTCGAGAAAATCTTCAATAAGAGAAACCGTGTCCTCGTCCATTTTCTCGCCGTGGGAATTTAGAAGCTTAATACCGTTGTCGTAATAAGGGTTGTGGCTTGCGGAAATCATTATTCCGCAGTCGAACCCGTCCACCCTTGCGATATACGCAACCGACGGCGTTGTGGTAACGTGAAGCATATATGCGTCCGCTCCGGACGCAGTAAGCCCAGCAACGAGAGTATACTCGAACATATAGCTCGACCTTCTCGTGTCTTTACCGATAACGACTTGGGGGGCGGAATTATCGCCTTTTTGTCTTTTAAGCTCCCCGTAATACCAGCCGAGAAATCTCCCGACTTTATATGCGTGGTCGGCGGTAAGCGTAGCGTTTGCCTCCCCTCTGAAACCGTCCGTACCGAAATATCTGCCCATAATTCTCCTTTTCTTAGGTAATGCAAACTTAATTCTTTTTAACTGTTTTTCCGCCCGTCTTGAAAATACTGTTTTCGGGTATAACACCCCGTATGCAAGACAACGGATAAACGCTTACGTTTCTGCCGATAACCGTTCCCGGATTTAATACGCTGTTGCAACCGACTTCTGTGAAGTCGCCGACCAGCGCGCCCAACTTTTTCAAACCCGTTTTTATCTCTGTATCGCCGCCTTTGACCGTAACGGGCGTTTTATCGGACTTGACGTTTGAAGTTATAGCTCCCGCGCCCAAATGGGCTTTAAAGCCCAAAATAGAGTCGCCGACGTAGTTGTAGTGCGGAACTTGCACACCGTCGAACAAAATTACGTTTTTTAGCTCGGTTGAATTACCCACGACGCAACCGTTGCCGATAAGCGCACTGCCGCGAACGAACGCGCAGTGTCTGACTTCGGTATTTTCGCCAACGATGCAAGGTGCGCCCAAATAAGCCGTAGGCGCGATTTTAGCACTTTTATGAACCCATACGCAAGGCGCAATTTCTTCGTACCCGCAGTCAAGGCTTCTTCCTAAGCCGATTATAAATTCTTTAAGACCGCTCAACGCTTGCCACGGATACTCGAATTTCATAAGGTAATCCGCAGCCAAGGAGTGAGTTAAGTCAAACAAATCGCACATTTTCAAGTAATAGCTCCCTGAAAAGTTTATTTAACTATTATATATGCCGTTAATTATTTTAACGCTAACAGCTCGCAAAGTCAACAAATAACGACGGCTAAATATCCGATTTTACTCGTTTAAGCCAAATGAAAGGCGTCTAAACTAAATTGCGGCTTCCTCATCGTCTTTTTGTTTTTTTGCGTTAAAGTGTTTAGGTTGCCGCGTATTTCACGCCCGTTATGGTTCTATTATAGCAACGGCGGGCGCCATTGCCGCCCCCATATTGTTTACGTCGGTTACGCCGAAATCGCATACCTTGCCCATCGTGCCGCTGACGATTTTAATACCTTTCTTCTCCGAAGAAACAACGCAACCGCCCGCAGCAGTAACCGTCCATTGCGATTGCGGGGGACGGGTACAACCGAGCTCCAAAGGATAACGGTACTGTCTTTCAGCCGAGGCGAAGTGGCTGCCCGTTGCGGCAACGACCCTGTTAACGTAGCCCGCATCGACGAGCATTGCGCCTAAAAGCAAGCTTTCACTCATAGTCGAGCAAGCCGAGTACAGACCGAGGAACGGGAAGTTATAGTCTCTTGCGGCAAAGCTTGCCGAAATGATTTGGTTTAACAAATCACCCGAAAAAAGAAGGTCTATATCGTCTTCTTTATAGCCTCCCTTTTCTATTGCGAGAGAAATCGCCGTGGAAAGCATCTTGCATTCAGCCTTTTCAAAAGTGCTCTCTTCGAACATATCATCGTCCAGAGCAATGTCAGCAAACTTGCCGAGAACGCCCTGCTTTTCCTTAGTTCCGCATACGGCGGCAAAAGATGTTATGCAGGGAGAATTTTTAAAAAATACGGTGTTACCTTTTTTCATTTATTTACTTCCAAAAATATCGTTATTTGCAGTATATATAGGGGGCAATTGAAAGTTTACAGGAATAAATACAGAAGCCCTACGAGCACGCCGGAAAACACCCCGAACACTATTATCGCGCCCGCAACGGTGAACATTTTTGCCGCCATTCCGTATATCCAGCCTTCGGTTTTAAACTCAATTGCGGGGGACGTTACGCTGTTTGCAAAGCCCGTTATAGGAACTATAGACCCTGCGCCTGCGTATCTGCCTATTCTGTCGTAAACTCCCAAACCTGTCAGAAAACAGCCCAAAAATATCAAAACTATTGAAGTTGCACCTGCAAGCTCGTCTCCCGAGAGTCCCGCAAATTCAAACATGTAGCGTATAAACTGACCTATGCAGCAAATAAGTCCGCCGACGCCGAATGCGGCGGCACAGTTCTTGAAATGCTGAGTAGGCGGGTCTTGGGTTTTAACGTAATTAAGATAATTGGCGTTGTAGTTATCACGGGTTCTGCCTGTCATTCCTTTCTCCTCCCGTTTTTGCGGTTTTTATAAGACTTTCCCGCTCGTCTCGGCGCGATAAATCGAATTCTTTCCTCATTGGTTATACATCCTTTCATTTATTCTTAAAGTTACCTTTTCGGGCATAACGCGCGAAAACAGACGGAAAACGGTGTTTTTAGTGCCGCAAGTTTTAATTACGGGAGGGTTGTCCGTAATCAGAAGATTATAGATAATTTCCGCAACCGCCGAAGGCGACATTCCACCTTGCTCCATATTGGCAAGTGCGGCTACCGCACGGTTAACCTTGCCCGAATAAGCCTTGTTCTCTTCGTCCGTGTAGACTTTTCTTTTAAAGGTAAAGCCCGTTGCCGTACCGCCGGGCAAAAGTCCCGTAACCTTTATACCGTAGGGCTTCAGTTCGGAGTACGCCGAACGGCAAAACATTTCTAACGCAGCCTTGGAGGACGAGTAAAAGCTATCGAAGCTTATGGGCAAATCGCCGCCTAGCGAGCCAACAAGCACAATTCTTCCACCCTTTTGTTTAAAAGCGGGCACAACCGCCTGCACTGCCTTTAACGCACCGAAAAAGTTGACTTCGAAAAGGTATTTATAATCTGCTTCCTTAGCGTATTCTATCGGTGCTGCCATAGAAAACCCCGCACTGTAAACCAGTGCGGAAACCGAGTATTTATCACACGCGGTCTTGATTGCTTCGACCGCGTCGTTACCCGAAGAAACGTCTGCCGTAACGTTTGCAACCTTTACGTTTTTACAAGGCGTGCGCGAGATGTTCACGACGTTCCAACCGCGGTTAACCAACCTCAGACAGGTTTCACACCCAATTCCGGAGCTGCCGCCTATCACTATTGCGGTTTTTTTATTACTGCTTTTTTCCATACCGTTATGTTGCGGAAAATTTTAGTAATTATTCAAATAATTTGAAGTAAAAGCGCGGGCAATCAGAGCACCGCGCTTTTAGCTAAATTTGCGTTATTTCAAGCATATATTGGGGGCAATTTTGAATTTTAGCCAAAAGCAAGGTCTAAAATCATCATTAGTGCGAACCCGAAAATTACACCTATCGTCGCCTTTACCTTACCTTGCGCAAAACTTTCGGGGATTAATTCGGAACATACTACGGCAAGCATCGCGCCCGCCGAAAACGATAACGCCCAAGGAAGAATTCCGTTCACGGCAGTTACTGCAAGTGCGCCGATTACGCCGGCAACTATTTCCACCGCACCCGAAAGTTGACCTATTAAAAAGGATTTCTTTCTTGAAAACCCGTTCGCACGCAGCGGGAAAGCAACACACATTCCTTCAGGGAAATTTTGTATTCCTATCCCGATGGCAAGCATAACTGCGGCTACGCCCTCTACCGTCTGACCCGAGGCAAGCGCTCCGAACGCTACACCCACCGCCATCCCTTCGGGAATGTTGTGCATAGTTACGGCAATGCACATGACGGCACATCCGCGCTTGCTTTGATTGTCCGAAAACATATGTAATTTACTTATTACGATATCGGTAACAATTATAAGCGCACCGCCAAGCACGAACCCGCAAGTCAGAACGAGGTAAGAATATTCTTCCACCATTTCCATTGCAGGCATTAAAAGTGAAAAAAACGTTGACGCAAGCATTATTCCGGCAGCACTGCTCATCATAAACGAAAAAGCTTTTTCGCTTAAGTTTTTGTAAAAGAATACGAGCGACGCGCCGAGCGCAGTGAGAAACCAGGTAAATCCCGTCCCCATAAGCGCAAGTTGCCAGCCTGTAAAATTATTCAGCCATTCCATTCTGTTTGTACTTCTCCAAGTAGAAATAAAATCACTGTATTATATGAAAAAAAACCGCCTTGGCGTGAAGTTTCACGCCAAGGCGGGCAATTGTTTAACAAACAAAAAATTTAACCTTTTCTCTATTCTTTTTTTATATTTTCAGGCGGCGGAGGTTGTTCGCCGTTTTCTTGCTCTTCTTGCTCAAAAATGTCATTATTTGAGGCATATGTGGGGGGCAATTCAATTTTTTTGGGCTCTGGGGCAGCCGAAACTTTACTGTTTTTTCTGCGGGAAAACTTAGAAATAAGCCACGTTTCGAATTTGCCCTGATACTTAAAAGACAGAACGGCAAGCACTATGCACACGGCAAATATGGCAACCCAAACGTAAATTCCCCATCCGCTGAACGGTATAATATCGCCGCTGCCCAAGAAACAATAAACTGCGATTATAGCGGGTCGGACAGTACACATCGTTACGATAAAAAACACGAAGTTCATACTCGTTAAGCCTGCAATCATACAAAGAATATCGTCGGGAAAGAATGGCAGAATTTGCATAATAACGAAAATTCCCTTGCCACGCTTGCCGAAATATGCAGAATACTTTTCCGTTGTTTCCTTGCCCGCTATCCAAATTACGGCTTTCTTGCCCCAAATTCTGCCTATAAAATATGAAATTACCGATCCGATAATCACCCCTATAGAGGCAAGCAGAGTTGCCATCGGCGCACCCCATATTACCGTACCCGGAAGGTAACAAACAACTGCGGGCAAAGGCAAAATGACCACTTGCAGGATCTGAATAAGGACGTATACCACCATCCCCCACGCGCCGGTTTCACCTATTATCTGAACTAAACCGTTGATTTTGTCTTCGTCGCTTTCGTAGTCGTTTAAGTGTCCGAGCTCACTTATTATAATGAACGCCGCAAGAACTATAACTGCGACTATCAAAAGCACGAATGCAGACTTCAATACAGCAATTTTTTTCAAAAAAAACGTAATAAAACTTACTACGATACCTGCGCCTGAAATTACGTAAAAGGCAACTCTTATAAGAACGCCCCAGCTACTCATTAAAAAGTAAGTCAGAAAGACTGTGGCGACGCACAATAAGATATTTACGACTAAAATCGTAATTTTGCCTTTATTGCCCATTTCAATACGCTTTCAAATTCAAATTTTTATATGTTGTAAACTTGACGAAATAGCCGTTGGTTTCAACGGGTTCGCTTTCGTAAATTAATTTGAAATCGGGGTTTTTGTCCAAATTTTCAAAGAAAGCGTCTGCATCGCCCTCCGCGTCAACTTTGGTTACAAGAACCTCTTCGCAATAAGGCAGGAGCGTCCTGTACATCATTTGCCCGCCTATAACGAACACATTTTCGGGAGGATATTTTTTTATTTCTTCGAAAAGTTCGCTTACGGAGCGCACGATTTTGCAATCCTCTCTGTCCTCACCGTCGGGATAAAGAACGATATTCGTTCTGTCTTTAAGCGGTTTTCCGTTGGGAAAAGACTTTAAAGTATTGCTACCCATAACGACGACGTTGCCCGTAGTAGTTTCTTTAAAAAATTTCATATCTGCGGGAATTTTAAACATAAGTCCGTTATTTTTGCCTATTCCCCAATTTTTATCTGCGTGTAAAATTGCTTTCATAATAACCTCTTTTTACTAAATTGACCCCCATATATGCCTTAAATAACGCGTTTTTGCTTATTATTCGGCAACGGGAATAGAGTACTTCTTTTCGTTATATTTATAGTCGGTTAAACGGAAGCTGTCCACCGTAAAATCATAGAAGTTTTTAACCGATTTATCAACTTCCAAACGAGGTGCGGCAAGACGGGGCATCTCGATAATCTCTTTAACAATGGGCACGTGCCTGTCGTAAATATGAGCGTCCGCTATTACGTGTACCAGCTCGCCAGCTTTAAGTCCCGAAACCTGCGCAAACATAATCAAAAGGATTGCGTACTGCACTACGTTCCAATTGTTGGCGGTAAGCATATCGTTAGAACGCTGATTTAATATTCCGTTCAGCGTATTACCCGAAACGTTGAAAGTCATAGAGTATGCGCAAGGGTATAAATTCATTTCGTGAAGGTCGGCAAAAGTATAGATGTTGGTCATAATCCTGCGGCTTGCGGGGTTGTTTTTCAAGTCAAAAAGAACTCTGTCAACCTGATCGAACTCTCCCTCCTTATACTTGTGCTTGACGCCGAGTTGATAGCCGTAGGCTTTACCGATAGAACCTTTTTCGTCAGCCCACTGATCCCAAATATGGGAATTGAGGTCATTAATATTATTGCTTTTTTTCTGCCATATCCATAACAGTTCGTCTATACAGGACTTGAATGCCGTGCGGCGGATTGTCAGAATAGGGAATTCTTCTTGAAGATTATAACGGTTCACTATGCCGAATTTTTTGACGGTATGCGCCGACGTTCCGTCGCTCCATTTAGGTCGAACGGGTAAATCGGTATCCCATACGCCGTTCGATAAAATTTCTTTCATGTTGGATATGAATATTTCGTCGGCTCTGCTCATTTTATTTCTCCGAAAGTGTTTTTAATCATTATATTATAAAAAGCTTAGCAAGTCAATTTTATTTTGCGTTGGCACAATTTTTGATTGACGGAAAAATAAAATAATTATATAATGAATGCGTATTGAGGCGTAGCGCAGTTGGTAGCGCGTATGGTTCGGGACCATAAGGTCGTGGGTTCAAATCCCGTCGCCTCAACCAAATGAACACTCTATAAAGTTTTGAACCCTAATAGTCCAAAATCAATAGAGTGTTCTTTTATTTTTGTCAATTTTAGCCCTATAATAGGGTTTTTTTATTAATTTATAAAATATTTAAATTGGACAACTTTTATTAAAACCTTTCAATCCGCAATGCAAACCGCTGAAAAGTTTATATTCGAACCCCCACGGTCCTATTGTTTCTCTATTGAATTGTAATAGTCTTGCTCTTTCTTTAACGGCGTTCTGTAACTATTTTGATAATGCGGACGCTTTTCATTGTAGAAAACAATGTATTCGTCAACCGATTTATAAAACTCATTTTCAGATTTAAACTTCCGCCTATACAACTCTTCTCTTTTCATAGACGCAAAAAAACTTTCCATCACCGAATTGTCGTATGGAACATAAGGTCTTGAAAAGGATTGTTCTACGTTCAACTTTATAAGATAAGATTGAAAAGTTCTGCAACAATAATTGCCGCCATTATCAGAATGGAACATTAAACCGCTTTGCGGTTGCCTCTTTGTGTATGCCAATTTGAAAGTGCTTTTAGTTAATTGAGTGCTGTTTTTAATTCCTATTTTATAACCTACTACTGCTCTTGAATACAAATCTAAAATCACACAGATATAAAAATTCTTTTCTTTTAACCTAAACATTGTAATATCGCTTACCCATACTTGATTAGGCTTTAAAGGATTAAACTGTTGCTGTAATAGATTTCGATTTCTTTTCTTCTCTTTATCATAAAGACTTTTCGCTTCTTGCCGAATGCTTTTAATGCCCATATCTCGCATCAAAAGTCTTATTGTCTTTTCGCCTGCTTTTATTCCTTGCTCTTTTAATACGGCCATTATCTTGCCTGCGCCAAAAATCTGATGACTGTCGTCGTAGATTTTTTGTATTTTCTCTCTCAATTCTTCTTTACGCTGAACATAAACTGTATTTTGTTTTTTGTTTCTTAAAATATGATTATAGAATGTGCCTCTTGAAACATCTAATGCCTCGCACAAAATATGTACGCTATGCTGTCCGTACAATTCCTCTAATGCATACAATTTTTCTTTCAATGGTGAGTTGTAATTGCAGTTTACTGTTTTATAGATTTGAACAATCTCTTCCAAGCGCTTAACTTTTCCTTGTAACCTTTTATAACTTACTACGCTTATAAAGTTACTCTTTTCATTTTGAGCTTCACGAAACTGCTTAACCCACAAATATAGTGCGCTACGAGATATGCCTATTTCGCTAATTATTGCCGATGCACTTTCACCAGATAAATATCGTTTTACCGCAATCTCTTTTTGATCTTTTGTTTTTCTCATTGTTCAACCTCCAAAAAATAAAAATATAACCGAGCACCTTTTTCCGATGCTCGGTTATATTTTGAAGTAATTTTTTATTATAAACAATTTATCATTTAAGAACATTTTAAATATAACTTACCTTTTCTCGGCGTATATGTAGCAATATTTTTTTCTTTCATATAGTCTGCAATAGCCCTTATATTAGGATTATCTTCTAATACAGTCTTCCTTGTCTTGTCCCACAATTCAGCAAATTCTTCAGAAATAGAAATAAAATAATTCTTAAAACTATTTAAATTCGTTATAATGTTTTGATTTACAGCTATTGATAACAACTCAACTTTCAACGATTCATCAATATTAACACCTATAAATTTATACAAAAGCTTTTCAGTTATCTTACAATTATTATCTGTTATGAATAGTGCAAGTTTAGTTTCTATGCTGACCAAATCAACTAATGAGCCCCCACATCTAAAAACAAATTCTTTTTTAAATTCAATACTCAAATATTTATTATCAATTATTGCCTCCATATATGATGCTTCAAATGTATGTCCACTAAAAAATTGACCCATTGCTTTTAAAATTTCATCTTGATGGCATATTAAATAAGGGAACATATTATGAGTATTTGACAATAAAGACATATCGTTTACATTGTATACAAAACAGTCGTTTAATACAAATTGCTCACAATTTTCATTCTTTGCATAAGCACTTGTCATTGTAAACCGAATATCAAGTGATTTTGCTAAATTTAAATATAAATCTTCTTTAAAATTTGCAGCTAATAAATAATTAAATACTTCTATTTGTAAATTTCTATCTTGCTTAGCATAAGAACCATTTATTTTTCCGTCATTCAACGATATAAATTCATTTAATAAATCCCTATAC
>CAMWIW010000002.1 GCA_947174415.1 uncultured Clostridia bacterium
ATTTTTTTTAAAAGATACCGCTTTCCGGCCCTCCATTTCTCCGGAATTTTTTGTGGGTGTCACGGGTGGGGGGGGGGGGTTATAAAACCCCCCGCGCCGCCGTTTAGTTGATTTTATTTTGCCGCTGTGGTAAAATCGGGGTATGAACGATACCGAAGAAATTTTAAAAGAGCTTGCCGCTCTCTATCCCGACGCACAGCCCGCACTGCACTTTAAGTCCCCTTACGAGCTTTTGGTTGCCGTGATACTTTCCGCGCAGTGCACCGACGAGAGAGTAAACAAGGTTACGCAAGTTCTTTTTGAAAAGTACAACACGCCCGAAAAAATGATTGAGCTTACCCAAAGCGAGCTTGAAAAATATATTTTCTCATGCGGGTTCTACCGCAATAAAGCGGCGCATATTCTTTCAGCTTCGCACGATATATTGGAGAAATTCGGGGGCGAAGTCCCCTCTACACTCGAAGAGCTGAAAACGCTTGCGGGCGTTGGGCAGAAAACCGCAAACGTCGTTTACGCCGTAGGCTTCGGCGGGGACGCGATTGCCGTTGATACGCACGTTTTCCGCGTTTCAAACAGGCTTGGTATTTCCGAGGGAAACACGCCTGCGAAGGTTGAAGAGGGCTTGTGTTCGGCTATCCCGAAAGAGCTATGGTCAAAAGCGCACCACTACCTTATCTATCACGGGCGGAGGGTTTGCCATTCGCAACGCCCCGATTGCACGAACTGCACTTTGAAAAACTACTGTAAGTTTTATAAGAAATAAAAAAAGGAACGCTTGAAAGCGTTCCTTTTTTGTTAAATTAATAAGTGCCACTTAATGCTGCGCAACCGACGATACTGCCGCAGGTTGCCAAAAGAATGATGTACAAACCTATGTAAACGCAACTGATAACGATACCGGCAATTGCAAAACCTTTGCCGTCGCCAGCGTATTCGGGCTTCTTAGAATTTGATAAGCCAATGATTGAAATAATCAAAGCAATGACGTTGAAACTCAAAAGAGCCAGAATGAAGCCGACAAGTGCCATCGTATTCTTCTGTGCGGGAGCGGGAGCATTCTTTGCCATGTTCTCGGTAGCTACGCCACAGTTAGGACATACGACTGCGCTGTCGTCTATCTCTTTGCCACAATTCTTACAAAACATCTTTTTTTCTCTCCTTGATTTTTTACCGCAGAAATTAAATCAATCAACGTTTTTTCTTCTTTACGCAGTAAAGAAGAACCCCCGCGGGGGTTGAAAAAATTCAATTTTTACGGTTGATTAACAAATTTATTATAAAATAATTTATTTTCTATGTCAATATAATATGAGAAAATTATCGAATATTTTGTGGAAATATACGGAAATTTGTTTAAAAAAAGCCCGCGGGTTTTATCACCCGCGGGCCTTTTACTCATTAAAAATAATAGATAAAGTTAATCCAGCTTGCCCAAGCAATTGCGCCCCAGATTATCAACCAGATTAAAAGACCGAGCGCGCCTACTATTATGCCTGCAAGCGCAAAACCGTAGCCTGACTTAAACTCCTTAACCTTGACAAAACCGATTATGCTGAAAATCAAACCGACTATCGAGGGGATACACCATATCCAATTTCCGCCGATAATTCCGACGATTGCACAAATCATACCCGCAAGAGCAAAGCCGTTGAACTTGTTGTCGGTTGTCTTTGAGGGAGTTGCCACAGCAGCGTAATTATCCGTAGGAACGCCGCACTCGGGACAGATTATGGCGTTTTCGTTGACTTCTTTTCCACAGTGTTTACAAAACATATTGTTCTCTCCTTTTGCTTCTTTTAAAATTATAACGATTGAAAGAAGACCGTTGTCCCGCTTAATCAAAACTTTTTATAATTTACTATATTAAAATTATATTACAATTTTTACTGATTGTAAAGCAAAATTTGCCGACTGAACTCCTCCCTCCTGCGTGCGAATAATGAAACAGTTCAATGTACAGTATCTGTACAATTTACTTAATTATAGTACATAAAATGTACAATGTCAACGTAAATTAAATAACGGTGAAAGAAATTTATGTTGCAAATCGGTAGCAAATTGAAAAAATTAAGACAAGAGGAACGTTTAACCCAAGAAGAAGTAGCTAAAAAACTTAATATCAGCAGAGTTAATTATACCCGTTACGAAACCAACGCCGCAAGACCCGACTATGAAACTCTTATCTTAATTGCAGACTTTTATCAAGTTTCGTTAGACGAAATTTTCGGTAGAGATAATTACTGAATAAATATATCCCGCACTGCGTAAATCGCGGTGCGGGATTTTTTATTGCGGAACAAATAAAACAGCCCGCACGTAAACCGCGCAGGCTGAGTGTTTCGAATTAACAGTTATTTAACTTAAATTATAATACTTTTACAATCGTACCCGAACCAACCGTTCTGCCGCCTTCACGGATAGCGAAACGGAGCTTTTCTTCAACTGCAACGGGTTTGATGAGCTCAACGCTGATTTCTACGTTATCGCCGGGCATAACCATTTCAGTGCCTGCGGGAAGCTCGATTGAACCGGTAACGTCGGTAGTTCTGATGAAGAACTGAGGACGGTAGTGGTTGAAGAAAGGAGTATGACGGCCGCCTTCGTCTGCTTTAAGAACGTAAACCTGAGCGGTGAACTTGGTAGCAGTCTTAACCGTGCCGGGTTTAGCAAGAACCTGACCTTTCTCGATGCCCTTTCTGTCGATACCACGAAGAAGTGCGCCTACGTTGAAGCCTGCGATAGCTTCGTCAACGCTCTTGTGGAACATTTCAAGACCGGTAATAACGGTTGAAACGGGCTTTTCGATAAGACCTACGATTTCAGCGGGATCGCCTACGTGAGCAGTACCTCTTTCTACTCTACCGGTAGCAACAGTACCACGACCGGAAATCGTGAATACGTCTTCCACGGGAAGAAGGAAAGGTTTAGCGGTATCTCTTTCAGGAGTAGGGATAAAGCTGTCGATAGTATCCATAAGCTGAAGAATGCACTGGCATTCGGGAGCTGCAAGAACTTCTGCATCGGGAGCGCCCGAAGAAGCCTTTTCAAGCGCCTTCAAAGCCGAACCGCGAATGATGGGGCAATCTTTGAAGCCCTGTGCTTCGAGGGTATCGGTGATTTCCATTTCAACGAGCTCGAGAAGTTCGGGGTCGTCCATCTGGTCGCACTTGTTAAGGAATACTACGATGTAAGGAACGCCTACCTGACGGGAAAGGAGGATGTGCTCCTTGGTCTGGGGCATGGGACCGTCGGTTGCAGCAACTACGAGGATTGCGCCGTCCATCTGGGCAGCACCGGTAATCATGTTCTTAACGTAGTCTGCGTGTCCCGGGCAGTCAACGTGAGCGTAGTGTCTCTTTTCGGTCTGATACTCTACGTGTGCGGTGTTTATTGTTATACCACGAGCTTTCTCTTCGGGAGCTTTATCGATCTCGTCGTATTTCATTTTTGCTGCCTGACCTTTGCACGCCATTACCATAGTGATAGCTGCGGTCAGAGTGGTCTTGCCGTGGTCAACGTGGCCGATTGTGCCGATGTTAACGTGGGGCTTGCTGTTGTCGTACTTAGCCTTTGCCATTTTTGTTTCTCCTATAAATATATTTTTTATATATACTTCCGCAGCTTTGCGGTAAGTCGCTTAAATTATAAGCTTTTAGTGCGTTTTTGTACGCATTGTCTATATTATAAATTAAATTTATTAAAAAGACAATTAAAAAACGCGAAAAATTTAACTTTTTTTGCCAAATAAGGCAACCCCTGACGGGGAAATGCATATAAGCATTTTAGTTTTTCTTGGACCTTTCGCCGATAACCTTTTCAGCAACGGACTTGAAAAAATTTTATGGTTTGCCGCGCTACGCTTTGGCAAGGCAATACGCAATATAAATTTTTTCAATTGCCGAAAAAGCATTACGCTCTTTTTGACCTCTCGCCGATAACTTTTTCGGCAACCGATTTGGGCACTTCTGCGTAATGGTCAAACTGCATGGTGAACTGTCCGCGTCCCTGAGTTCTCGAACGGAGGTCGGTTGCGTAACCGAACATTTCCGAAAGGGGAACTTCTGCGTCTACTACCTTTGCGCCCGCTCTGTCGTCGGTTGAAACGATAGTGCCGCGGCGTGCGGTAACGTTACCCATGATATCGCCGAAATAATCGTCGGGGGTGATGACTTCTACTTTCATTATGGGTTCAAGGAGAACTGCCTTAGCCTTTGCCATACCGTCCTTAAAGCCCATCGAGCCTGCGATTTGGAATGCCATTTCCGAAGAGTCGACTTCGTGGTAGCTTCCGTCGTAAACCTGAATTTTGAAGTCAACGACTTCGTAGCCTGCAAGGAAACCGTTCTTGGCTGCGCCGCGGATACCTTTATCGATTGCGGGAATATATTCTTTGGGAATAGATCCGCCGACGGTTAAATCCTCGAACGTGTAGCCCGAACCGGGTTCGCCGGGTATCATGTGAAGTTTGCAGTGTCCGTACTGACCTTTACCACCGGACTGGCGTTTGTACATACCTTCGCAGTCAACAGCCTGACGGATAGTTTCGCGATATGCAACCTGAGGTGCGCCGACGTTAGCTTCGACTTTGAATTCTCTTAAAAGTCTGTCTACGATAATGTCGAGGTGCAACTCGCCCATACCTGCGATAATGGTCTGACCCGTTTCCTGATCGGTGTAGGTTTTGAAAGTGGGGTCTTCTTCCGCAAGCTTTACGAGAGCCATAGTCATCTTCTCTTGTCCCGCTTTGGTCTTAGGCTCGATTGAGAGCTGGATAACGGGATCGGAGAAAGTCATTTGCTCCAAAACGATGGGGTTCTTCTCGTCGCAGAGAGTATCACCCGTGGTGGTATCTTTTAAGCCTACGATTGCGCAGATGTCGCCCGAATAAACCTTGGGAATTTCCGTACGGGTGTTTGCGTGCATCTGTACAAGACGGCCTACGCGCTCTTTCTTGCCCTTTACAGAGTTATAAACGTAAGAGCCTGAGTCGAGAACGCCCGAATATGCTCTGAAATATGCAAGACGGCCTACGAAGGGGTCGGTTGCGATTTTGAATGCAAGACCTGCGAAGGGTGCGTTATCCGAAGTTTCTCTCTCTTCTTCTGCGCCCGTGTCGGGATTAACGCCCTTGACGTGAGCTACGTCTACGGGGGAAGGAAGGAAGTCGATTACAGCGTCCAAAAGCATCTGAACGCCCTTGTTTTTGTACGAAGAACCGCACAAAACAGGGGTACATTTCATTGCGATAGTTGCTTTGCGAAGTCCTTTGCGGATTTCGTCGGGAGTGAGTTCCATGGTCTCAAGGAACTTTTCCATAAGCTCATCGTCGCCCTCGGCTGCCGCTTCCATAACCGCCATATGAGCTTCTTCCGCCGCGTCCTTTAAGTCTGCGGGGATTTCGTCCCTATGGTACTGCTTGCCGTCGTCGCTGTCGTAAATTTCAGCGTTCATTTCGATAAGGTCAACGATGCCGCGGAAGGTATCTTCCTTACCGATGGGAAGCTCGATGGGAACGGGGTTAGCCTGTAATCTTTCACGCATCATATCGACTGCGCGCTGGAAGTTTGCGCCGTTGATGTCCATTTTGTTGACGTAAGCGATACGGGGTACTTGGTACTTGTCCGCCTGACGCCAAACGGTTTCGGACTGAGGCTCAACGCCGCCCTTTGCGCAGAAAGTTGCGACTGCGCCGTCGAGGACGCGAAGGGAACGCTCTACTTCTACGGTGAAGTCAACGTGTCCCGGAGTGTCGATAATGTTTATACGGCACTCGTCCTTTTTGGTTGCGCCCGTCCTCGTCCAATGACAGGTGGTCGCTGCGGAAGTGATGGTAATACCTCTTTCCTGTTCCTGAACCATCCAGTCCATAGTTGCAGTACCGTCGTGCGTTTCACCTATTTTATGGTTGATGCCCGTATAATACAGAATACGTTCGGTAGTGGTGGTTTTACCCGCATCGATGTGCGCCATTATACCGATGTTTCTCGTATGCAATAAATCGTATTCTCTTGCCATAATTTAACCTCTGATTAGAAACGGAAGTGTGCAAACGCCTTGTTTGCCTCTGCCATTCTGTGCGTGTCTTCCTTTTTCTTGACAGCGCCGCCTGCGTTGTTATAAGCGTCGATAAGCTCTGCTGCGAGCTTAGCGCTCATTTCGCGCTCGCTGCGTTTTCTCGTTGCGATAACGAGCCAACGGATTGCAAGGGTTTGTCTTCTTTCGGGTCTGATTTCGATGGGAACTTGATAGTTAGCACCGCCGACACGCCTTGCCTTTACTTCCAAAACGGGCATGATGTTGTTCATTGCCTGCTCGAAAATTTCCATTGCGTCTTTGCCGAGTTTTTCACTCATGATATTGAAAGCATCGTAAACGATGTTCTGTGCCGTTCCGCGCTTGCCGTCGTACATAATCTGGTTGACGAGTTTGGTTACAACCTTGGAATTGTACACGGGATCGGGTAATACGTCCCTCTTGGGAACGCCGCCTCTTCTGGGCATAATTTTATCCTCCTTTTTGATTTTTAAGGGTTTACCTTAAATAAGCTAATGCTTGCCGCAAATTGCGGTAGCAAATCTTCTCTGCGGGTGTCCGCAAATACTGCCTACTTTTATGACGGTAAGGGTGAAATGTCCGTAAACAAGTAGGGCAACTTAACGTTGCTTTTAGTTCCTTTATCGGTTTGCTTTTAGACTTGCAGTGAGCAAATCTAACTTAAATTACTTCTTGGGGCGTTTTGCACCGTAACGCGAACGGGCTTGCATTCTCTTGGAAACGCCTGCCGTATCGAGCGCGCCGCGAATGATATGATAACGAACGCCGGGCAAGTCCTTAACACGGCCGCCGCGAATGAGGACGGACGAGTGCTCCTGCAAGTTGTGTCCTTCACCGGGGATATAAACAGTACCTTCCTGCTTATTGGTAAGGCGAACTCTTGCAATCTTTCTTATAGCGGAGTTAGGCTTTTTAGGCGTAGTAGTCGTAACCGAAAGGCATACGCCGCGTTTTTGAGGACAGTTATCCAAAATGGGCGACTTCGACTTGTAAACCTGCTTTTCTCTGCCGTTTCTTATGAGCTGGTTGATTGTAGGCATCTTTTTACCTCCTTGTTTTATTGAATATTTCACCTCTTCCGCTACCCTTAAAGCGGAGAAAGTAAAAGGCTATATATAATATGGTTAAAGCAAAAATTGCTTTTGCTGCGCTTTAAACAGTTGTCCATAGTAAGCGTGCGAAAGCAATTTTAACAAATATTTACTTGATTGTCAATTAATTTGAAGAGGATTTTCAATTTGTTTATCAGTCATAATTTACTAAAAAATTGCAATTGTCAATTTTATTATTTTTAGAGAACTAACAGTTAACGGTAGAATTTTTTGCTACAGGAATATATACTTTTTCCAATGGAATCATTTTTCGATAATTTTCGCTTAATTTTTCGTAATATATCAATATCAGGTCCGCTAAGGTAGGGCCGTCTATACCGCGTATTCTTGGTGTATTATCTAAAAATTTTTGAGCGTTTTTTGTATAGTTTGACAATGTAACAAAAAGCCCGTAATCACCTTCACTCATTGCACCCTTCAAAGCTTGTAACGTTTCCTCTTTTATATCACTGTTCTGACTTTTAACCTGAACGACGATTCTAGGAGGCAACTCATCTTTAAAGGCTTTAATATCTATACCGCTATCTCCGCCATGCGGAGACAACTCGGCACGATAACCCATTGCTTTCAGCAAATCAGCTATAAAGTCTTCAAGCCTATAACCTTTTAAATTTTTACTCAGTTCTTTTAAGATGTAATCTCTCGTGCCTTCCTTTATATCATCAGCGGTTGCGGCTACAGTCTCGTTTTCTTCATCTGCAGAAGCAAAAATCGGCTTAACGCTTTTATTAGTTAACGCATCTATAAACTCATCGCTATAATTTCTAACGGTAAAGAAAGACATTGCAGAACCTATTTCATATAACGCTCCTTGCGAAAAAGCCGTTCTCGGCAAATGCTTAAGCCACCTTACTTTACGTTGCTGCACATATTCCCGAGCCGTATTCTCATACTTATACTCTCCATCTACAATACCAAGGTTTATCATTCTGTTTGATTTAGACGGATATACAATGTAATCACCAGTCTGCACTTCATAGCAAAAACGATATAGCATGCCTGCACCATTGGCGACGGATTGTTTGGTTTTTCCCGGATAAGTTTCAGCATATTTGCGTTTGAATGCTTCTCGGTTGTTTTCTATATGCGATAAATCGCCCATTGCTTTCCAACCGATTGCTATAATATTATCTTTTAAAAACAGATTATCGTCTTGTGTATGTATTCCCCAAATTCTTTTTTCTTCTGTTCTCATTGTTCCACCTTAATTTACTATTTTTTATATTGCATCTGCTCTGTTGCTTATTAAGCCAAGCTTCCTATATTATTACCTTTCTCAGTTGGCATTTTCCCAAGCTTTCCGTTTTCTTTTTCAATTAAAGTTAAATATTCATTTTTAATGAGCCAACCGATTTAGTATCCGAGCCACTGTCCAAACATATTGTAGCAATAACAAATACGGTATACGGATAATTTTCTGCCGACGGCTTTGATTTTGGTTTTATCGTTGGTATACTGTACGTCCGTTACGTCTAACACGTTGAAAGTATACCTCTTGGAAAAAGCGGGTGTTACTTTTGCGGTATCGCCGTTGATTTCTACTTTTTGCCGCATAAACATATACGCATAAACAAGGCACAAAATATCAAGCGCGCCTATACCGATATCGCCTGTTAGAATTTGCGACCAAGGAATTCCCTCGGTGGATTGGGCAATTACCTGACGGGTAAAAAATACGGCGATAACGGTAAAGACTATAAAAGCCGTAATCAAACTAATTGTAAATATTACGGGCATTCTGACGGTAAAGCAGCCGGGGTCTGACTTTGCCTCTCTTTTGCGCTGTGCCCTTTCCAACGATAACTGCACGACTAAGTTAACGATAATTAAAAAACTCGGTATTGCCACGTATTCGATAATTTGTTTAGCTGTTTCTCCCATTCTTTCTCCTTTATCAGTTGAGGGTTACGTCGGCGAGGGACTTATACTTCTCGGCAACGATTCGGGTTAAGGTGCGGGTATCGAGCGTGCCCGAAAAAGCCTCGTCCGATAATTTTTTTGCGGTAAAGATTGTTTCCACGGGAAAGCGTAAATTCTTTATTTCCGATAACATTCTGCCGCTTTGGCGCGTGCCCATAAAGTCGCCGCCGCCGCGCATCTTCAAATCGGCTTCGGCTATTTCGAAACCGTCGGTACAGTTTTTTATGACGGACAGGCGTTCGCGCGCCTCCTCCGTGTCAGAACCCATAAGTAAGAAGCAGTAGCTCTTTTTATCCCCTCTGCCGACGCGCCCGCGAAGCTGGTGAAGCTGAGAAAGCCCGAAACGCTCGGCGTTGTATATTATCATAGTGGTTGCGTCGGGAACGTCCACGCCGACCTCTATAACCGTGGTTGACACCAAGCAATCGTACTCCTTAGCCTTAAACGCCGACATAACTGCGTTCTTTTCCTTATCCTTCATTTTGCCGTGCAACAGAGCGAGACGGACTGAGGGCATCTTTTGTTTAAGCTCTTCGAAAAGCTCGGTTACTGACATAACCGTGCCCTCGTCGTCGCCCTCGATTTTGGGGCAGACGAAGTAGGTTTGGTTGCCCGCCCTTGCTTGCTCCGCAACGTATTTAAGCATATCGTTATATTTGCGTTGGGGGACGATTGACGTGGATATATCCTGCCGTGAACGGGGTTTATCCTTGATAGTCGTAATATCCAAATCGCCGTAGAAAATGAGAGATAACGTGCGGGGAATGGGCGTTGCCGACATAACGAGAACGTCGCACCCGTCGCCCTTATCCAAAAGCGAAGAACGCTGAGCCACGCCAAAGCGGTGTTGCTCATCGCAAACGGCGAAAGCAAGGTTCTTGAACGCGACGTCCGACTGAATTACGGCGTGCGTGCCGCAAACGACGTCCACTTCACCGCTTGCTAATCCTTTTTTAACGGTTTTTTTCTCGGCGGCGGGCGTCGAACCCGTTAAAACCGCTATATTGTATTCGGGAAGGTACTTCTTTATAAGCTCTGCATTTTGGCGGGCGAGAACCTCAGTAGGAGCAAGCATTGCAGCCTGAAATCCCGATTTGACCCCCATATATATGCCGGTTAACGCAACAGCCGTCTTACCGCTGCCCACATCGCCTTGCAAAAGCATATTCATTTTATGCGGGGAACGGACGGCGTTGTAAATGCTTTGAACCGCATTCTTCTGCCCCTCGGTAAACTCGAAGGGAAAACGGGCGATAAATGCGTTTAAATCGCTTTCCGTAACTGAGTAACGGCGCACCCTTGCCTCTTCGCGCCCGCCTTTCATTACTTTGAACGCCGAAACGAGCAAAAAATACTCCTCTAACGCTATGCGCTCCGAACCCGCTTTTATATCCTCTGCGGTCTCGGGACAATGCACTTTGAAGTACGCCTCGGATAGCGGTAAAAGATTGTACTTTTGTATCAAAGGTGTGGGGATATGGCTTAAATAAGGCACTTTTCTGAGGGCTTGGCGGACGGCCGTTCTGACGACGCCCTGCGTTAATCCGCCCGTAAGAGAGTATACGGGGACGAGCCCTTTTAAGTTTGAATTTTTATCCGTACTTTCGAACGACGGGTTGGTCATCTGACAGCCCATACCGTATTTGTTTTGCACTCTGCCGTAAAACAAGTATTCTCCCGTTTTGAGCTTTTGCGCTACGTAGGGCTGGTTGAACCAAATAGCCGTAAACATGTAGCCGCCCTGCTGACAGAGCGCTTTTACGAACGGGCGGCGGGCGTAGCGGTTTACTTCGACGTTTAAAACTTCGCAAACCGTTAAAACGACATCGTTGTGGTAGGCGTTTTTCAAGAGCGTGGCGTGGCGCAAATCAAGGTAGTCGCGCGGGAAGTGGCGGACTAATTCTTCAAGCGTATACACGCCCATTTTATTAAATTCTTTTTCCCGTTTTTCGGAAACGTATTTTAAAGAAGTTAATAACATTTTACTGCCCATACTTTAAAGCCTCCGCGCGCCGATTGCGCGCGGAGGCTTTTATAAATTAATTTTGCGTTACTCCAAAGATACCATATAATAATACACGGGCTGACCGCCGAAATGACAGTCTACGTCGCAATCGGGGTACTGCTCGGAAAGCTTGCCTGCAAGCTCTTCAGCTTCCTCTTCCTTTACTCCCTCGCCGTAGTATAAGGTTATCATACCATGTTCGTCGTTCTTCAACGATTTTACGAGTTTTAAGGTGGCGTCAACCACGTTATCGCTTTTGGCAAGAATTCGCTTGTTGTCAAGCCCGATAATATCGCCCTCTTTGAGTTTGAAACCGTTCATAGTGGTTTCGCGAACGGCGTAGGTTACTTGTCCTGACGCAACGTTGTCTATTGCGTGGGTCATGTTCGTTTTATTTTCGGGAACGGAAGCTTCGGGGTTGAACGCAAGCGCAGCCGCAAAACCCTGAGGCACGTTCTTTGTAGGTATAACGTGAATGGTGCGGTTGTTAACAAGTCCCTTTGCCTGCTCCGCCGCAAGAATTACGTTGGAGTTGTTGGGGAAAACGAAGACGTTTGCCGCGTTTATTTTCTGCACGGCGTCCGCAATGTCCTGAGCGGAAGGGTTCATAGTCTGTCCGCCTTCGATTACTCTGTCGCACATAAGGTCCTTGAAGATTTCTTCAAGTCCCTTGCCCGCACAGATTGAAAGCATGCCCATTTCCTTCTTTTCCGCCTCGAGCTTGGCTTTAAGGGCGCGGTTTTCTTCGAGCATGTTTTCTATCTTAATTCTGTCGAGCTCGCCGAGTTCGAGCGCGTAGGTAAGAGCTATTCCGGGCGTGTTGGTGTGAACGTGAACCTTGATAAGCTCCAAATCGCCGATACAGATGACGCTGTCGCCTATGTTCATTAACTTCTCTTTGAGCCTGTCAATGTCGGCAAGGGTGGTCATTTGTTTTAAGTTGATTACGAAAAACTCGGTACAGTATGCGAATTCTATGTCGCCGAGGTCAAGATTGATAATATCGGAATTGTCCCCGAAAACGTCGTCGTCCTTCTTCGCGTCGGAAGCTTCGGAAGGAATGTCGGCAAGGTCGGCTTCTTCACCCGAAAGTGCAGAAAGGAAACCGCGCATTATGGTCATAAGCCCCATACCGCCCGAATCGACTACGCCGGCTTTCTTTAAAACGGGCATAAGCTCGGGGGTTTTTGCAAGCGCTTCGTCGCCGACTTCGATAAGCGCAGTTAAGAAAGGAACGAATTCTTTATGCTTGCTTGCGAGTTTTGGTGCGGCTTCCGCCATTAAGCGGATAACCGTTAAAATAGTACCTTCTTTGGGAATGGATACCGCACTGTAAGCGATCTTCGAACCTGCTTCCATTGCCTTTGCGAAGGTTTTAGTATCGAATGCGTCCTTGGTTTCGCGGACGACCGAGCATATACCGCGGAAAATCTGCGAGGAGATTACGCCCGAATTGCCGCGAGCGCCGCGCAAAGCGCCCTTGGAGACTGCGTCGCAAATTTCCTGAAAACGGTTGGACGCACATGCGTTCATTTCCCTGACTGCCGACTGTAAAGTGAGCGACATATTCGTACCCGTATCGCCGTCGGGAACGGGGAAAACGTTTCTTGCGTCTATTTCCGCCCTGTTTATTTCCAAATTTCTAGCACCGAAAGCCACCATTTTACGGAATTCGGTACTGTTTACCGTTTTTGCCATAAATTAATTCACCGTTAAATTTTTTCTATTTAATAGTATAGTAAATCCACCCAAACCGAATTTGCGTGGATTATAACTTGACACCTATAACGTTGACGTTCACGGTGTCTACAATCATACCCGTGAACTTTTCAACTTTGTATTTGACGCCCTCTTTAAGGGACTCGGCAACGGCGTTAATCGATACGCCGTATTTTATTATAACGTTGACGTCGATAAAAATTCTGTCGCCTGAGGTTACTACCTTAATTCCTCTGCCGTCGGGTTGTTTCTTCAACAGCTCGGAGAGAGAGTCGGTAAGTTTGCGGGAGCTTGTGTCCACGATGCCGTAACATTCGAGGGCAGCATTTTTAGCCACCTTTGCGATGGCTGAATCGGATATTGAAATTTTACCGAATACGTTGCTGGTGTTGACGGACATTTTATTCTCCCGTAATTAGCTTTTTGCGCAAAATCGCGCTTTTGCCTTTTACTATTTTAAAACATTTAATTGTAATTTGCAAGTAATTACAGTAAAAAATTAGCAAGTTAATGGTTAAGCGCTGGAATTTAAAGCAAAGGTTTTAAAATTATTTTGCAAAATAATCAAAAAAATAAAACTTACGTCGTGTTTTTGATTGATTTTTTTTAAATTGCGTGATATATTTATTTAGCCGCTTTTGAAAAACGGCTTTATTTTGTCAGCTTTTTACTGAAAATGCGTGATGCATTATACCTATTCGGAGGTGTTAGATATGTCGAGAGTATGCACAGTCTGCGGAAAAGGTCAGACCACGGGCAACAACGTGAGCCACTCTAAGAGAAGAACGAGAAGAACGTTTAAAGCAAACGTTCAGAAAGTTTCCTACGTAAACGACGGAAAGGTCGTTACGGGTTACGTTTGCACGAGATGCCTTAAATCCGTTGAAAGAGCGTAAACATTTACGCTTCTTTTACAGTACTTTAAATTAGCAAAAAAGCAGCTGCGTTTTAATACGCAGCTGCTTTTGTAGTTTCTTAAATTTAACCGCAAACTTCTTTAAATACTCTTAAAAAGTTTTTATAAGCTAATTTTTCTACCGTCTTGTACGGTATAGCGTTTTCTTCAAAATAGTTTAAAAGCGCGGGCACGCGAGTGCAATCGGGAAGTTCGGGATTTTGGGGGATACCGTCAAAGTCCGAGCCGAGTGCTATAACTTCCTCGCCGCCTATCTTAATAATATGAAGAGCGTGTTTTAAAGCGTAGCCGAAAGCGGGCGCACCCAAAAAATCTTTACAGAAATTAATGCCTATTACGCCGCCGCAGTCGGCGATTTTTTTTATTAAATCGTCTGAAAGATTGCGGCTGACGTCAACAACGCTTTGCGCGTTGGAGTGGCTGGCGACTATCGGAATTTTTCTGCCGTTTAAAATATCGTGCGCGCCACCGTCCGAAAGGTGAGAAACGTCAACGATAATTTTATTACAATCAAGACGCTCGACGGCCTCTTTACCGAGGTCGGTAAGCCCCTCGTCCACTCTTTGTCCGAACTGCGGCAAGCCGTCTTTAAATACAAGATTGGGGCTAGCGAATTGATTTTTATTATTCCACACTAATGACGCCATCTTAACGCCTTCATTTTTCAGACGGTCTATCATTTCAAGGTCAGAACCTATAAAGCCGAGGTTTTCAACCGTGAGAATACAACCCACCTTGCCCTCTTCTTCACACCGCAAAATATCGTTATAATTTTCAATTGGTGTGGCAATATGCCTTAGTTTCGGCATGTTTTGCTTATAAAAGGCAAGATATCTTTCAAAGTTAAAAGCAGCATCAGCGCCCTCCGTAAAAATGGCAAAGCACTGTGCCGCACAATTGCTTTTTTGAAGCTTGTTTAAGCTTGTTTGTCCGTTGAACCACTCTAAGTCTACGCCACTGTCCGCACAGACAGTGAGCGTATCGGAGTGCATATCGGTGTAAATCATTTTCTAATAAACAGCCTTAAAATTTTCCTTATAGCTTTTGGCGGTTTTACACAGATTACAGTCATCGTTCACCCCTTGAAATTATGGTACATTATATGCGGTGAACGGTAAATACGTGCTAACCCCTTATTTTTTCGATTGCAACAGCCATATCGGGCGATTTGAAGACAGCAGAGCCCGCAACGAGAACGTTTGCCCCCGCTTCTCTTATTATTTGGGCGTTTTCTTCGGTAACGCCGCCGTCGATTTCTATATCCATATCGGGACGACCGATTTCAATAGCGTAAGCGCGCGCCTTTCTGACCTTTTCCAAAACGTCGGGAATGAACTTCTGACCGCCGTAACCGGGGTATACGGACATCAAAAGAACCATATCGCACAGCGGGAAAACGGGAAAGATATTTTCGACGGGGACATCGGGATTGACGACCGCGCCGCACTTGACTCCGTAGGACTTAATTAGGCGCAAGGTTTCTTCGAGATAGGTATCGGAAATTTTTTTGCAAGCCTTATAATGTACCGTTATAATATCCGCGCCAGCGTCTGCAAAGAACTTTATCTGTGTTTTGGGGTGTTCAATCATAAGATGTGCGTCCAAAGGAAGCTTCGTTAAGGGACGGATATTTTTTATCATTTGTCCGCCAAAGGTTATCGGCTCGACAAAGCTTCCGTCCATAACGTCGCAGTGAATTAAGTCTGCGCCGCATTTTTCCAACTTTTTGATGGTTTCGCCCATAACAGAGAAGTCCGCCGAAAGTATCGAGGGCGCGATTTTGATTTGCATAAATTTACTCCTTAGTTATTTTTAAGATAGTTAACTCGCAGTTGTCCGCACGCGCCGCCTATATCAACGCCTATCTGGCGACGTAATGTTGCGGAAAGCCCGCCCTTTTCCAAAAGGCCCAAGAACCTGTAAGCTTCTTTTTCGGTTACGGTTTCTAAGTCCCGTTCTTCGACCTCGTTAAGCCGTATCAGATTGACGTGGCAGGGCCTGCCCTTTAAAAGCTTTATAAGTCCTTCAGCATGCTCTTCGTCGCAGTTTTCACCGCTTATCAAGGAATACTCGAAGATGTATCTTCTGCCTGTCTTATCGAAGTAATATTCGCAGGCTTTAAGTATCTCCGAAATGCCGTATTTTTTTGCGACAGGCATTGTGCGCGCGCGGCCCGCGTCAGTGGTTTGGTGCAGGGATATGGTCAAGTTAACGGGTATTTGCTCATCTGCAAGCGCGTAAATTTTAGGGACGAGACCGCAGGTAGAAAGGGAAATATTTCTTGCCGAAATATTGATGCCGCAAGGCGCGGAAACGTTCTTTAAAAATGACAGAACGCTATCGTAATTATCAAGCGGTTCGCCGCTGCCCATAAGCACGATGTTCGTTACCGCGCGCTTATCGGTATTGCCACCGTGAAGGGCGTTTACTACAAGGACTTGCGAAAGGATTTCACCCGAAGTGAGATTGCGTACAAGTCCTTGCAGAGTGCTTGCGCAAAACTTACAGCCCATTCGGCAGCCTACCTGCGTGGAAACGCACTGGGTGTTGCCGTATTTGTACTTCATAAGCACACCTTCTATGACGTTGCCGTCCGATAAGGCGAAAAGGTATTTTTCAGTTCCGTCGGAAGAGGTCAGAGTTTGTATTATTTTGACGGGCTCGTCTTCATACTCTTCCGAAAGCTTTTCGCGCAAGGTGGCGGGAATATTGATTTTGGAAATCTTTTTGCCCTGCATAAGCCCCGCATAGAGCTGTTTTGCGCGGAAGGACTTTTCACCGAGAGAGAGTATTAAGTTTTCGAGTTCGGAAAAACTCAAATCCTGTAAAATCTTTTTCATTGTTTTTTAGTGAAAGACGCAAGATAAAAACCTGCGCCGAGGGATATTTGCGGCAAGAACTGCAAGCCGTATTTCGTTTCTCTGTGTTCAAGAGGCGAAACGGGCTTATTTAAGGCATATTCGGGGTGCAATCGCATAAAATTGCATACTATGCTGTCGTTTTCTTCGGGCAATACCGAACACGTTGAATAGAACAAAAGTCCGCCCGATTTGACGTAGCGCGAACAATTTTCCAAAATTGCGAGCTGGACTTTCGTTAAACTTTCGATATCGCTCTCTTTGCGGAAAAGCTTAATATCGGGGTTTTCGTTTATAACGCCCGTACCCGAACAGGGAACGTCGCAAAGCACGGTATCGAACTTGTTTTCAAATTCGGGATTGAAAACGGTGCTGTCGGCTTGGACTGCCATCAGATTAGTTACCCCCATTCTTTGCGCGTAGGAATTGATTAATTCCACGCGGTGCGGATGAAGTTCGGTAGAAGTTACGCTTTTGCACCTTTTCGCAAGGAGAACGGACTTGCCGCCGGGGGCAGCACAAGCGTCCAAAAGAGAGTCGCAGGCAGGAATTGCCGAGCAAATTGCAACTGAACCGACCGATTGAAAGGTGTAATCGCCCGTAAAAAAGTTTTCGTCCCGTACGAAATTGTTAAAAATAAATAAGTTTTCAAAGGGAGTGTTTGTATGTGGCTTATCCAAATATTTTTCAGCGCCGCGCTCAAAACGCACGCAAAGCCCTAAGCTCGGCGCTGTGAGAATTTGAGCTGCTTCCGACTTGTAACTGCGCCTTAGTTTCTTAACGAGCCACAGGGGCGCGCTGCACTCTACAGACGTTCTCTCGTCCGCTTTTTCAGGCAGAGAGGGGATTTTATAAGTTCTTAAAAACGCATTAACAAAACCCGCCGCGCCCTCTTTGCCGAGTTTTTTAGTGAGCTCCACCGCATAATCGACTACCATATAGTCGTGTTTCGATAAAAATTCGAGCATATAGAGCGCGATTTTCAGAATAATTTTTATAGAGGCTTTGGGTTGCTTTTTTGCGTTAGACCCCAATATATACTCCAAATAAACGTCTTTTTCAAGCACGCCGTAACATATTTTTACGGTGCGCGGCTTGTTCAAAGGTTCTATCGGCGTTTCCGAAACGGACTGCTTTAAAAACTTGCCGTCCTTATAAACTTTTGAAAGTATTAAGTAAGGGTCGGTTAAGGGATTAGTCAAGAACGTCGCCCACCTTTATCTTTCTGCCGTTGACGAAATCGGCAGCTTTCATTCTTTTGCCGCCCGCGGGCTGCAACTCGGTGATTAATATTGAGCCTTCACCGCATTGAACGGCTATTCCGCGCTTGTCCGCCGAGAGAACTTCGCCCGCTTTCCCGCCCGCAAGTTCGCAAAGCCGAGCATTATAAATATTTAAAATTGTTCCGTTAAAGTTGCAAAATGCAGCGGGTGCAGGGCTGAAAGCCTTTATTAAACGGCATATATGTTGGGGGGAACGGGTAAAATCAAGTTTACCGTCCTCCTTTTTCACCTTAGTGCAATAAGTGGCTTTTGCGTCGTCCTGCATAAGCAGTTGGGTGCTACCGTTTTCCAAAAGTCCGACAGCCTCCAACGCCGCCTCTGCGCCCAATTCAGACAGTTTTTCCGTCAATTCACCGCAAGTGAGGTCTCCGACTTCGCATCTTTTGACAAGCAAAATATCACCCGTATCGAGGGCAAGCTCGGTTTTCATAATCGTTACGCCTGTATACAATTCACCCCCTAATATGGCCGATTGAATGGGTGATGCACCGCGGAATTTAGGCAAAAGCGAGGCGTGAATATTCCAAACCCCGCCTTTAAAACAGTTTAAAACTTCCTGCGTCAAAATCTGTCCGTAGGCGCAAGTTATCATTACGTCGGCGTTCAAGGCACGGAGCGTATCGCAATTTTCACGAATTTTTTTAAAGTCGTAGACCGGCACGCCTTGGGATAAAGCGAAAGCCTTAACGGGCGTAGGAGTTAAAATTTGCTTTCTGCCGACGGGCTTGTCGGGCTGGGTTATTACGGCTACGACTTCTTTCCCACTTTGAAGAAGATTTTTAAGTGCGGGAACGGCAAATTCCGGCGAGCCTGCAAAAACGATTTTCATTTTAGTCCTCCGCCAAATCGTAAAGCTCGTCCGCCTTGTCGGTGTATAAAACTCCGTCGAGATGGTCGAGTTCATGGCAGACGGCGCGGGCAAAGAAACCCTCAGCCGTGAGCTTGTGTTTTTTACCGAACCTGTCGCGGTATTCTGCCTTGACTTTGTTGGGACGGCGAACAGTGCCCTGCTTTCCCTTGACCGAAAGGCAGCCTTCAGGACCGACCTGTTCACCCTTAGTGGAAATTATGACGGGGTTGATAAGTTCGAAAAAACCCTCTTCGACGTCGATTACCACCACCCTTATAGGCAGACCTATCTGCGGAGCGGCAAGTCCCGCGCCGTTCTCGGCGCGGACTGTTTCTTTCATATCGGCAAGAAGCTGCCAAAGCTCGGAATTAAAAGTTCTTACTTCCTTGCATTTTTCTCTTAACACGGGGTCGCCCGTCTGTACGACGAATTTAACTGACATAAAAGCTCCTATGATAAATTTGTGGGATTTTCTTCCACGTAGACGAGTACGTAAGGTGTAGTGTTGGAAACCGCTATTTCGTAAATTTTTTGCAACAGCGCGTCGTCTTTTAAACGCATAAGCACCTGATAGCGGTGTTTGCCCTGAATTTTTTTCACGGGCGAATGCATTTTATTGAGGAAAATGAACCGTTTAGGCTGAGCCTTTCTCAATTCCTCTATTTCAAAATATACAGATTTTAACGCTTCAAGCGTCTTTTTATCGTCCTCGCCCGTTACCATTACGCGGCAAATGAGCGAATACGGCGGAAAAAGCGTTGCTTTTCGTATCTGAATTTCGTTATTAAAAAAGCCCGTATAGTCGTAATTTACGGCGTAGCGGAGAATGTAATTTTCGGGACAGTAAGTTTGTAAAACGACCTTGCCTTTGTCGTCCGCCCTGCCGCTTCTGCCTGAAACCTGCGTTATAAGCTGAAAAGTGCGCTCTCCGCTACGGTAGTCCGAAAACTGTAAACTCATATCGGCGTCCAGAATTCCGACTAACGTTACAGCGGGGAAGTCGTGGCCCTTTGCTATCATCTGAGTTCCAACGAGAATATCTGCCTCTTTACTTGCAAACTTTTTTAAAATTTTATAGTGCCCGTCCTTACCTGAAACGGTGTCGTTATCCATTCTAATAATGCGGGCTTGGGGGAAAAGCGACGTAAGCTCGGCAACTACTCTTTGCGTACCCGTACCGCTGTAACGGATATGTACGCCGCCGCAGTCGGGACAAGCGGGCAACATTCTGTACTTTGCACCGCAATAATGGCATTTTAAACAGTCCTCTTCGCTGTGGTAAGTCAGCGAAACGTCGCAATTTTCGCACTTGGCAACGTAGCCGCAGTCGCGGCAGATTACCTTTTGCGAATAGCCGCGGCGATTAAGAAATATAATCGCTTGGTTGCCGCATTTCAAGGTTGCGTCAAGCTCTTCGCGCAGCGCCGAAGAAAATGGCGAAGGGTTGCCGCGCTTGACTTCCTTACGCATATCCGCGATTATAATTTCAGGCAAAGGTCTTTTATTTATCCTCTCGGGCAACGTAATAAGATTGTATTCGCCCTCGGTTGCAGCAAGGTAGCTCTCCACGGAAGGCGTCGCACTGCCTAAGATAAGTTTGCAGCCGTTGTACTCGGCGCGGAGCTTTGCTATTTCCACCGTAGAATAGCGGGGAGCGGTTTCGGACAGATACGAAGTATCGTGTTCCTCGTCGATTATTATCGCGCCTAAATTTTCAAGGGGGGCAAAAATCGCGCTTCTTGCGCCTATCGCTATCTTTGCCTCGCCCGAACGAAGCCGCCACCACTCGTCGAATTTTTCACCTGCGGAAAGCCCGCTGTGCAAAATAGCCGCCTCGCCCTTAAAGCGTGCGCGAAGCTGAGAAAGCATTTGGGGCGTTAAAGAAATTTCGGGCACGAGAAAGATTGCCGATTTGCCTTTTTTAATTTCGTTTGCGATAAGTTGAAGATAAATTTCGGTTTTGCCGCTGCCCGTAACGCCGTGCAGAAGATGCACCGTTTTAGAAGAATTTTCAATGCTTTTTATTGCATTGCCCTGCATATATGTTAAAGTTTTGGGCTTTTCTTCATAATAATTTCCCAAAACGGGGTTACGTTTTATTTGGCGTTTTTCAACCGTTATTGCGCCCTTTTCAACAAGAGAATTGACGGCGGCGCGGCCGTATTCGTTGCAAAGCGCGGTATAATCGTATTCGTCTATACCCTGCAAGAAAACTACAATTTCCTGCTGCTTTTTTGCTGTTTTTGAGATTGGTACGCTGATATGCGAGAGTTTTGCGTATTTTCTATAAACTTCGTGCACTTTTCCAAGGCGCATTTCGGAAGGCAAAAACAAACGAAGCGCCGCGGCTTTGGGAACTTTATAGCGCGAAGAAATGCGCTCCATCAGCGAAAAACATTCGGATTGAAGCGCAGGCAATTCGTCGAATACTTCGGCTATCGGTTTGACTTTTTCGGGTGGATAGACGGAAGCTTCCTTTACGCTTAAAACGAAGCCGTCTATTATCCTTCCGCCGAAAGGTACTTTAACGCGACATCCCGCCGTTAAATCCGGCGGGCAAGAGTATTCGAATATTCTGTCCACTTGGCTGTGGGCTATGTCAACAATAACCTCTGCGTACACTTGGGGGAGATTAGTCCTTTACGCATTTAACTTTACCGCTTGCGATTTCGCGCGAGGCAACGGCAAGCTCTTTTATAATCTCCTTGCTGTTCGCGTTCTGTCCTGCGGTCTGTTCGATTATCTGCCTTGCGCGTTTTGATGCAACTACGCAAAGGCAATAGCGCGAAACGGGCTGCCCGTCCGTGCCGAGTTGTTCGATAAGTAAGTCAACGGGGGGATAATTTATCATATATTTACTCCTTTTAATTCTTTGATTAAGTTATTTAATCGTTTTACGCAAGCTTCAAGGTCGTCGTTAACGACCGAATAGTCGTACAATTCCTGTTTGGAAAGCTCGTATTCCGCTCTTTTGATGCGGCGGTCTATCTCGTCCTCACTCTCCGTTGCCCTGCCTTTAAGGCGGTTTCTTAACGCTTCTTGCGACGGGGGCAACAGCATAATGAGGATAGCCTCGGGATAAGATTTTTTTACTTGCAACGCGCCGTTTACGTCTATTTCGAGAATGACGTCGTGCGTTTCAAGCTGTTTTTCAACGAATTTTCTGGGCGTACCGTAGTAATTTTCAAAGTGGTTGGAATACTCTAAAAAGCCGTTTTCTTCAACCGTTTTTAAAAATTGCTCCTTACTTATAAAGAAGTAAGACTTACCGTCCACCTCACCTTCGCGCATTTTTCGTGTGGTGCAGGAAACGCTTAACGCATAACCGTCCGAAGATGAGAGAAGTTTTTTTAAAACCGTGCCTTTACCTACGCCCGAAGGTCCGGACAGCACTATCAACAAATTTTTCATAGGCTTACTCGACGTTCTGTACTTGCTCCCTGACCTTTTCGATTTCGTTCTTTAAAGCAAGCCCCAACCTTGTTATTTCCAAATCGTTGGATTTTGAACAGATCGTGTTAGTTTCGCGGTTAAATTCCTGAACGAGGAAGTCAAGCTTTCTTCCGACGAGGGTTTCTCGGCAGATTTCGCGGAATTGCGAGATATGGGAATGAAGGCGTGTCAGCTCTTCGTCTATATTGCTTTTGTCGGCAAAGAGCGCGGCTTCGGTTAACAGCCTGCCCTCGTCCACTTCGACACCCTCCAAAATCTTTTTCATTTTGGTTTCGAGCTTCTGTCTGTAATTCTGAACGACCGCAGGAGCGCGTTTTTCGACCTCGCCTACGAGGTGTTCTATCGTTTTCATTCTCGAAAGCATATCCTCTTCGAGTTTTTTGCCCTCCACCTTGCGCATTGCGTTGAGTTTTTCGAGAGCAACGGAAAGCGCCGACTTTAACGCAGTTAAAATTTCTTCGTCGGCTGCGGCTACGTCCTCGCTCTTTATAACGTCGGGGTAGCGCAGAACGCCGCTTACGCTTATATCGTCCTGAATTTCAGGAAAGAGATTTTTTATGCGCGACGCCGCGGCAACGTAAGATTTAGCCGTTTCTTCGTCGAGGTAGAGGTTTTTCTCGCGCTCGCGTTTATCAGATAAGGAAACGAAGATATCGGCATGCCCGCGCGTAAGCTTTTCACGCAGTGCGGTGCGGACGGTTTCCTCGTGAGCGACTAAAATTCTGGGGGCTTTAACCGCCGCGTCGAGATAGCGGTTGTTTACTGTTTTAACCTCAACCGTCAGTTCGATACCGCCGTTTTTATATTCGCCCCTGCCGTAACCCGTCATACTGTACATCGTAACACCTCAGCTAAGCTGTAAATTATTATATAATTTAATTATAGCAGTGTTTTTCGTAAAATACAAGTAAAAGCGGCGTTTTGAAAAATTTTTCAAAACGCCGCTTATTAAGTTAAAAAAGTTCTTTTTTCAAACTGATTGCGTCTTTTGCGGTTATTTTTCTTACCAGACGGCACGGAACGCCGTAGGCAAGAGTATTTTCGGGAATTTCGCCAGAAACGACCGAGCCTGCGCCTATCACACAACCCGAGCCTATTTTTGCGCCGGCAAGAATAGTTACGTTGCCCGCAATCCAACAGTTATCGCCTATCGTAATAGGCGCGCCGTACTCTTTATCCGTAATATAACCTTTTTCGTGAGTATAAGGGTTTCTGTCCTCGAACCTCAACGGATGCAAGGGAGTTAAAACGGACACGTTAGGTCCGAAGAATACGTTGTCGCCTATCGTAACGGGACAGGTATCCAAAACGGTCAGATTGAAGTTAGCGTAAAAATTTTTACCTACAGTTGTAAATACGCCGTAATCGAAATGGACAGGTCCTTGAAGATAAGTACCTTCGCCCCTGTTTGGCAAAAGTTTATCGAGAATTTTTTCTCTTTTTTTAAAGCGAGTGTCGGGTGTACTGTTGTACTTTAAACACAGCGCATGTGCGCGTGAGCTTAATTCTCTCAACCCGCCGTCGTGCGGGTCGTAGATTTTACCCGCAAGCATCTTTCCTTTTTCCGTCATAATTCAATTATAACCGATTTCGCTTGGTTGTCAATAGTTCAGTAGTCGTTTTTAGCGTCGGCAGTGATACCTTTTATTCGCGTTGTAACGAGGTGATAATTGTTTCTGGGACTTACTTCAAACAGGGTAATATTTTGCGTTGAAGTAGCAATTGCCCCCGATATATCCGCGAAATAAGCCGTTTTCCCCGCTGTCATAATTACGGGAATTCCGTACAGATACGAATAGGCGCGAATGAGAAGCGGCGGGACGTTATCGCGCAGCTCCTCCAACAAAACTATGATTATGTTGCAACCGCACATAGACAGGCTTTTGAAGGTGTCGGGAAAGAGTAAATCGTTTTCTACGCACAGTCCGACTTTGCAGCCGTTGACGCGGTAAAAGCCGAGAGACGAGCCGCTTTTGTAGTCCTCGCAGTCGAGGACGTGGAGCATATCGGAGATGCCTAGGAGCTTGCCCCTGTCCGACACTGCCGCGGACTTTCTTACAAGTCCGCGGCTTACCGTTTTACAGCCGCATACAAGTCCGCAACCGTTATCCTTGGATAACCTTGCGACTTTATCGAACTTATCCGTTTCGCCTTTAAGCTCGCTTTCATAGTCCACTTCGCCCAAGCCGCCGAACCCGAATACTGCAACGTCGCAGTCGGGAAGTTCTTCGCGCTCGACCGAGCCGTCGTTAACAACGCAAAATACCATATTGTACATTTTATTACGGCGGCTTGAAATATGTTAAAAAACGGTTTTATTTGCTTTTATGTAAGCATATCTTATTTAAAAAGCGCGATTTGCGCCCATAGAGGTGAAAGAGTGAAAAAATTTATTGCAGTTATACTTATAGTATGCGCGATTTCTTTCAGCGTTACTTTATCCGCCTGCACGAAAGACGGCGGCAAGATTACTTCATACGACATTACCTGCACTTACGAGGAAGAGACGGGAACTCTTAGCGGAATAATGAACGTCGATTATTATAACGATACCGATACGGAAATTTCGGACCTGAAATTCAATCTTTACGGCAACGCGTTCAGAGAGGGCGCGCTTTATTCGCCCGTATCCGATACCTATAAAAACCGTGCGTATTATGCGGGGGAAAGCTACGGCGGAATGGAAATCGAAAACGTTAAAAACTGTGCGGGTTGGAACATAGGCGGCGAAGACGAAAATATACTGACCGTAAACCTGTTGACCCCCATATATCCCGAAGATAACGTGGTTTTGACGGTTCATTATACCCTTACGCTCGCAAAGGTAAATCACCGTACGGGCATAACCCAAAACGCCGTGAATTTGGGAAATTTCTATCCTATACTTTGCGGAAGGAATACGGAAGGGTTCGTTGAATGCAACTATTACTATTGCGGCGACCCGTTCTATTCAGAGTGCGCGAACTATACCGTAACCTTGGATATACCCGAAAGCTTTACTGCGGCAAGCAGCGGAAAGCTTACACAGGAAAGCTGTGTGAACGGCAGAAAAAAATGCAGCTATACCTTAAACAATGCGCGGGATTTCGCACTCGTGCTTTCGGATAAGTTCGAAGTTATTTCCGAGACTGTTGACGGAGTTGAGGTAAGCTATTACTACGTTTCCGACTCAACTCCGCAAAATTCCTTGACTGCGGCTACTGAGAGCTTAAAGTATTTTTCGGATACGTTCGGCAAATACATCTACCCCACTCTTTCCGTGGTTCAAACGGGATTTTGCTACGGAGGAATGGAATACCCCGCCCTCACTATGATTGCGGAAGGTTTGGACGCCGACAACAATATTTACACCGTAGTACACGAAAACGCGCATCAGTGGTGGTATGCGATGGTCGGCAGCGACCAAATGAACGACGGCTGGCAAGACGAAGGTCTGGCGGAATACTCTACCCTTATGTTTTTTGAGAGCCACCCCACTTACGGGTTTACGCGCAAGGGCATGATTAATTCGGCAACGAGTTATTACAGAGCATTTTTTACCGTATTCAGTCAGTTGAACGACGTCGCCGATACGCGTATGCACAGACACCTCAGCGAGTATTCAAGCGAACTCGAATACAACAACGTTACTTATAATAAGGGTATGATTTTATTCGAGATGCTCAGAAACACCTTAGGGGACGAAAAATTCACCCTTGGGCTAAGAAAGTATTTTGACGACAGCTGCGGTAAAATTGCCTCCTCCGACGAGCTTATAGGGTGCTTTATCAAAAGCGGAACTGACGTTGAGGGACTGTTTGCGTCATTCTTAGAGGGAAAAATTCTGATTTGACAAATCGAAAAACCCGTCCGCAGCTCTTTTGCGGGAGGTTTAAAGCGAAGACCCGCGAAGCGTATATACGCTCCGCGGGCTTTATTTTTACGCAAAATATTTATAACTTTAACTTGCAATTTTAAATATAATAATATATAATAGTTATACTATTTTTAGGAGTTCGTTATGGACGTGCCTGACAGTTGTTATTTAACTTTATAGAGCGATAAAATTCCGTACAGAAGCATAAGTTTGTCTTGCACGGGATTTGTTCCGTGCATTTTTTTTGACAAATTTACAGGAGGGGACTTATGGTAAAGTACTTTTTCTCTGCCGCTGACGGAAAGTTAGAAAAGTCCGACAAATTTTTAAAAAACTGCTGGGTTGATATGGTTGACCCCACAGACGACGAGTGCGAAGACGTAGCCGCAGCAACGGGCGTTCCCGAAGACATGATAAAAGCCGCACTGGACGAAGAAGAACGCGCGCGTTCGGAATTTGACGAGGGGTGCAGCATGTTCGTCGTGGACTGTCCCATCATGGAAGAAGGTGCAAACGGCGACAGCTACACCACTCTTCCTCTATCAATAATTTATAATTCGCGCTGCATAATTACGGTTAGTCTGAAAGGAAACACCGTTTTAAAAGAGTTTATTACGGGAAGAGAGCGCGTATATTGCGACAAGCCCGTTCACTTTGCCCTTACCTTTATGCTGAATAACGCCAAGCGGTTTTTGTACTGTCTTAAACAGATAGACAGAAAAAATCACCGTATTCAGAACGAAGTGGGCAGAACTATGAAGAACACCGAAATTATTCAGCTTCTCGATTTGCAGAACTCGCTCGTGTACTTTTCAACCTCTTTGACGGCAAACGAGCGCGTACACGAAAAGCTTTCAAAGGTTGAGGCGGTCAAAGACCACGAAGATTATCAAGACCTTTACGACGACGTAAGCATAGAGAATAAACAGGCTATTGAAACCTGTAACATATACAAAAACATACTTAGCGTTACTATGGACGCTTACGGTTCGGTCATTTCGAATAACTCGAACGACTCGATGCGGAAGCTGACTATTATAACAATTCTGCTTGCTATACCTACGATGATTGCGGGGTTCTGGGGTATGAATATGCCCGTACCCTTTCAGGACGGATACAGCTTTTTGCAGACGGGTTGGTTCTGGCTGGTCATTTTCGCAACGATTTTACTTACCGCAGGAATTGCCGTGATAATAGTAAGGGGAAATCCCTTCAAACGAACTAATAGGCAGAAAAAGAGACGCAGAAAGGACAAACGGGATAAAAATAAATAATTCAAAGCGGTGCGGTTTTCACAACCGTACCGCTTTTTTGTTGCGCTTTTTTAAAAAAATTTAATTACAACGTTTAATTTTGTAATTTAGGGCAATAACCAACACGTAAAAAGGGGGTTAGGCTATGCAGCTTGCAAGACTATTATTTTTGACGATATCAGCTGTATTCGTGCTTGCGGCAGTTGCTTTTTTGCCGCAAAACCTGTGTTTCGACAGCGGCAACGCCTACACCTTCTACTGCGGAACGAGTTCGGCAGACTGCAAAGTCGTTACCGTGCAGAATTTTGCTTCACTGCAAAAGTTGTGTCTTAAAGACGTTTGCGGTGAGAGCACGGATTACGACAACTTCGATTTGGAAAGCTTTTTGGAGAGCGTCGGCGGCAAAGTCGTGTTCAAAGAAGAATTTTCAGACGGAGTGAATTACTACTGCACCGCTAACCTGCCCTATTCTGTTACGCTTTATAACCATACGATAAATCTGCACGTTGCTGTGCGGGGCGATACGGCAAGAGTGGCATCGCCGATTATTTTCGGCGGTTACTGAATAAAAGGCTTTAATGCTGTCAAAAAAATATAAAAAGGAGTTAAAAAAATGAAAAACAAGCAAAAAACCCAACCTACGAAGAAAAGAATATTAATGTACTACCTCATTTTGGCGGCTTGCCTTTTGGTAATTGCCGCTATAACCGTCGGAGTTTTGTTCGGCGTTAAACCTGCGGACAACTCTCCCACCATTGACTCTGGTTCAACAGAAGAGCCGCCCGTCAAAGAACCTGACGACGAGCCTACCGTGGATACCTCTTCGAAATACGAGTTCATTTCGCCTATCGAAAATGTAACCGTATCTCAGGCGCACGTATTCTGGCACAATAAAACGTTAAACATTTTCCGCTTACATCAAGGTATGGACTTTGCGTGCGATGCTGGAACGGAAGTTTTTGCTACCGTTGACGGCACTGTAAAGAGTGTTTACACTAACGACAGGCTTTACGGCGGAATGATTGTAATCGAGCACGCAGACGGCGTTACCACCGTTTACAAATTCGTTGACCCCAGCGAAACTTTGAGGGCGGGCAGCACGGTTAACCGCGGCGACGTTATCGGCACGGTTGCGGTAGCAACGGGCGTAGAGAACGCAGACGGCGACCACCTCCACTTCGAAGTTTATAAAAATGACAAAATTCAGAATCCCGACTTGTATCTGAAATTGATTTCAAAGTAATTTTACCCCAAATATTTAAAAATTACAGCCGCCATAAGGCGGCTGTAATTTTACGTTTTAAGAGCCGAATGATTGCAATTTTCAAAAAAGACACTGCCAGCTTTTAATATTTAACAAAAATGTGAATTATGTTGATAATAAACAAAGAAAAATGTTAATTTTGAAAATTAATTACACTTAAAAATTTGCTTATTTGTTAACTTAACAAAAATTATCCAAATTAACATAAAATAGTGTTATAAACTAACAAAAATAAAAATTTTAAAAATTATTGAAATGTTATTGACTAACAAAAAACTCAATGCTATACTGCAAGTGCAATCAAGATTCGGGAGGTAAAAAATATGATTTACGATTTATTAATCGAGCTTGACGACAGGGAGGGCGTATCGCCTCTTTCCTACGAAGTTCTGAACTGCGCAAGATAAGGTTACGTTTTATAGCGTAGCTTATTTACCAAAGCGTTCGACTTACAAATCAAACTTAAATTAAACACCGCGGCAACTTTGTTGCCGCGGCTATTTTATATTTTGGAAAGAAGCTCTTGAGTAAGCCCCGAGTAGTTGATTACTGCGCACCCTTCCACCCCCGCCATAGGGGCAAGGAGATAATCTGAAAGGCATTTAATTCTTATTCCTCGGGCGGCTGCAAGAAGCTTTATCTGCCCGTCAGACTTGGCGTCGGGAAATTTTGCAATTACGTGAAGCCCGCTACCCGTATCCACCACTTCACACTTTTCAGGCAAAGCGGCAAGCTTTTTTATAAGCGCGCCGTGAATTGTTCGGTAATAGTTTCTTAAACGGTTAATGTGGCGTTCGAAGTAACCGCCGTCAAGCATTTGGGCAAGGGCTTTTTGCTCGAATAGCGGAACGAAATTCGCCGATGAAGAAAAAATCTGCAAAAACCTTTCATACAGTTCAGGCGGCAAAACCATATATCCTAAACGCATTGAGGGCGCAAGGCTCTTGGAGAACGTGTTCATATAGATAACCTTTTCGGGGCACAGCCCGCACATACACTGCAAAGGTTTACCTGTGAGGCGGAACTCGCTGTCATAATCGTCCTCAACGATATAGCCGCCGCTTGACTTTGCCCACTCTATGAGGCGCGAACGGGCGGAAACGGGCGTTACAACGCCCGTGGGGAATTGGTGCGACGGCGAAACGTGGGCAACGAACGCACCGCTATTTTCAAGCACTGAAATATCAATCCCTTTATCGGTTACACCAACTGGCGTGAAACGCGCGCCGTTTAACGCGTACGTTGACGATATTTTGCCATAGCCGGGATTTTCCACAGCGTAAATCTTATCTCGTCCTAAAAGCTGAACGATAACGCCGTAGAGATGTTCCGCGCCCGCGCCGACAACAATGTAGCGCGGGTCGGCGTCAATTCCGCGGGAGCGGTAAAGATACGCTGAAATCGCACGCTTTAACTGTTTGTCGCCATCACAGGGGACGCGTTCTAAAAGGTGTTCACCAACGTCAGATAAAACGCCGCGAATAAGTCGCGCCCATACCGAAAACGGGAACATATTCGGGGGGGTATTGCCGTGAACAAGGTCGATTATAAACTTTTCTCCCTCTTTCGTTTCTTCCTTTTTCACTGCCGCAGGGCGTTGTTTTTTCAGCCCCTCCGCTACACTTTCGGCAAAGAAACCGCTGCGCTCCTTAGAGCTGATATAGCCCTCTGCAAGAAGCTGGTCGTAGGCAAGCTGAACCGTAACTACGCTGACACCCAATTCGGCGGCAAAAGCGCGTTTGGAAGGAAGCCTTTCACCTCCTCTTATCTTGCCGCGCAAAATATCGTCGCGTATCAAAGAATAAAGCGTATAATATTTATTTCTACCTGATAAGTCATAATTGTACATATCTGGTATTATAAAATTATTTTAAATTGATTATTCTAATAACACCAAACGGTTGATATAATAATTTGCGTAATAAAATTAATGAGGGTTTTATGATTAAAGCAAAAAATAAAAAAACGTTTTTTACTACTAAATGGATAACTACCACTGCACTTTTGACTGCGCTTGTCATTGCTACAAGTTTTATCCCATCCGTTCCCGTAACATTAAACGGAAACCTTTATTGGTGCGACTGCATCATTTTCCTTGCGGCATATCTTCTTGACCCGCTTGCATCATTTATTGTAGGGGGCATAGGCACTCTTCTATATGATGTAATAAAAGGAAATGGATACATGATGTTTGCTTCGCTTATAATTCACGGATTACAAGCAGCCGCGACATCTGCTATTTTACACTTTATATTTGCAAAATTTCCTAAAAAACTTGAACCTGTTTGGGCGTTAATAGCATCAATTGTAGGCGGTGCTATCGTAATATTGGGATATTTTATTCAAAGGTACTATATTTTACATACAGAATGGATTTACATAGGCGACAAAGCGATAGCAAACCTAATACAGGAAGTGGTCGGAATTTCTATCGCAATGGTTATTTGTTATGGCACAACGTTTAAAAAACAGCTTGAAAGACAACACCTTCTGCCTGATTTTATCAGAGAAGTTCTAACTAAAAAGAATATTGTAGAAACAGCTGAAACTGAAAGTGATACCGTTCTACCTGAATAATCAATTTTAAAATGCCCCGCGCAGCAAGCTGCGCGGGGCACTTTTTTAGTTTTCTAAGTGTTTACTTCCTTTAATCGAGCGGGAAGAGATATTTTCAAGTATACCCGTATGGAGAAGTTTTTTACTTTTTGCAAAGTGAAAGTCCTCCTCTGCCTGCTCTATGACGGCGTTAAGGACGGCGAAAAAGTCTTTAAACCCGCTTGACAAAAGATAGTACGAAAGCGAACCCGGTACGGTATTGACTTCGCTGAGATAGACTTCTCCGCCGCTTATTATGTAGTCGAAACGCACGATGCCGCGCATATTCAAATCGGAATAGACTTTGCGGGTGGTGTCCTTTATCAGCTTTGCCGTATCTGTGGGAATATCAGCGGGAAGAACGCTTTTGCCGCCGCCCTGATACTTATCCTCAAAGCTTAATATTTCACCGCCCGAGATTGCCTCTTCACATTCGGAAGTAACGACTTCACCGCCGTAAAAATATGCAGCGCAGTTGATTTCTCTGCGGTTCTCTAAATATTTTTCAACTATGACCGCGCTATCGTAAATCAGCGCCGTTTCTACGGCAGACTGCAGTTCTTTAAGATTATTGGCCTTTTCGACGCCTATGCTCGAACCGAGGGTTACAGGCTTCACAATTAGCGGAAACTGAGGCATATTATGGGGGCAATCGACTTCTTCGCGGGTTTTTATATAGGTGTACTCCGCCGTTTTGACGCCCAAAGCCGATAATATGAGCTTGGTTAAATATTTATCCATAAACAGCGAGGATTCAAAAATACCCGCGCTTGCAAGGGGAATATCCGCAGTTTGAAAAAGTCCGCTAACAGCACCGCCCTCCCCCGTTCCGCCGTGGCAGCAGTTGAGCGCTGCGTCCGCCTTTACAAACTTCTTCATTTTGCCCTTTTTGTTGAATAGGTAAACACCGCCGTTAGCTATTAAAGCTTTCGGGAATCTGCGAAAATTATCGCCCTTGAACACGCTTACGTCTGCAAGCGAGGGAGAGCAATAAGTCGTGCCGTCCTGCGCAATGTATACGGGAATGACGGTGAGCCCGCCGTTTTTTAAAATATTTGCAGCCATAGTACCCGTTATAACGGATACTTCGTTTTCGTTGGAAACACCGCCGAATACGACGATTACGTTTTTTGCCATAAAAAAATCACCTCCGCTTATTTTTTAGCTTTGGTGAATTAGAGTTTTTGAAGCATATTTTAATAAATATCGGGCAAGTCGTTTAAGAAAAGCACGGTATCGCCGTCGTGAAGAAAAGATTTAAGCTCTTCCTGAGCGGCGTTGAGTGTGGGAACGACTTTGATTTTAGACGCGTCGCCGCCATTTTCGAGATAGCCTTTTTTAACGGGAGTTATTAGGGTTTCACCGACTAAAATTACAAAGTCAAATCCTACGAGTTCTTCACCCAAACGGGTGTTTTCTTCTTCCTCTAAGACGCCGAGTTCGACAAGCCCCGGAGTTACGACTATTTTTCTGCCGCCAAAGCTTTTAAGAACTTCCAATGCGGCCGCCGCTCCCTTTACGTTGGAATTGTAGCCGTCGTCAAGTATATTAACGCCGCCCGATTTAATAAGTTGAAGCCTGTGTTCGATAAAGTCGATTTCTTCGATAGCGGCAACGATTTCTTCTGCCGCCATACCCAAATTATATGCAACACACGCGGAAATTGCTACGTTCTGAACCGAGTGAGCACCCAAAAGACGGGTGTGTGCCCTGTAAGATTTGCCGCCCAAGTTCAAATTGAAGGTACTGCCCTCTGAGTTGCAAACAACGTCGGAAAAGCAGTCTGCACAGTGTTTGCCCCCCGAATATGCCTCAAATAACGCAAAACAGTCGGGTGAAATGAACGCTTCTGCGCCGCCATTTAAAATTTCGCCTTTTGCTTTTACAACGTTTTCCAAACTGCCGAAGCTTTCAAGATGCTGGGGGCAAATTCCCGTAATGACCGCAACGTCAGGCGGGCAGAATTCACAAAGCTCGGCGATATCGCCGACGTGCCTTGCACCCATTTCCGCTACGAAAATATCGTAATCGTTTAAGTCGTTATTATTTATTGAAAGAGCAAGCCCCATGGGAGTATTGTGAGAACGAGGTGTTGAGAGCACGCGGAATTTCTTGGAAAGAATATCCGTGAGAATTTTTTTACAGCTCGTTTTGCCGTAACTGCCCGTTATACCTATTACTTTAATATCCGAGCCTTCAAGCTTCTTCTTTGCCTTTTTGACAAACGATTTATTGTGCGGTACTTCGTAAATTTTTGAAATTAGATTTGCAAGCACTGTTATGGGGAAAATCAAAAGAGGGAAAAGCGAAAGCGCGCAATAGCGCAAGGTCGTAAAGACCTGATTACTCCAAACGGCGTCCGCAAAGTTCAAAAGGCAGATTGCAAGGTATGAAAGAACAGCGTTTAACAGCACCAATACCGCCAAAAGCCGTTTTAAACGGGGCGTCAAGGTTAAAGGAACGCGTAAAGCCACCCTGTTATCCGCCCAGATATAGACGGCAAAGAAAATTATATAGGACGCGAAGCCTATTACAGCCGCCCATTCGCCCGCAAAAGAAAAGCAAAGAGAAATGACGGCGCACGCAAAAGCACACAAAAGCGCCAAAAGAACGTGCCTGCCGAAAATGAGGTTGCCTTTTTTATGCGACCATTTTATAAGTCGCGCGCCGCCGTAACCTGACGACTGCAAGATACCCAACAGCTTATAAAAGCAGCCACTGAATAAAAGCGAAAAAATAACGGCGCAAAGCACACATTCGATTGTCTTTGGAACTGAAATAAAAAACATTAACTCTCCGTCAAAAATCTGAATAGTTTAAAATTAAATTCGTTGGGGTGTTCGGAAAAGCAGAAATGCCCGCCGTCCATAAGTTCAAGCGAACTGCCCGCAATTAAAGAATTAAAAGTTTCGCCCTCCTCGCTCGGGGGAGTAACCGTATCATCTCGGCCGTATATAAGAAGGGTCGGCGCGGTAATTTTTGCGGCGCACTCTTTTAAATCCTCGTTGACTATTTTTTTAAAGCTCTTTTTCATAAGAGGCGAAAGGGCTCTGTATTCTTCGCTGCCGAAATGCTTTTCGGCAAACCTCGGAAAGAACCGTTTTACCCGTCTATAACGCGTTATTTGGCGCATATATTGGGGGGAACGGGGTTTTACAACTCCTGCACCGCCCGTAATTACGAGCTTATCGAACCTTGAATTTTCGGATGAGAAGAGCTTAAACGCCACCCTTGCCCCGAAGGAATGGGCTAATACATGGGGGCGTTTCAGACCCGACGCATCCATAAATTTTAAAAGCCAATCGGCGTATTCTTTTACTCCCCACGGCGTATCCGTGCACTCGCTTGCGCCGAAACACGGGAAGTCCACCGCGGTTACGCGGAAATAATTTTTCAAGAAATTTATCTGATAGTAAAAGCTTTCTTTTTTAGAACCGTAACCGTGTAAAAGAAGGACGTCGTCCCCGACGCCGCAGCTTGTAAACGATACGAATTTACCATAGATAAAAATATTAAAGCTCCTTTACCATTACTAAGCAGTCTTCGCCGTCGGAATAGTAACGCGTTCTTGCGTACGCACCCTTAAATCCGCTTTTAAGATAAAGCTTCATTGCGGTAGCGTTGGATACGCGCACTTCCAAAAAGACCTTGCTTGCACCGCAGTCTTTTGCAATTCGCAACAGTTCTTCGATAATAGCAGTACCCACGCCGCTGTTGCGGTATGGCTCGGTTACGGCAACGTTGTCAATATCCGCGCTTTCCGCGGCAACCGTTATTCCGCCGTAGCCGATAATTTCTCCGCCGTCCTCGGCAAGCACGCCGTGAAAGCTTTCGGTTTCGAAGCTCGAAGCAAGCATCTGAAAATTCCACGGTTCTTTGGGGAAGCACTCAGTTTCAATCTGTGAGATGCGGAGAATATCTTTATATTCCCATTTTCTTATTTGCACAAAGCACCTCCTCTGCCTGACTTTTGCGGACGTAGAGCGCGTGCATATCTTCGGATAAAGTTTCACACCGTTCAACAGCATTTTTCAGACAATTTTTGACTTCCATTTTTGTGTAGTTTTTAAATGGCAAATCTTCAAATCCGAAAAGAGGCACACATAAAGCGGCAACCTCTTCTTCCGAAAGATAGCAAGGTTCTTTGAATACCTTGCCGCCGTCATAGCCGCAAACGTAGTAGTGTGCGTGCGCCGCGTCAATTACGACGAAGAACTTTTTACTGTTGACATTATATGCAATAAGGTCGAACGCGGTGAGGGGCTTTAACGGCTTTTTTGCGGCGAGAGCGAACCCTTTTGCCGCAGAAATACCTATTCTTATACCGGTAAAAGACCCCGGTCCTGTTACGGCCGCGAAAAAACCGCACTCTTGGGGAGTGAGATTTATTTCCTTTAAAGCTTTGTCGATTTCGTCCATTAATATTACAGAGTGTTGCATAGCACACTCCGGCAAGTGCCTTAACGAGGACTTTTCACCCTTTTGTGCGTAAACGGTGAGATAGCGCGACGAGGTGTCTATAGCGAGAAAATCAGTCATAAATAATTTTTCTTTCGTCCTCCCCCGTCTTTTCTATCTTAACCGTTTTAAAATTCTGCGGCAGAACGTCGCGAACGTTTTCCGCCCATTCTATTAAACAAACGCCGCCCGCGTAGAAATAATCGCAAAGTCCGAGCGCCTCGGCCTGCGCGCCGCTTGTAAGGCGGTAACAGTCGAAGTGATACAGCTTGCCCGAGTAGTCGTTCATATAGGCGTAAGTTGGGCTTAAAACTTCGTCGTCTATTCCGAGACCTTTCGCTACGCCCTTACAAAAGACGGTTTTACCCGCGCCCATATCGCCTTGGAGCACGACGACTGCGCCTTGCTTTAAATTTTTAGAATAGTTTTCCCCGAATTTAAGCGTTTCTTCGGGGCTTTTCGAAATAAAAACCGACATTACAGCAATATAATAACACAAAAAGGTTTATTGTAAAATCATTTGCGGAAGAAATTTTTCAATTAATTTTTAAGATGCCTAAATAAAACCCTGTTTACACGCTTGACACGGCGCTCGAACGCAGATATAATGAAAGTACAATTTAAAGTTGTTCTTTGGGGCGGGGTGAAATTCCCCACCGGCAGTAAAGTCTGCGAAGAGCGAAAGCTCCCGAACGGGTGAAATTCCCGTACCGACGGTAAAGTCCGGATGTGAAAAGAACTTATAATGCGGTTTATAATATCGTTTTGCGCCCCAAATGTTTATTTTGGGCGCATTTTTTATACAGAGAACGGCTTTGAAAATATTTTTTACGAGGTGTTTTTTTGTATGGAACAGGTTTCAACTTCACGGCGCGGATATTTTAATTCCGCAAGAATAGCGGTCATCGCTATGTTTTCTTCGCTTGCGGGGATATTGTACATATTCAATTTCTCAATGTCCTTTGCATTCCCGAGCTTTCTCGAATTCAACTTTTCGGATATTCCGACGCTTATCGGTTCGTTCACGTTAGGACCTGTGGCGGGCGTAATTATCTCGGTTATAAAAATTCTTTTAAAGCTAGTGTTTAAAGGAACTTCGACGGTATTCGTCGGGGAGCTTTCCGACCTTGTAACCTCTTGCGTGTTTGCCGTAACGGCAGGACTGATTTACAAAAAGAAACGCACTTTCAAGGGCGCACTGATAGGCATGGCTGTGGGAACGGCAGCGGAAGTTGTGGTTGCAATAATTTTCAACTGGTTGGTTTTAGTGCCGTTCTACGTTCAGTTCTTCTTCCACGGAAGTTGGCAACCCCTTATCGGAATGATGACCCCGCTTTTCCCCGATTGCACCAAGGAAAATTTTTACAACTTCTATCTTTGGGTTTCGATACTGCCCTTTAACCTATTGCGCTGTCTTGTTGCCGTGCTGGTTACGCTGCCCGTCTACAAACGCATATCTAACCTTATTAACAAATTCAATGCAAAGATTACACCGAAAGAGGATGAAAGCGGCGAAAAGACGAGGAAGATTAATATCGGCGCAATCGTAGCGGGCGCTGTAATCGTTGCGCTTTTAGTACTGTTTGCACTGCTAAGATATTTCGTTTTTTGACGAAAGACCCCCATATATGCCTAAAATAACGGCTTTTTGATAGAATACGCCCCGCGCTTTGAAAGCGCGGGGCGTATTGATTATTTTACTAAATTTTCATATAAAGGGTGCGCCTTGCAAAGCTTTGCAACTTCTTTATTTACGTAGTCGAACGCTCCCTCGCCTTCTTCGATTACTTTGGTTATAAGCCTTGCGATATTGCGGGCGTCTTCCTCTTTCATTCCTCGCGCAGTCATTGCGGGCGTGCCTATTCTTATGCCCGAAGTAACGAAAGGTTTTTGAGTATCGAACGGTATTGCGTTTTTATTGACTGTGATATGTACCTCGTCCAAAAGCTCGGTCAGGCGTTTGCCCGTTATATTTTTATCAGTAAGGTTCAACAGTATCAGATGGTTATCCGTGCCGCCCGATACCATTTTAACGCCGAGCTTTTTGAACTCGTCAGCCATAGCCGCGGCGTTTTTGACGATTTGCGTTTGGTAAGCTTTGAATTCGGGAGAAAGCGCCTCTTTGAAGGCAACGGCTTTCGCTGCAATAATATGCATTAAAGGTCCGCCCTGAATACCGGGGAATACTGCTTTATCTATATCCTTGCCCCACTTCTCCTTGCACATAATTACGCCGCCGCGAGGTCCGCGAAGAGTTTTGTGCGTGGTCGTGGTTACAAAGTCCGCATAAGGCACGGGCGAGGGGTGAAGTCCCGCTGCAACCAAGCCCGCAATGTGCGCGATGTCCACAAACATCAACGCGCCGACTTTATCGCATATTTCTCTTATTCTTTTGAAGTCAATTACACGGGGATATGCGCTTGCGCCCGAAATTATCACTTTGGGCTTGCACTCCACGGCGATGCGTTCCATTTCGTCATAATCGATAATCTCTGCGTCCTCTTTGACGCCGTAAGGAACTATGTTAAAGTATTTGCCCGAAATGTTTACGGGCGAGCCGTGAGACAGATGTCCGCCGTGGGCAAGGTTCATACCCATAACGGTATCGCCCGGTTGACAAGTTGCAAACAGCACTGCAAGGTTAGCGCTTGCACCCGAATGGGGCTGCACGTTACAGTATTCGCAACCGAAAATCTTTTTAAGGCGTTCACGCGCCAAATCCTCAGCAACGTCAACGCACGCGCAACCGCCGTAATAACGTTTACCGGGGTAGCCCTCTGCGTACTTATTTGTGAGGTGGCTGCCTGCCGCCGCCATAACTGCGGGAGAAACGAAATTTTCACTTGCAATAAGCTCGATATTGTTCTGTTGGCGGGAAAGCTCTGCTTTTAACGCCTCTGCGATTTCAGGGTCGGTTTGTGCAATAAGGGAAAAATCTAACATAGAGAACTCCTGTGGCGATGCGCCGTTTTTATTTATTTTATCATATATTGAACATTAAAACAACTGCTTGAAAAAAATTTTATTTAAAAAACGCCGCCCGCGCTTTCAAAGCGCGGGCGATAACCGTAATAACAGTTTTATGCGTTCTTGGCGATAATTTCAGCTACGGTTGAAGTCTTATCAACTTCTTTCGCGTTTAACTGAATACGCCAGAGAGTTATACCTTCTACCGATACTTGCAACTCGACGCACTCGTATTCAAGACCTTTATATCTGGAAGTTTCCTCAACGGAATACGTATTACTGCCGAGAAGGAAGTTGAACGAAGACTCAGCACAGGCTGCAAGGTCATAGTCAGCGTCGTACACCTTAAAGCCAAGATATTCGCCGTTTTCCGCCCATGCACCGAGATAGAAATCCTTGTATTCGTCGTTAAGGTCGTCGTAAACGGAGAACAAGTAAATATCTTCTTCGTTCCATACGACTTCGGTATAGCTTACGGGATTGTCGCTTATATCAGTAAGAGCTGGTGCGGAAGTTTCGTAAACAAGCTCCAAAGTGCCTTCCTGCGTTTCTTTCGTTTCATAGAAATAATAAGTGTATATGCCGTTGCCTGTTGACGTGCCGACTCCGCCGCTGACATACTCTTGCTCGAAAGCGTAGTTTACCTTCTGCGAAATAAGTTCTTCTCCCTCCACTTTGTACTCTACGCTAAATTCCGTAAGCGCAGACGTTTCGGCAGGATTGGTGGCTACTTGCAGCTTTTCCCCGTCGCAAACGGTTGCGATATAAGTTTTATAAGTGTTTTGAAGTAATTTGAGGGTAATGGGAGTTTCAATTCCAAGTAACCCGTTTACCGTGGATAAAATTTCGTTGACTGTGTACTTATCAAAAGTTTTTGTAAATAACGCTCCTTGCATATCCGAAGAAATACTTGCCATAGGCGTAGCGCTATTGCCCTCGTACTGCATAGCTATACTTGCCACGTTGTTAGCGATATTTAAAACGTTTTCCGAACTGATAAGCGCAACTAAGTAGTCGTAAGTATCGTTCGCGGTAATTTGTTTGACTGCTGCAAGATCGTTCTTGAAGAAAGGAAGCAAAGGCTTTATCTTTTCTATTTCGTCCAAAGCGTCTATCCCCGTTGCCACAGCATTCTTAACTTCGTCTACGGGTACGGCGTTGGTAAATACGGAAAGATATTTTTTGACGATATCGTTGTTTAAAATTTCGCCGACGGTGTTAGTACCTTTCAATGCATAAATTACAGAACCGACTTCGGTCAAAACAGTGTCAACGGTGTCGATAAGGTCGATAGAGTAAACGCCGTTTTCATACTTGACTGTGTTTGCTGCCGCCGCAAGCTGAACCAACACGTAATTTTCGCCTGTAAGGGACTGTTTAATCAAATCTTCAGTTTGCGGAAGGACGTCTAGCCAAGGAAAAACGTCGATGTTTTCTGCCTCTAAAGTCATTATGCCGCCGACAGAGCTTAACTGCCCTAAAATTTCTTCCCAATCGATTTTTAACGAACCGCCGTAGTTGAGTTCTTTGCCGGTAAAATCCGTTACTTCTTTATTATCGGGAGTATCGTAAATAAAAGTGTTCCAGTCGCGCAGGAATGCATAGCTGACAAAATTATTGCCGGAATACTGATACGAAACGTCCCTGCCGCCATCGTTTTCATAAGTCGCTACGGACTTGGCAACAAGGTCCGCATCACCGTTTTGCACGTCAACTTTTCCGTTTACAACCGAATTAATCTCGTAACTTGTCGTGTCGGAAGTCGTTTCTACGCTGCCGGTCTTGCTGTAATATCTTTCAGTACCGCTTATTTTGTTGGTTAAGTTTACGGAAACGTAGTTCTTTTCATTCTGTAAAGCAGAAACGAAAGAAGCGTCGAGTGTCTGCGCAGGCTTACCCGAAGGAAGTCCGATTTCAGTCTCACCGTCGCCGTTGGGATTGCAGGCGGTAAACGCCAAAACCGAGCAACTCATAGTCATAGCTACTGCAATTGCCGTAATTTTTTTTAAAGCCTTCATTATTCTCCTGTTTGCTTTGCGTTTTAATTTTGCTTTCGAAAGCAATAGCGCTAAACAATGACAGTATAAATATATAACTTTTAACTTGTAATTGTCAAATGAAATAACAAAAAAAGCCCGCAACGGGGCTTTTAGAAAATTGCGTGATTTGTCGCATTTAAAAACTTTTTTGTAAATTAAAGGTTTTTAGAAAGAAACTCTTCAACGTCTTCTCTCGGAGTGTAGCCAAGAGTTCTGTCAACTATTTCGCCGTTTTTGTAGACGATAACTGTGGGTATGGAAGAAACGCTGTAGCGAACGGCAAGCTCCATACACAAATCTATATCCACTTTAATAAATACTGCTTTATCGGCGTAAATCTCCGCCATTTCTTCCACTATGGGCGTCAGAACCTTGCAAGGTCCGCACCACGTTGCATAAAAATCACAAACGACGGGTTTATCTCCCTTCAAAATCTCGTCGAAACGAGTTGCAGTTGTTACTCTTTCCATTATTTATCCTCCTTTAATAAGTATGAGTAAAGTTCTTCAAGTTTAACCGAAGCACAAGAGCCGTCGGACATTTTCTTTACGTTTAAAACACCGCTTTCAAGTTCGCTTTCACCTATTACGGCTACGAACTTCGCACCGATTTTATCGGCGTATTTTAGCTGCGCTTTCACGCTTCTTTGCATATGATCGACTTCTGCCGAAACGCCTTTGCCCCTTAAATCCAAAGCGGTTTTGAAAGCCTGTGCCCTGCTTTTTTCGTCCATACCAGCAATATAAATCAGCGGTGCGGTTTCTTCCGGAAAAGGCACGCCTGTGTTTTCCATGAGAAGCAAAAGTCGCTCAATCCCCGCGGCAAAGCCTATCGCAGGCAAAGAGTTGCCGCCGAGCTGCTCCAAAAGTCCGTCGTATCTGCCGCCGCCGCAAACCGTGCCCTGCGCGCCGATTTCGGTGGAAACAAACTCGAATACGGTGCGTGAATAATAGTCTAAACCCCTTACTATGTTTGAGTTAACGCTATATTCAAGCCCTTGAGCATCTAAAAGCGAACGGACGCCCTCGAAGTGTTTTTTACAGTCATCGCAAAGATAATCGGTAATTTTAGGGGCGTTTTTTGCAACCGTTTTGCACTTTTCTTCCTTACAGTCAAGTATTCTTAACGGGTTTTTATCGAACCTTGTACGGCAGTTGTTGCACATCTCTTCAACGTGGGGCGCAAAGTAATTTTTAAGCGCTTTGTTGTATTCGTTGCGGCATATCCTGCACCCAATTGAATTTATTTCGAGTTTTACGCCCTTGATTTTAAGCTTGTTTAAAAACGAAGAAGCGGCAAAAATTACCTCCGCATCCGTTTCGGGCGAAGACGAACCGAACACCTCTATTCCGAATTGGTGAAACTCTCTGAGCCTTCCCGCCTGCGGATTTTCATAACGGAACGCGGGAGTTATATAAAAGGTCTTGACGGGCATAGGAGAGCTTGCAAGTCCGTTTTCGATAAACAATCTCGCAACACCCGCAGTACCCTCGGGCTTTAACGTCATACTTCTTCCGCCCTTATCCAAAAAGGTGTACATTTCCTTATTTACGACGTCGGTGGTTTCCCCTACGCCGCGCTGAAAAAGCTCGGTATGCTCGAAAGCGGGGGTGCGGACTTCTTTATAATTATAAAGACGCGCCACCTCGCGTGCGGTTTCCTCTAAATATTGCCATTTGTAAGACTGATTGGGCAGAACGTCTTTCGTGCCCTTGGGAACATTAATCATAATACATACTTCTTTAAATCGCGGTTTTTAATTATATTTTCCAAATGCTCTTCTACGTATTTTTCATTTACTTCGACTGGGATAACGGGGTAATCGTTGCCGCCTGCGTTGAACGAAATATCCTCTAAAAGATACTCCATAACCGTGTGAAGACGGCGCGCGCCGATATCCTCGGAAGTAGTATTTATATCCTCGGAAACCTCGGCTATCTTTTCTATAGCGTCCTTAGTAAAATGCAAGTCGATATTATCGACGGCAAGAAGCGCCGAATACTGCGTGGTAATAGCGTTCTGCGGCTGAGTGAGAATATTTACGAAATCTTCCTTCGTAAGGCTTTTAAGTTCTACCTGTATGGGAAACCTGCCTTGAAGCTCGGGAATTAAGTCCTCGACTTTCGAAACGTGGAAAGCGCCCGCCGCTATGAAAAGAATATAGTCGGTTTTGATAGGACCGTACTTAGTCATAACGGTGCAGCCCTCGACTATAGGCAGTATATCGCGTTGCACTCCTTCGCGCGAAACGTCCGCTCCCTGATTGCCCTTGCCCGCGATTTTGTCGATTTCGTCAATGAAGATTATACCGTCGTTCTCCGCGCGGCGCAAAGCCTCGGTGTTTACTGCGTCGTTGTCGATAAGTTTATCCGCCTCTTCCGCAATGATAAGGTTTTTCGCCTCCTTCACGGAAATTTTGCGTTTTTTCTTCTTGTGCATGCCTATTCCGCTGAAAATCGAGCCGATATCGATTGCCGCGCCGCTACCGGGGGAAAGCTCCAACGGCTTGGGCACGTCGTTTACTTCTATTTCGATTACGGCGTTATCGTGCTTGCCCGCATGAATTTCTTCCACGAGCTTGTCCTCGAATACCGCAATTGCCGTTTCACCGCGCTCGTTCTTCTTGATTTCGGCAAGAGCTTTGGCAATGCGCCTTTCCGCAACCGCAGTTGCCTTAAAACTGACTTCCTGCGTCTTTTCCTCTTTAACGAGGCGAATGGCACACTCCGCCAAATCGCGCACCATACTCTCAACGTCGCGACCAACGTAGCCGACTTCGGTATATTTGGTTGCCTCTACCTTTATAAAGGGGGCTTTGACAAGCTTTGCAAGCCGCCTTGCGATTTCGGTTTTGCCGACGCCGGTAGGTCCTTTCATTATAATATTCTTAGGCGTTATTTCGTCCTGCAATGCGGGCGAAAGCTGACTGCGACGATAACGGTTTCTAAGCGCTATGGCAACCGCCTTTTTAGCCTCGTCCTGCCCTATGATGTATTTGTTCAGTTCGTGTACTATTTGTTTAGGTGTTAAATCCACTGTCGTTCCCCCCCTTAAATCGTTTCACACTTTATATTGTCGTTGGTGAATACGCAGATTTCACTCGCGATTTTGAGCGATTTTTTAGCAATTTCCGCGGCTGTAAATTCGGTGTTCTGGAACAGTGCGCGTGCAGCAGCCAAAGCGTAGTTGCCGCCGCTGCCTATTGCCGCGATGCCGTCGTCGGGCTCGATTACTTCACCCGTACCAGAAACGATTAAAAGCGTTTCTTTGTCCGCAACAATCATAAGCGCTTCCAACTTTCTTACGGCTTTGTCGCTGCGCCAAAGCTCCGCAAGTTCAACTGCGGAACGCATAAGGTTGCCCGAAAATTTATTGAGCATACCCTCGAATTTTTCGCTTAAAGAAAACGCGTCGGATACAGAGCCTGCAAAGCCCAAAATTACTTTGCCGCCGTAAATTCTTCTCACCTTCTGGGCGGAATTTTTGAAAATTACGCTTTCGCCCATAGTAACCTGTCCGTCTCCCGCGATAGCCGTTTCGCCGTTTCTTTTAACGGCGCAAATAGTCGTTGCGTGGAATTCTGTCATAATAAACTCTCCTTGTATGCGCGTATGCTTTCTAACGCCCGTTCGGCGAGATAGGCATACCGTTGCTTTTTGTCTTTTATTAATTTTTCGGCGGGTTTCAATATGCCGAAATTCGCGTTCATTGGCTGAAAATTTTCGGTTGCCCCCGATATATGTGCCGATAACGCGCCTAAAACGGTTGTGTTGTCGGGAATTTTGGGCGACCGTCCTTTTAACCTTTCATAGAGGTGAATTGCCGCTAAAAGTCCGCTTGCAGCGCTTTCGACGTAGCCTTCGACGCCCGTTATCTGTCCCGCAAAGAAAACCTGCGGGTTGCTTTTTAACGAAAAATCCGCATTCAAACAGGTGGGCGAATTTATAAAAGTATTGCGGTGCATAACGCCGTAGCGGAGAAATTCTGCGTTTCTGAGCGCGGGAATGAGCGAAAACACACGCTTTTGTTCACCCCATTTTAAATTGGTTTGGCAACCCACGAGGTTGTACGCCGTGCCCTCTTTATTCTCTTTTCTAAGCTGCAAAACGGCGTAAAAGCGGTTTCCCAAACTGTCTTTCAGCCCTACGGGCTTGAAATTTGCAAACCTTAAACTTTCAAAACCGCGCGCCGCCATAACTTCAACGGGCATACACCCTTCGAAAATTTCACGCTTTTCAAATTCGTGCAAAATCGTTTTCTCTGCGCTGATAAGCTCGGATACGAAAGTTTCGTATTCCTCCTTAGTGAGCGGACAATTGACGTAATCGTCGCCGCCCTTGCCGTATCTGTCGCCGTAAAATGCACGGTCAAAATCGATACTTTCCCTTGAAACTATGGGAGCGGATGCGTCGTAAAAGTGCAATTGCCCCCCACATATGCGTGAAATACCGCAAGAAAGCTTGTCCGTGGTCAAAGGTCCTGTGGCGACTATGCACCAATTTTCGGGAACTTCTTCCACCTCTTTACAGACGACTGAAATATTATTCTTGCTCTTGATTTTATCTGTAACGAACGAGGCAAACTTCTCTCTGTCCACGGCGAGCGCACCGCCCGCAGGAACGGAGGTTTTTGCCGCCGCCTCCATTGTGAGCGAACCCAAGATGCGCATTTCTTCCTTTAAAAGTCCGCACGCGTTCGTTTGAGGGTCGTTACCCTTTAACGAGTTGGAGCAAACGAGTTCGCAAAAATTTTTATCCGAATGGGCGGGCGTGAAAGTCCTTGGTTTTATATCGTATAAAACGACCTCCACTCCGCGTTCCGCAAGATAATTTGCCGCCTCACAGCCCGCGAGCCCTGCGCCTATTACCTCAACCTTCATTTTCGGGCAAGTCCTTTGAATAGTCGCACTCTTTATCCGAACACTTTATTTTCCCGCCCTTCTTTATAAGGTATTTGCCGCACTTGGGGCATTTATCTCCCGTGGGGACGTCCCAACTTAAAAACTTGCAGTCGGGATAACCCGTACAGCCGAAATAGATTTTGCCCGATTTGGAGGACATTCTGCGCATAGGCTTGCCACATTCGGGGCATTTGCCTTCGGATTTGTTTTCTCCCTCTTTTGCGGGTTCTTTGGAAAGATAGGGGCGCTTGGAAGCGCAAATGGGGCACTCCAAATACTTACCGTACTTGCCGCGTTTTAACAGCATATTGGCGTTGCACTCCGTGCATTTCTCTTCAGTCGGTTCTGCGTCTATGGGCAAAATCGAAGAACACTCGGGGTAGTTGGGGCAAGCGAGGAATTTACCGTATTTTCCGCTTTTGACGACCATATTCGCGCCGCATTTAGGGCAGCGCATAGGCGAAATTTCAACGTTGCTTTCGCTTACGATATTCGAACAGTTGGGGTAGTTGGAACAAGCAAGATACTTGCCGTATTTGCCTATTCTTCTTATCATTACGCTGCCGCACTTTTCACAGATTACGTCCGTTTCCTCGTCGCCGTCCGTTGAAGCCGTTTTAAGCTGCTCCGCAAAGCCGGGGTAGAAGTCGGCAATAATCTTGTGCCAATCGCAACCGCCGTCCTCGATTTTATCGAGTTCGTCCTCCATATGCGCGGTAAAGCCCACGTCCATAATATCCGTGAAGTATTTTAAAAGCATATCCGTTATAGAATAGGCAACTTCGGTGGGTTTCATATACTTTCCGTCTTTTTCAACGTACTTTCTTTTGTTGAGAACGGAGATTATCGACGCGTAAGTGGAAGGTCTGCCTATACCCTTTTCTTCCATGGTTTTAACTAAAGACGCGTCCGTGTAGCGGTAAGGGGGCTTAGTGTATTTTTGTTCTTTTACGAATTCATTCAAATTCAGCAAATCACCCTCGTTCAAAGGGGGAAGAAGCTTTGAAGTTTCCTCTTCGTCGTCCTTTTCTTTCTGGGCGTCCTGATAGGCTGCGGTGTAACCTGCAAAAAGCAACGCCTTGCCGCTCGCCTTGAAAGTATAGCCCGCGCACTCCGTTTCTATCTGCATTGAATTGTACTGCGCCTCCGCCATTTGGGAAGCGATAAATCTGTCGTAAACAAGCTTATAAATATTATAGTGCTTTTTATCGAGGCTGTTCTTTACGCTTGCGGGGGTAACCGACAAGTTTATCGGACGAATAGCCTCGTGAGCGTCCTGTGCGCCCTTTTTGGTTGCGTAAAAGTTGGGTTTTGCGGGAACGAACTCTTCACCGTAAGTCGTCTTAATGAACGACAGCGCGTTATCCTGCGCCTCTTTTGAAACGCGGACGGAGTCCGTTCTTATATAAGTTATAAGTGCAATATGGTCGCCGCCTACGTCCATACCCTCGTAAAGATGCTGTGCAATCAGCATGGTTTCGGGCGACGTCATACCGAACTTATTCGATGCGTCCTGCTGCAATGACGACGTTGTGAAAGGTGCGGGCGCGTGTTGCTTAGTTACGCCTTTCTTGACTTTGACAACTGTGAATTTGCCCGCTTTTACCTTCTTTTCTATCTCTTCGGCTACTTCTGCGGGGATACTTTCGCCGCTCTTCTTGCACTGATATACGGCTTTAAAGGGTGCATAATTTGCCGCCTCGTCCTGAAGATATGCGTTCATAAGCCAATAGCCCTCGGGCTTGAAGGCCTGAATTTCACGCTCTCTGTCTACGATAAGACGGAGTGCAACAGATTGCACTCTGCCCGCTGAAAGCCCGTTCTGAATACGCTTGTTTAAAAGAGGCGAAAGCTTGTAGCCTACGAGTCTATCCAAAACTCTTCTCGCCTGCTGAGCGTCTACGAGGTTAATATTTATCTTGCGCGGGTTTTTAAGCGCGTTTTGCACCGCCGCGGGAGAAATCTCGTTAAACTCTATACGGTTTGCCGAATTCTCGTCTAAGCCCAAAACGGTCTGCAAGTGCCAGCTTATAGCCTCGCCCTCTCGGTCGGGGTCGGTTGCAAGGTAGACTTTGCCGCTCTTTTTAGCCTCTTGTGCAAGTCTTTTTATAATTTCCTTCTTTGTAGGGGTAATTTCGTACTTAGGCTCGAAATTTTCGGTGATTTTCACGCCCAAAGTACGCTCGGGCAAATCCCTTACGTGCCCGCCCGATGCGTCAACTCTGTACTTGCCTTTCAAATATTTTGAAATGGTTTTTGCCTTTGACGGCGACTCAACTATTATCAAATCCATATAAATCCTCCTCACAAATATTTCGCGCCATTCCGCACGCAAAATATTTCGTGAATTTTAGAGGCTTCTCGCCCCTTGTACCGCAATCCTGTAATTTACACGGCAGAATATCTGTTTCCGCCAATTCTGACGATAAGTCCTTTAATTTCCAACTTTGATAAAACAGGAATAATCCTGAACGGTAAAGTATCCAACTGTTCCGCAAGGTCTGAAATAAAGGCTTCACCCAGATTGCGTATAGCTGAAAGAAGGTTTTCTTCTTCCTTTGAAAGCTTTAAGCCTTCTTGCGGTTTAAAGTCTAAACCAAAATCGCCAAATATGTCAAGTGTATTTTGCGCAAGCGTTGCGCCATTTTTTAATAACCAATTGCAGCCTTCACCCGAGGCAACGCCTATCGTATAGGGGTATGCAAACAATCTTCTACCGTATAATTTCGCATATTCCGCAGTTATAAGCGCTCCGCTTTTCAGCCCCGCAGATACTGTCAGCGTGCCCTGTGAAATGCCAGCTATTATTCTGTTTCTTATAGGAAACAAATACCTTTGAGGGGGAGTTTCGGGCGGATACTCGGATATAACAAGTCCGCGCTCCTCCACCTTTTTGATAAGCGATTTATTGTTAGCGGGATAGAAATAGTTAAAGCCGTAGGCTAAAACGGAAATTATCTTGCCGCCTTCTAGCGCGCCTTCAACGGCGGCGGTATCAGCTCCGTCGGCAATGCCCGTAACAACTGTGAAATGCTGGGTAAGCTCATTTGCAGTCTTTTTACATTCCTTTAAAATCTGAGGCAAAGTACGCCTTGAACCGACTACCGCAAAGCACTCGGTATCGAGAAGTCCGATATTGCCCTTACAGTACAAAACTATGGGCGGAATTTCGATATTTTTTAGGCTTTGGGGATAATGCTTGGAAAAATAAGTTACACATTTTACACCCGCCGTTTCAAGGTCAGTCAAAACGCATTCGCGAAATCCGCGGTCAAAATATTTTTCCTTTACTTTATTATATACGCCGTGAGAAAGACTTTTAATCAGACTTTTTTCATATTTCACAAAATCGGGCTTTGACGAGGCTAAATCCGAAAGCAATGCTTTGCGTTGATTATAGGTTAGCTCGTCTATCGCGCAGAGCGTTATTAAATTTATTTCTTCATCCGTGTAGTTCAACCGTTTACTTCATAGCTCCTGTAAGAAGCCGCCTCCAAAATGTGGTCGGGCTTTATCTCTTCGGAAAAGTCCAAATCCGCTATAGTTCTTGCAACCTTAATAATTCGCGAACGGGCGCGCGCAGACAGGTGAAACGTTTCGAACGCGGTGCGCAGTATCCCCTCACACTCGGGCGTAAGGCGGCAATACTTTTTAATCTGCTTTTCGTTCATACCAGCATTTACCGAATTTTGCTCGCCCTCGAAGCGAATTCTTTGCACGGTGCGTGCAGTTTCAACCCTCTTCTTTACTTCCGCACTCGTTTCACCGTTTGCTTCGCCCGCCAAATCTTCGTACTTGACACCGTCCACTTCCACCTGTAAATCTATTCTGTCCAAAAGCGGACCTGAAATTTTACTCCTGTACTTTTGAACCTGTGAAGGAGTGCAGGTGCAAGTTAAATAAGCCGAGCCGTAGTTGCCGCAAGGACAAGGGTTCATACTTGCGCAAAGCATAAAGTCTGCGGGGAAGGTTACTGCCCCGCCCGCACGCGCAACCGTTATAACCCCGTCTTCGAGAGGCTGACGGAGAGATTCTAACGTTCTTCGCGTATATTCGGGAAGCTCGTCCAAAAAAAGCACGCCCTTATGCGCCATAGATATTTCGCCGGGGTGAACCTTGACGTTGCCTCCGCCGCAAAGCGCGACGACGGTCGAGGTGTGGTGAGGCGTACGGAACGGGCGCAAGGACACGATGCCGTCTTCCATAAGGCAACCCGCAATCGAGTGAATTTTGGTTACTTCCAACGCCTCTTCGAAGGTCATGTCGGGCATAATCGTGGGAATACACCGAGCGAGCATAGTTTTGCCCGTACCGGGAGGTCCTGCAAGCAATATATTGTGCCCGCCCGCAACGGCAATTTCCAGAGCGCGTTTAGCAACCTTTTGCCCGCGCACGAGAGACAAGTCGAAACCGTATTCTTGCGAGCTTGCCGCCGCCCTGAAGTTGCGTGAGCTTACGGTACTGAACGAGCTTTCGCCCGCAAGTAGCGCTACAACCTCACCGAGGTTTTTCAAAGCAAAGACGGTTACGCCCTCGATATAGCTTGCCTCGTTGGCGTTTGCCGCGGGAACTATGAAGCGCGTAAAGCCCTTTGCCTTTGCCGAAATCAGAATGGGGAGAATGCCGGTAACGGGTCTTAACGCACCGTCCAAGGCAAGCTCACCCAAAAATACCGTTCCCTCTGCGTTTGCCGTAATCTGATTTGCTGCAATCAAAATACTTATTGCAAGGGGCAAATCGTACTGTGAACCCTCTTTTTTTAAGTCGGCGGGAGCAAGATTTATAGTAATTCTGTTCACGGGAAATTGAAACAAACTGTTCTTTATTGCCGAACGCACCCGCTCTTTACTCTCTTTGACCGCCGCGTCAGGCAAGCCGACCATATCGAATGAAACCATACCTTTGTTAATGTCGGTTTCAACCTCGACGGGAATACCTTCAAGTCCGCATAGCGCGAAACTCGTTATTTTAGATAACATGATTACCTCTTTGGTAAATTAAAAGCTCCCGCACGCAACGGGAGCTTTTTTTAATTATTTGATTTCTGCTATCTTGGCAGCCTTGCCTGTAAGTCCGCGCAGGTAGTAAAGTTTTGCGCGCCTTACCTTACCGCGCTTAACGACGGTAATCGAGGCAATTTTGGGTGAATGTAAGGGGAACGTTCTTTCAACGCCTACGCCGAAAGAAAGCCTTCTTACCGTAAAGCTTTCTCTTATGCCGCCGTGCTTTTTAGCGATTACAACGCCTTCAAAGTTCTGAATTCTCTCCTTAGTTCCTTCAATAACCTTGAAGCCTACTTTAACCGTATCGCCCACGTTGAACACGGGCACTTCCTTTTTCATACCCTCGTTTTCAATGGCTTCAACTAAACCTTTCATAATAAACCTCCGTAATATTAAGACATTCTTGCAGTATTTCAAGCAGAGGACTGTCCGAAGTCGAAATTTATATTAACAAATAAAAAATCAAAATGCAACTCATTTTAGGGGGTGTGTCGCAATTTTCACAAAACTATTTTCGCCGTTTCATTATACATATAATGTATAGAGAAATCGGTATTGCAAAGCAGCTCTGTGTTTTTAAATTATTTTACTGTAACCGTAAGAGTTCACTACCGCGTCTACCTTAACCCCTTTTTTGCAAAGAGGGCAATCCACGGGCGAATAGGAAGAATAATCGGGCACGTCGGAAAGCCCGAAAAGCTTGTATACGGGTACGTCGCATTCGAAGTCGCCGCCGAACACGTTGGCAACCCCGACGGGGATACCGCCGTAATAGCGTATTCCCTCGACAACGCTCTTTACGTCCTTACCCGTCGTAGCGGAAGCCGTTAAAAGCATAACGCGCTTATTCTTAACATAGGACAGGAAGTTGTCGCGAAGCAACAGCTTATCGTTTGAAATTTCGGGGGAAATGACGGAAATGTCCTGACCCTTGTTAATATGGGTATGCGAAAGGTAGTGCGCTATAAATGCGCCCACCATTTTCATTCTGTCGAGCGTAATAATCGTATCCACGGGAGTTGAGCCCAAAGCGTCGCAGAAAAGTTTAGCCGTTGCTTTGGAAGAATTCAGCTCTGACTTGACCTTAGTCATATCGACACAGTAATTAACGTGCGAGTGCCGAGTTGCGAAATGCCCCGGTATTATTCTTATGCAAACTTCTCTCGTTGCCTTTGAAAAAATATCGTAAGCTCTTTTTTCCATAATTTTCCCCTCCTTGATTTATGCCGTAAAGGCGTTTTCTATATGGTTTAACTGTCCTTTAAAAATTTCTATAATATCGAAACGAACCGTGCAATCTATATTTTTATTGCAAAAATAATAGTTTGCCCCCCTAATATATTTGAGTTTCCGACTGTTTGTAACTGCTTCGGACGGAGCACCGAACTCGTCGGAAAGTCTGGTTTTAACCTCGATAAAGGCGCAGATTTCACCGCGCATTGCTATGATATCAACCTCGCCGAAAGGGTTCTTCCAATTCCTTTCGAGAATTTGCCAACCGTTCCCTTCCAAATATTTTTGCGCCTGCCTTTCGCCAGATTTTCCGAGTTTTATATTCCTGTTTTCTACTTTTGCCATTTCTTTGTAAAACTTTTGCGGTGAATTGGGCAAATTCCCGCCTTCAAAATACCGTCGATATGCTTTTTTGTGCCGTAGCCCTTATTTTCGGCAAAGGCGTATTCGGGGTATACCGTGTCGTATTCCTCCATAAGCCTGTCCCTGTATTCTTTTGCTATTATGGACGCCGCGCCTATGGAATAGCTGTAAAAGTCGCCCTTTACGATACTTTGCTGCGGCACTGATATATCAAGCGTCATATTGCCGTCTGTGAGGACGAAATCGGGATTGACGTCAAGACTTTCAACCGCGTTTTTCATACAGAGCTTAGTTGCTTCCAAGATATTAATAGCGTCGATAATTTGCGGTTCGATGAGGCATATTGCGTAGGCAATTGCTTTTTCGGTAATTTTTTCGGCAAGATAAGCCCGCTTTTTCGGGCTTAATTTTTTACTGTCGTCAACACCCTCGATAACGTCGTCAAGCGGCATAATTACCGCCGCGCACACAACCGGTCCTGCAAGCGGTCCGCGCCCTACCTCGTCTACGCCGCAAACTAACTTATAGCCCTGTAAATTCAGTTCTCTTTCGTATTTAAGCTTGTCCATTAAAACTTCAAATCCTTTAAGTCGTCGGGTGTGTCGAGAGTTATTCTGCCCAGCTTGCCCTTGCGGAAATCGTCTATCACCGCGCGCTCGGCGCGTTCGTAATCATACTCGCCCCCGCGCAACAAAAATTGCCGCCTTATACACACTGTTTCAAGCATATTAAGGGGTGTACCGCCTTCTATGCCGTATCTTTCGTTTAGTCTTTGAGGGTATTTGTTGCTTAGCTCTTCTAATAGTGCAAGCGCAATATCGTCCATATCGAGAATATCGTCGTTAACGCTTCCGACGAACGCCAAGTGCGTTGCAAGGTGTTGGTTTTCAAATGCAGGCGGCATCGTACCGGGGGTATCCAAAAGCTCGAAGCTTCCGCACCTTATCCACTGCTTACCGCGGGTTACGCCCGCTTTGTCGCCCGTTTCGGCGCGCTTGCCGCCTGCAAGTAAATTTATTAGGGTTGACTTGCCTGTATTAGGTACGCCCGCAACCATAAAACGGAAAACTTTGTTATAGCCTTTTTCAAGCGCCTTCGCGCGTTTTTCGGCAACTAATTTTTCAATTGCCCCCATAATATCCCGCTTTGAAGCCATATTCACCGCGTTTATTTTAACGGCTTGTGCGCCCGTATCTTTAATAATTTTCAAGAGTATATCCGCACGCTCGTCGGCTAAATCGCCCTTATTAAGAACGTATAAAACGGGCTTTGACTGCGCCATTTTTTTGAGCCGCGGGTTGAACGAGGCGGCGGGACATCTTGCGTCAAGGACGAAAACCACGCCGTCAACCAAAGACAGGTGAGCCTCCATCATGCGCATCGCCTTGGTCATATGACCGGGAAACCACTGAATAGTTTTCATTTGTTTTCACCGCCTAAAAGGTCGGGGCGGCGGCTTAAAGTAAGCTTTTGCGCCTCTTCCTTTCTCCACTCGTCTATTTTTTTATGGTCGCCCGACAATAGAACTTCGGGCACTTTCATTCCTTTAAATTCGGCGGGACGGGTGTATTGAGGATATTCGAGCCCACCGCCCGAAAAGCTTTCGTCAACCAAAGAACCGTCCGAAATCACGCCGTCAACGTAGCGCGCAACGCAGTCGCACACTACCATTGCGGGCAGTTCGCCGCCCGTTAAAACGTAGTCTCCTATGGAAATCTCCTCGTCGATATACAAGTCGATAACTCTTTGGTCGAGCCCCTCGTAATGCCCGCACAGAAGCACGAGGTGTTCGTAATTTAAAAGTGAAAACACCTTTTCCTGCTTAAACGTTTCACCCTTTGGAGACATATAAATGCGCCTTGCCTTGTGGTCGGCGTCAACCGCTTCGATTGCCGACGCAACGGGCTGAGGCATCATAACCATTCCCGCGCCGCCGCCGAAGGGATAGTCGTCGCACTTAAAATGCTTGTTTTGCGCGAAGTCGCGTATGTTGACGATTTCGATATTAAGTTTTCCCGAATTGACAGCCCGTCCGACTATGCTCTCCTTTAAAGGAGTAAACATATCGGGAAAGAGCGTTAGAACGGTGATTTTCAAACCGAAACTTCCTTAAATCTCTTTTTGTTGACGGTAATTTTTTTGTTTTGGGTATCCACTTCCTCGATAACGCCCTCGGCCGCAGCAAAGCTCACCTCGCCGTTCGGGGTATTAAGTGTGTAAATATCCGTTCTTGCGGGGGTAACGGCAATCACTTCGCCTATCGTCTCACCCGAAGAAGTTACGACTGCGCAACCCGTCAAATCCGCAATATAGAAGCGGTTTTCTGGAAGTGGCGGCATATCTTCGCGTAGCGCCTCGATTTCCTTACCGCGGAGAAGCTCTGCGGCGTTTCTGTCAAATACGCCCTTTAAAGAAATATAGCCAACGTCGCCCTGAGCGCGCACGCCGAGAACGCCGTATTCCACGCCGTCAATAAAAACGCGCTTTAAGCCTTTTAAGTCTTCCGCGCTGTCGCATAGAGCTTTAACTTTTATTTCGCCGCGGATACCTTGCGGCTTTAACACGGCGGCAACCGTAAGTTTACTTTCCATAAATTTTCCCGTTAACAAATCCGCCTTCCCGCAAATCGGAAAAGCCGTATGGTAAAAATCGCGCAAAACATTGCGCGATTATAAAACCTAATTTTTTTCTTTGATTTCAACCGCGTAGCGTTTAGAGCTGCGGGGCGTGGACGACGCAACGAGCGTTCTTAAAGCCTTGGCAATTTTTCCTTGTTTGCCTATAACCTTGCCCATATCGCTTTCGTCAAGAAGAACGGTTACTTCAACGACGCTCTCCTTTTCCTCGACTTCGTACTTGATTTCGTCTTTCTTGTCCGCGAAAGTTTCAACTACGTATTTGATTAAATCAAGAATTTTTTCGTTCATAAATTGCTCCCTTGGGCGCGTTAATTAAGGGATATATGCGCCCCAATTGAAAAATTAGTCCTTTTTCTTCTTGTCGTTGGTCTTGGGTGCGGAAAGCTTAGCGCTCTGCTCCATAGCGCCGACTTTAACGAGGTAGCTTTTTACCGTTTCGGTAGGCTGAACGCCCTTTGCAAGCCATGATTTAGCCTTTTCAACGTTGATGTTGATTTCAGCGGGCGTTTTGAGGGGGTCGACGTAACCGATTTTGTCGATATACTCGCCCGAACGCGCCTTTCTCGAATCGATAACCACTACGCGATAGAAGGGGGACTTCTTGTCGCCCATTCTCGTAAGTCTCATTTTTACTGCCATTTTTGTAAAACTCCTTAAATATATAAAATTTTATTTTTTGTAATTGAATTAGTTAATGCTAAAAAGGTAACCGTCTTTTGCCGCTTTTGAGCTGTTTCATAAGCTGTTTCGTCTGTTCGAACTGCTTTAAAAGCTGGTTTATCTCCTGCACGCTAGTGCCGCTGCCTGCGGCAATTCTTTTCTTTCTCGAAGAGTTGATTATTGCGGGGTCTACCCGTTCCCTCTTCGTCATAGATTGGATTATGGCTTTCGTGCGCTCTATTTTCTTCTCGTCAATATCCTCGGCTTTAACCTTGCCGCCCATTCCCGGCATCATTGAAAGAAGTGCCTGCGCGCCGCCCATTTTCTTCATGCTCTCGAACTGCACGAGATAGTCCTCTAAGGTAAAGGTATTTTCAAGCATTTTTTTCTGCATTGCCTTTGCCTGTTCTTCCGAAACGACCTCCTGCGCCTTTTCAATAAGGGTTAAAACGTCGCCCATACCGAGAATTCTCGACGCCATTCTGTCGGGATAGAACGGTTCTAAGTCGGTAAGCTTTTCGCCCACGCCGATAAATTTAATGGGTTTGCCCGTTACGGCTTTTATGGAGAGACACGCGCCGCCGCGGGTATCGCCGTCAAGCTTGGTAAGAATTACGCCCGTAACTTCAAGCCTTTCGTTGAACGTCTTTGCGACGTTGACGGCAACCTGACCCATCATACTGTCAACGGTCAGAAGAATTTCGCAAACTTCAACCGACTTTTTGATGTTTTCAAGTTCCTGCATAAGAGGCTCGTCTATTTCGAGTCTGCCCGCAGTATCTATTACGACAGTATCGTAGCCCATCGAACGTGCGTACTCTACCGCCTCTTTCGCGGTCTTTACTGGATTTTGCGTACCCTTTTCAAATACCTCCGCTCCCGCTTTTCCGCCGACTACTTTAAGTTGGTTAATTGCCGCGGGGCGGTAAATGTCGCAACCGACCAAAAGTGGCTTTTTACCGCTTTTTTTCAAATTCACTGCAAGCTTGCCGCACATCGTCGTCTTGCCTGCGCCCTGTAAGCCGCACATCATTATTACAGTGGGGGGCTTGGGGGAAATATTAAGCTTTTGATTGGTTGAGCCCATCAAAGCGATAAGCTCATCGTTAACAATTTTAATAACTTGCTGCGCGGGGTTAAGGCTTTTTAAAATTTCCTGTCCTACTGCCTTTTCCGAAACTTCGCGGCAGAACTCCTTTGCAACCTGAATATTTACGTCCGCTTCCAAAAGAGCCACGCGCACTTCGCGCATAGCCGTCTTTATTTCAAGCTCGGTAAGCCGTCCGCGCTTAGTCAGCTTGGAAAATATATGATTTAATCTTTCGGAAAGAGAAGAAAATGCACCCAAAACGTTAATTATCCTTATTTAATATATCCGTGAGATTGTTGACTTCGGTTGAAAATTCGGGGTGGGAAGATTTGAATTCTTCCGCCCAGACGTTAATTTCAGTCGCCTTAAGGGAAACCCGCAGCGAAATATCCTGAAGTTTTTTATAAATATGCAACCGCTCTTCATATTCTTCAAGCTGCTTTTTGCAGGTTTTTAAACATTCGGATACGCCCTGACGGGTGATGCCCTTTTCTTCGGCGATTTCCGAAAGGGTTAAATCGAGGTTGAAATACAGGTCGGTTATCTCCTGCTGAGTGGGTGTTAAAAGCCCGCGGTAAATATCCCACAACCCGATAAAAGAAACTTTGTCCATATAAGATACTTAAAAAGTATATAACGATTTCGTAAAGCTGTCAAGCATTTTCACTTGACAAAAACTCGGGATTTCAGATAAAATCATAACGGTTTTAACATAAAAATTTATTTTTTAACAAATGACAAAGTTAAAATCACATAAAACGCTTTAAATTGACATATTTTTATCAATATGATAAAATTCTATTGATTGAGGGAAGTGATAACTATGAGTAAAGAAATAAACGATATTCTTTACGACACGGCGTCCTCCACCGTAGATAAAAAATTCACTTACGGTTTTCCCGGCGACCCTGACGGCTATGAAGAGACTTTATATATAACGCAAAGCGGAAAATATTTTATCTACACTAACGGCGGACCTAAGTCTAAATATCCAACGGAAAATATAACCGCCATAGCGCGTGAAGACGTAAAAAATTGGATTCTTTCGCACTGAGCAACGTTCCGTTGCATCAAAGTATCTTAATTGCGTCAACGGCAAACTGACTTTCAGCAAATCAAACGTTCCGTTGCATCAATATATTTCCAATGCCAACTATAAATAAACACAGCCGCGCGGCTTTCAAAAGCCGCGCGGCGAAATTTTTTATTAAGTTTTGATTTTTGAAATCGCCTCCTACGCGGGGCATACGCCAAATCGGTTCTAAACCATGCAGTTAATTGACTGCAGATTAATTAACTGCTAACAATCCGCGTTTTCGGAATTAGATTTCACCCCTAAAATTGTACATCGGAGTTTACCTTCCTTTCTCTTTCTTCATTCTGGTGTAAGTTCTCATACTCTTACCTCCCAAAATATACTACCCTTATCATATAGAGGCGGCGTTTGCTGACCTCTCGAAACAACCCGTAAAAATGTTCGCGCGCAACATTTTTTGTAAGTTATTTTCTTTTCACCTATATTGTAACACGGTTTTTTAATTTGTCAAGACCTTTTTTTAAAAATTTTTTCAGCAAAATCATAAAAAGAAATAAAAAAAGCGCAATTTTAAAAACTATGTGCTATAATAATTCGGAATAACGGACAGGAGATAAAAAATGAACGGAGTTTTCTTAATTAACAGCGGCTTGGGCTTTGTAATTATCCTTGCCTTAATACTGTTTTTCACAAAACTTTTCGGACTGATTTTCAGAAAAATAGGACTTCCGCAAGTTCTCGGCTATATAATTGCGGGCATAATTATCGGCCCTGCAATATTCGGCGAGCTTTGCGGCTTCTCTCTTATCGGGCTTGACAAGGGCAACGGCGCAGAGTATACTTCGCTGTTCTTATTAAACGGCGTTGACTCCGAAGGAAACGCTTTTGCGGCAGGCACGGACGGACTTGCTATTTTCTCGAAAATAGGCGTTCTTCTTTTAATGTTCTCTACGGGACTTGAAACTAATTTAAAAGAATTGAAAAAGACAGGTCCTGCGGCAATTTTAATAGCTTGCGCGGGCGTATTTATCCCTCTCGTGCTCGGCACGGTAATTTCTCTGCCGTTCGGCGATATAGGACTTGGCACGGAAAATATTTACAACAGTATTTTCATTGGTATGATACTTACCGCAACGAGCGTTGCGATAACCGTATCGGTTTTAAAGGAGCTTGGAAAAATCAACACTAAGCTCGGCACTACTATCGTTTCCGCCGCAATAATCGACGACGTCATCGGCATAATTCTTTTATCCGTAGTTACGGGCATTGCAAAAGCGGGCGTCGTGAGTGCTGAAACGGGCAGTTTCGAATGGTTTAAAGCCCAATGGTGGGGAACGCTTATAATGATTGTTGCGTTCTTCGTAGTGGCTATCGGACTCGGTTTCGGTGTTTCTTACCTTTTCAAATGGCTTGATAAAAAATGGCCTGTAACTCACCGTATCCCTGTTTTCTCGCTTGTGGTATGCTTTCTTTACAGCTGGGCAGCCGAAGAGATTTTCGGCGTTGCGGATATAACGGGCGCGTTCCTTGCGGGCGTTGTGCTTTCGACTGTACACCGTGCAAGTGCGTATACAGATAAAAAAATAGAAGTAAACACCTACACTATGTTTGCACCCGTGTTCTTTGCGAATATAGGCATAAGCAACATATCGTTCGACGGCATGAGCGGTATGATAGTTCTCCTTGCCTTCCTTGCAGTGATTATGGGGCTTATAGGCAAAGTCGTCGGCTGCGGAGCAGTTGCCAAAGGCTTTAAATACAATTGGCGCGAAAGCGCGATAGCGGGCGTCGGTATGATGGCGCGCGGCGAAGTTGCTCTTATCGTTACCGATAAAGCCGTAGACGCGGGCTTGCCCGAAGGCTTCGTGCTTATGACGGTACTTTTAATACTCATTTCGTCAATACTTACACCTATACTTTTAAAGGTATTGTACAGCGAGAAAAAGAAGCCCGACGGCGGCGACGGCGGAAACGCCGTTGAAGAAGAACCCGCGCATCCGGCGGGACACACGGCGGCGGAAGAGCTCGGCTTTGCCGAACCCAATACTCCGACAGAAACGAAATAAAAAAAGCGCCCCGCGCGGCATTGCCGCGCGGGGCTTTTTTATTAGATTTCTTCCAACTCGTCCAAAGTTAACGCAAAGCCGTTTATAAAGTTTTCGAAAAAGTACTCGACTTCGGGCATATTGCGGGAATGTAAGTCGTCCTCTATACTCTTCTTCGCTTTTACGAACTCGGTATTGCCGCACTTCAATTCTTCAAGGCACTTGACGTAAGCCGCAAGCCTGTCCGCCGCCTTCATAATCTTGTATTCGAGGCTGTCGCCGTCAGGCTTTACCGCAATGGCAAAATCTTCCCTCAGTGCTTCGGGCAAGGTGTTTAACAGCTTGTCGCACGCCCTGTCCTCCAACTGCTTATACGCGCCGTGAATAGAGTTGTTGAAGTACTTTATGGGCGTAGGCAAATCGCCCGTCATAACCTCGCTGCACTCGTGATAGACGGCGTAGAGTACGGCTTTTGCCGCGTCCGCGTTGCCCCCGTATACCTTATTGTTAATGACTGCAAGCGCATGCGCAAACATTGCGACCTGTTGGGAATGTTCCATAATGTTCTCTTCCCGCACGCTTCGCATAAGCTGCCAGCGCTTGATATACTTCATTCTGTCCATAAAAGCGTAAAAATTGTAACCCATACACTTATTATAACGCAAATTATTTGACTTTGCACCTTATTTATAATATAATTTTAGCATAATAAATTAAATACCGTCGGGGGTGCTTTGAACAGACTTCAAGGCTGAGATTATACCCTTTGAATCGGCAACGTAATGGTTGAGCGATAAGGCAAAGAGATTATTTCTTTCGTCCCCGTTTTTTGCGTGGGCGATTTTTATTTTCGGCGGTAGAAGGAGTTTTATGTTTTTTTCACACCTTGCAAGCTCGTACTTCGACCGCATCAAGTACGAGGACGGACAAAAGTACTATTTGTACTCGGAAGTTTGGACTGAATACGCGCAGAGCCTGTTAAATCAGATATTCTTTTATACGGCTATTGCGTTGGTTGCGATTATTATCGCCGTCGGCGTATTGGTTCATTTTAAAAAGCCCGAAGCTTTTAAAAGCTTTGCCCGCGCCGCCGTTGCCGTAGCCTGCGGCTTTGCCGTTACCGTAATAGTGAGTATGCTTGCCCTCGGCTATGCGAAAATCGCCGAAAAAGGCTACGCCGAATACCCCGAAATTTTAGGGCTCGTGCTTGTACCGTTTACGGTTGTCGGCGGCATCGCAATTCTCGGAATTGCCGCGGCGTATATTTCCTCACTTTTCAACAAAAAAGCGTTTAAAATCACCTGCTTGACCGTTGCCGCCCTTTTCCTTGCGGCGTTTATTGCGACGTTCATATGTCTTGCAGTGTACTCTTCGCACGGCACGGCGGAAGAAAACAACGGAGCGGTAATAACCGTTACGGAAAACGCAGTTCTGTATATTTGCGCGGCAATAATAATCGCACTAATCGTACTTGTAGCGGTATTCGTCGGCAGGAACGAAAAGCGCGGCTTCGATTCCAAATCGATTTCCTATGCGGCGGTATGCATTGCCATGAGCTTTGCCCTCTCCTACATAAAACCCATTGACTTGCCGCAAGGCGGCTCGGTTACGCCCGCGTCCCTTCTGCCTCTTATGATTTACGCGTATTTATTCGGCGTAAGAAAGGGCGTTTTGGCGGGCCTTGTGTACGGAACTTTGCAAGCCGTGCAAGACCCTTGGATAATACACCCCGCGCAATTTCTTTTGGACTACCCCCTCGCTTTCACTGCTATGGGCTTGGCGGGAACTTTCACTAAAATCAAGAAGCTCGATAAGCTCCCTCAGGTGCAGTTTGCACTCGGCGCGGTGTGCGCAGCCGTTTTGCGCTTTGCTTGCCATACCCTTTCGGGCGTGTTTGCATTCTCGGAATACTCCACCCTCGACAGCGTTTGGGCGTACAGCCTTGCATATAACTCGTTCGTGTTTATCGACGCGCTTGTGTGCATAGTAGTCGGAGCTATAATATTCTCGGTAAAGCCGTTCGTAAAGCAGCTTAAAGCAATACAAGCGGGCGCGCTTATAAAACCCAAAGCCGAAGAACCCAAAGAAATCACTGCGGAAAATTAAATAAACTAAAAAGCCCCGCGCGTTTTACCGCGCGGGGCTTTGTTTTATTTTAACGCCGCTTCTGCGGCAAGCATTAAACAGAGTTTGACCCCCTCTTTATAGTGCTGAAATAAAGCTTCTGCTTGTTGTTCGGTTTCTATACAATCGCAGTTTTCATAATACACCTCTTGCTTTCATTTCATTTATTATAATTCCAGCATTGTGGAATGTCAAGCATTTTTTCCACAATTATGTTTTAATGTTTATATGGAAAAATTTATCGAAAGACTGAAAGAATTGAGATTGGCAAAAAAATTTACACTTGTTCAGCTTGCAAAAGAAACGGGCATCAGTAAAAGTACGCTTTCTTCTTGGGAGACAGGAGAGAGAGTGCCGAGCGCACTTGCAATCATTACTCTTGCAAAGTTTTTCGGCGTAACCGCCGATTACCTTTTAGGGTTGGACGATTAATCATAAAATTAAAGCACCCCGACGGCTAAGCCGTCGGGGCTTTGTTTAACATCGAACGAATTGTAAAATATCCACAAGCACCGCAAAAACAAGAATTAATATAAAGCCCACGGAGTGGATAATTGCCTCTATTTTTCTTGGCACGGGTTTTCGGAAAATCCATTCTATCAGACAGAATATTACTTTACTGCCGTCGAGGGCGGGTATAGGCAACAAATTGAACACGGCAAGGTTTACGCCTATATACGCCGCAATTTCCAAGAACGACTGCACGCTTTGGGTAGCTATTTCCGAAGTTAGTTTTATAGTCGTAACAGGACCGCCCATTGCGTTCAGTCCTAAGCTGCCCGTCAATAGCTCGCCCAAAACCTTGAAGATTGTTCCCGCTATTTTAAAAGAATAAACAAACGACGCGCCTATCGTTTGGAAAAAACCCAACCTGTAATTGTCCGCCGAAACGTTCCAATACTTGCCGTCCTCCCTTTGGACGGTGTCTATGCCGAGAGCCCGCCACAGCTTACTCGTTTCGTTGGAGTTCTGAAAATCGCAATCCCCGCGGAGAACTACTTCCTCCGTAATTTCCTCTCCGCCGCGGCTGACGAGTATGGGCACGAGGTCGTCCTCGACCTTGTTTTTAAGCGCAGTCATCATATCTGTTATAAGATAAATGCGCTTGCCGTTTACTTCCAAAATCAAGTCGCCTGCCTGAAGGCTGTGCCCTTCGTACTTTTCGGCATTTACGATTGCCGTTTCACTCGTGGTATCGATTCCGCCCACCTTAAAAACCTGTTGCCCGAACGAAAACATCGATACGATAATTAAAAGCAACGCAAGGACGTAGTTCATTAACGGCCCTGCAAGCAGGACTATAATTCTTTTCCACGGAGCTTTGGATACGAAGCTTTCTTTGCTCTCTTCCTCGTTCCCGTCCTCGTCTTCGAACGCGCAAAAACCGCCGAGGGGCAAAAGTCTGATCGAAAACAGCTCACCCGTGCGCTTGGATTTGCGTTTGAAAATTTTTGGTCCGAAACCTATCGCAAACTCGTTTATTTTGAATTTTAACGCTTTACCCGCAAGATAATGCCCGAATTCGTGAACGGTTATCATAATAAGCAAGATAAGAATTGCAAGTGCAACCGAACCTATCGTTGACATTACCGAGGAAACTGAAAGTAATACCATTAATTCCTTTATCCGCGGTTGCCTGAAAAACGCGGCGTCGCGGAATTATTTTGAGAGTTTATATATAAATTTCTGCGCCTTCCAACGCGCCGTTCTGTCCACCTCTTCGAGCTGCTTATAGCTTACGACTTCGTCGCGTGCGGTCGTGGAAATGACGTGTTCCGCTGTAGCGTAAATGTCGGTGAATTTTATCTTGTCGTCCAAAAATGCTTTTACGGCAACCTCGTCCGCAGCGTTAAGCGCGCAGGGCATAGTACCCCCTTCCTTTCCGCAATTCAAAGCCAAATCGTACAGAGGATACTGCTTTCTCGCCAAAGGTATGAACTCTAATGACAACGCCTTTTTAAAGCTTAACGGTTGCGCCGTCGTAGACATATGGCGCGGATAAGTCAGGGCAAGCTGAACGGGCACTTGCATATCGGGCGAGCCCATTTGCGCCATTACTGCGCCGTCGGCAAATTCCACGAGGGAATGTACCACACTCGTCGGCTGAATAACCGTTTCAATCTTGGAATAGGGCGTACCGAAAAGCTCGTGTGCTTCGATTACTTCATAACCCTTGTTTAAAAGAGTTGCACTGTCTATAGTTATTTTTTTGCCCATTTGCCACGTGGGGTGATTCAGGGCTTGCTGAGGAGTAACCTTTTCGAGCTGTTCGGGAGTAAAACCTCTGAACGGACCGCCGCTTGCCGTTAAAATAAGTTTTTTAAACGACGCGTTCCTGTCAAAATTGAGGCACTGCCAGATTGCCGAGTGTTCGCTGTCGACAGGAATAATTTCCACCCCGTAATTTTTGGCAAGGCGCGTAATAAGCTCGCCGCCGCAAACCAAGGTTTCCTTGTTGGCGAGGGCAAGATTTTTGCCCGCCTTAATTGCCTTAACGCTGTATTCGAGACCCGCAAAACCGCTGACTGCGTTAAAAACTATATCGGCGTCATTATAGCTTGCGACTTCCAAAGCTGCCGCTTTGTTTTTCGAGGCAACGGTATAAAGCTCGGGAGAGAATTCCTTTACCTGCTGAATGAAAGCCTTTGACTCACCGTAGGCTGCCATTGCAACGATTTTAAAGCTGTTGGGGTGGCGGCGTACCGCGTTTAATACCTGAACGCCTATCGAACCCGTTGAACCTAATAAAGCAATCTTTTTCATAATTATTATACCCGTAAAATTTTAATTAATGACAAAAAAACAATAAGTGTGCTAAATTGGGTGCAAGTCCCAAACACTCGGTTTTGGGACTTGCCGTTGAAAATTTATACTTTTTTTAGATTATAGTGCCGAAGCTGATAAACACTACGACGCTACAATAAAGCATACTGTCAAATCTGTCTAACACTCCGCCGTGTCCGGGAAGAAGTTTTCCCATATCCTTTACGCCGCACTCGCGCTTTATCGCGCTTTCGAAAAGGTCGCCAATCTGCGCCATTACGGCGGTAGCAAGCCCGACGAGCACGAAGGACAAAAGCGGCGGGAAGGTTGTGCTTTTAACCGTTAACTCTACGCCGTTAAAGCCGGTGTAGAAAATTTCGCCGTTAATGCCGCCTAAAAGATACATCATATAATAGACGATTATCGCGCCGAGAACGCCGCCGATAAGTCCGCCGACCGCGCCTATCACCGTCTTGTTGGGCGAAAGCTGAGGAGCAAGCTTCATAGGCACGAATTTCTTCAAAGAGCTGCCTATAATGAACGCGCCCGTGTCCGTCAGAATGGGACACATAAACACGATAAGGATAGCCGCCATTGAGTTTGCGTTCAAATGGTTGATTGCCGAAAGCACGGACGAAAGTACGCCGCAATAGAGCATACAGAATACGCAGTATATAGTACCCTTTACCGAACTTCTTTTATGATCGAAAACCGAAGTTGCGGCAAGGAACATAACGTAAACCGTAAACGCACAAGCCATTGCAAGCAAGCCGCCGTCCATTGCCATTTCGACCAAAGTGAAAAGAGGCACTGCCATTGCGCAGAACGCTATGGTTATGACGCGCTGCGGAAACGATATTTTGCAGTTTATTCCGCTTTCAGAACGGTCGATTGCGCGTAAAAACTCGTATGCGCCGATAACCGAAACGGCCGTAAACACCAAATCGAACCCGATTGAGCCCCAACCGCCCGAGACGTTGCCCTGCGGTACGCACCATTTAAGCGCGCACATCAAAGCCCACACCGCGACGTAGCAAACCGCGGTGATTACACGCTGCTGCAACGAAGTAAGTTTTTTCTTTTTATTCCCGTTTTCCGTAGGCATAACGCCCCGTACTTCTTCTTGTTCTGCCAAAATATTTTACCTTTTTATTTTATATTTTTCCGAACCGTCTTTCACGCTTGGAATATTCCGCGATAGCTTTGTCAAGCTCTGCTTCGTCAAAGTCGGGAAATAAAACGTCGGTGAAATACAGCTCCGAATATGCCGCCTGATATAAAAGAAAGTTTGATAACCGTTTTTCCCCGCCCGTTCTTATAATCAAATCGGGGTCGGGCACGCCGTGAGTGTAAAGATATGCGTCAAGCCCGCTTCCGTCAAGCTTTTCGCCCCGTTCCACGGCAAGGTTGCAGGCACGCAGTATTTCCGAACGCGCGCCGTAATTTATAGCAAAAATCAGCGTAAAAGCTGCATCTTTCGGCGAATTGTTTTCGCCGTCCCTTAACAGGACTTGCACGTCCTCTGGCAAGACGGAAACGTCGCCTATTACCTTTACGCCCGCGCCGCTATTATAAAGCTTTTGTAAATTCTTTTTAAAATATTTGCGGAAAAGCGCGTAAAGCCCTTCGAGTTCTTCCTCGGGGCGCAGAAGATTTTCCGTTGATAGGGTATAGACGGTGAGGTATTTAACGCCGAGGTTTTGGGCGTGCTCTGCGATTTTTATCATGGCGTTCATACCTGCGTTATGCCCGTACGAACGCGGCATAAGCCGCTTTTTCGCCCATCTGCCGTTGCCGTCCATTATTAGCCCTATATGCAGAGGAATTCTATTTTCGTCCATTATTAAACGGTCATTATCTCCTTTTCCTTAGCCGCAACAGCCGCGTCGATTTCGGCTACGGCGTCGGAAACCGCCTTTTCAACGTCCTTTTCGCAAGACGCGTATTCGTCCTCGGAAAGAACTTTATCGGTCTTTAATTTCTTCAACTGTTCGAGGGCGTCGCGGCGGATATTCCTTTCTGCGACTTTTGCGTCCTCGCCCATTTTACGGACTTGTTTGGAAAGCTCTTTTCTTCTCTCCTCGGTAAGCTGAGGGAAAGCAAGGCGGATAACCTTGCCGTCGTTGGTCGGAGTAATGCCGATATTCGACTGCTGTAACGCCTTCTCTATGCCCTTTAAAAGAGAGACGTCCCAAGGCGAAATTACAAGGCATCTGCCCTCCTGCACCGATATGTTGGAGGTCTGCGTTACGGGCGTGGGAGCGCCGTAGTAGTCTACCATAACCTTATCTAAAATGTGAGGGTTAGCCCTGCCCGCGCGAACCGCCGCGTATTCTTCCTTCAAAACGCTTACGGTCTTTGTAAGCTTGTCGTCCAAAATCAAAAGTATTTCTTCAACCTGTTCGTTATCTATCATTATTATTCCCCTTTTAATTATTATCAATTATCGTGCCTAATTTTTCGCCGCAGACGGCTTTTATAATGGAGTTCTTTTCGTCAAGCCCGAAAGCAAGCACGGGAATGTCGTTTTCCATACACATCGTTGCCGCCGTCGTATCCATTGCCTTTATGCCGTTGTTGATTATATCTATATATTTAATATGGTCGTATTTTTTTGCTTTGGGGTTAAGCTTGGGGTCGCTATCATAAATGCCGTCAATGTTCTTAGCCATAAGAAGCAAGTCGGCTTGAATTTCGCACGCCCTCTGCGCCGCAGCGGTATCTGTGGAGCAATACGGGTTACCCGTGCCGCAAGCCATAATGACGACCCGCCCTTTTTCGAAGTGGTGCAAAGCTTTTCTTAAAATGTAAGGCTCTGCAACCGAGGTCATAATGAGCGCCGTCTGAACGCGGGTAGGAATTCCGCGTTGCTCTAAGGCATCCATCATTGCAAGCGAGTTCATAACCGTCGCGAGCATACCCATATGGTCTGCGGTGGTCCTGTCCATCTGCTTACCCTGACGCCCGCGCCAGAAGTTGCCGCCGCCGATAACGAGAGCGATTTCCACGCCCATATCGTGAACGGTTTTAATCTGTTCAACGACTTCGGAAATAACGTTTTCGTCAAGACCGTGTCCCTGCGCGCCCGCAAGAGCTTCGCCCGAAAGTTTGATAAGTACGCGCTTATACTTCGGCGTCATTTTACCCCCCTAAGAGTTCATTAATAATTTCTCCGCAATATTATAACAGATACGCCGCAAAAAATCAACACAAATAGCAAAATTTGGAAAATTAAACATATAAGCCGTAATACTTACTCTTTCCGTTCTTTTGCCGCGTCTTTTACAAACTCCACTATATCCTTTACGCAGCCTTGCTGACGCAAATCGGGTTCGGTATCCTTACCCTCGTAGGCAAGTTTTAAAACCCCGTAGACGTATATCTCCTTTACCACTGCCAAATATTCGTCGGTAAAGCCCTCGGTTTCATAATCTATATCAGTATTTAACGCTATAATTTGCTCGTCTTTTCCGTTAACAATTTCCCGAATTTCAGACCATATTTTCATAACGTTAACCGTTCTTCTTGCTTTTTCGTCTTCCGAAAGGGTTGCGTCGCGGTTAAGTCTGCGTACCAATACTGCATCAATCATTTGATTTCCTCCATTTTTGACGAAACGTTAATTAAATTAAACGGCGCGGTTCGTACGAACCGCGCCGAATTTTTTAAGTTTAATTCGAGATTTCGTTGCATAACGCAATTAAGATATTCGGTTAAGCGGAACGCTTATTTCTTCATAGCTTCAATCTGCTTAGCCACTTCGTCCTGAAGGTTTTCGCTCTTCTTAGCAATGCCCTCGCCCATTTCGAAGCGGGCAAAGCGAACGACGGTGAACTTATTGCCGATAACAGCCGAAACCTTCTGACTGTCGTCCTTTACGAACGGCTGATCCAAAAGGCAGTTTTCGGAATAGAACTTGCCCATTTTGCCGTCGATAATCTTTTCCAAAATCTCCTTGGGCTTTTTGGCGTTCTTGGGGTCGTTCTGCATCTGAACGAGCATAATTTCCTTTTCCTTAGCCAAAACTTCTGCGGGAACTTCGCTTTCCTTAACGTAGCCGGGCTTGGACGCCGCAATCTGCAACGCTACGTCGTGCAAGGTTTCCTCTGCGCCTGCTTTAAAGTCAACTGCGTCAACCATAACGCCGACCTTGCCGCCCATATGGATATAAGTTTCGATTTTGCCCTTCGTTTCGTAAATTTCGAAACGACGGATAGATATTTTTTCGCCGATTACTGCCGTTGCGTTGGTGATATAATCTTTAACGGTTGCGCCTTCGAGCTTGCACGCGTTGAGCGCGTCAACGTCAGCAGGCTTGTTTTCTGCAATAACCTTTGCAACCGCGTCCACTATGCCGTGGAATTTTTCGCCGCGGGACACGAAATCGCTTTCGCAGTTGATTTCGACGAGAACGCCTATACCGCACTTTTCACAAACGTATGCGCCAACTACGCCCTCTGCCGCAATTCTGCCTTCCTTTTTAACTGCCTTTGCAATGCCGCGCTCACGAAGAAGCTCGGCTGCCTTTTCCATATTGCCGTCAGCATCGGTCAAAGCCTTTTTGCAATCCAACATACCTGCGCCGCTCTTGTCGCGGAGCTCCATAACGTCCTTAGCCGTGAATGCCATATTCTGTTTCCTCCTTACTCTGCCTTGGGTTCAGCCGTTTCGGTCTTCTTTTTTCTTGCGGGCTTTTTAGGGGTTTCGGTAACTTCTTCCTTAACTTCCGCAATTTCTGCCGCCGCAACTACTTCTTCTATCGAAGTGGGCTCGCCGTCCTCTACGGGAAGAACGGGCGTTTCACCTTGATTAGCTTCGATTACCGCGTTTGCGATAACCGACGCAATGAGCTTAACCGCACGGATAGCGTCGTCGTTAGCGGGGATAACGTAATCGATAAGGTCGGGGTCGCAGTTGGTATCGGTAATAGCTACGATAGGGATATTGAGTTTGCGCGCTTCAGCAACTGCAATGTCCTCGATGTGGGGGTCTACCACGAACATAACGCCGGGGAGCTTGTTCATATCGCGGATACCGCCGAGGTTGGTAACGAGTTTACCGTATTCTTCTTTGAGTTTTGCAACTTCCTTTTTGGGAAGAAGGTCGAACTCGCCGCTCTGTTCCATTTTTTCGATTTTAACCATTCTGTCGATACGGGTGCGAATGGTCTTGAAGTTGGTCAGCGTACCGCCGAGCCAACGGGAGTTTACGTAGTACATACCGCAACGCTCAGCTTCTTCCTTTACGGCGTCCTGAGCCTGCTTTTTAGTGCCGACGAAGAGAACGGTTTTGCCCTCTTTCGCAGCTTCGCATACGAATTTGTATGCCTCTTCGATAAGGTCAACGGTAAGCTGCAAATCGATAATGTGAATATCGTTGCGTTCCGCATAGATGTACTTAGCCATCTTGGGATTCCATTTCCTCGTCTGATGCCCGAAGTGTACGCCTGCTTCGAGCAGTTGTTTCATAGTTATAACTGCCATAATTTTTCCTCCGTTTTACCTCCCCGAAAGCGTGGTATTTGAGGCGTTTATTGCGGCATAAAGATTTACCGCCACGGAACGCCCACCTTTCGGGTGTGAATTTATAGCCTTGATATTTTAGCAAATTATATTTTATTTGTAAAGCGGTTTATTGCGGTTTTCCGAATTTTTAACCGCCAAGCGGCGTTATAATTTCAAGAACGCTATCTCTGAATTCAAATATTTCATCCATATTAATCTTTAAGAGGTTTTCAGCGCTCAGTGCCTTCCCTTCACAAAGAAGTTTGAATTTATGCCAATATCCAAAATATTGGCAACAATTTTTCATAACCAGCGCGTCATTTATTACTAAATTTTTTTTAAGACTTTCAAATTTTTTGCCTTCCGCTACCCAAAAATCCATAATATTGGCGCAACGGCGCACCTCTTCATCTTTGGTAATCGTATTGTCCAGTCTAATTTTGGTTATTAGCAAATAGTACATAAGTTTTATTATATAGCTCTAACCGAGCTAGGTCAAGTATTTTTAGCTCATATGGAAGTATAATTTTTATATGATAAAGTTTCAGGAAAGGCTGAAAGAGTTGAGAAACGAAAAGGAACTTTCTCAACAAGAACTTGCCAAAGAGTTAAAAGTAAGTCAACGAAGTATAAGTAGTTGGGAAACCGGTTTCAGACAACCCGACTTTGAAACTTTGAGTTTAATTGCAAAATATTTTGATGTTACGACAGATTATCTTTTGGGCTTAGAAAAATAACAAAACCGCCGCGCGGCAATTATGCCGCGCGGCTTGTTTTTATTCTTCTATGTTCTTAATTTCGTTTAAGACGGCTTTTATCTGCACAAGCGCTCTGTCGAGCTGTTCTTCGGTGTGAGTTGCCATATAGCTCGTTCTTAAAAGGCTTTGTCCGACGGGCGTTGCGGGAGATACGACGGAGTTAACGTAAACACCCCTGTCGAACAGCAGCTTGCACGCGGCAAACGTCTTTAAGTCCGTATAAGTATAAATGGGGATAATGGGCGTTGTGCCGTCGATAATGTCTATACCCTCCCTCTTTAAGTTGGTTCGCATATAGTTACTCAATTCGGCAAGGCGTTTTACCCTTTGCGGCTCTCTTTCCAAAATTTCAAGCGACTTCAAAGCGCACGCCGCGTTTGCGGGCGTTAAGCTTGCGCTGAAAATAAACGGACGGGAGTTGTGGCGTACGTATTCGCAAACGTCGTGCTTTGCCGCCATGTATCCGCCTATGCTTGCCAACGATTTGGAGAACGTTCCCATATAAATATCTACTTCATCTTCGAGCCCGAAATACTCGGCAGTGCCGCGTCCGTGTTCGCCGAGAACGCCCAAGCCGTGCGCGTCGTCCACCATTACGCGTGCGCCGTATTTCTTCGCAAGCGCAACTATTTCAGGCAATTTAGCAATATCACCGCCCATACTGAACACGCCGTCGGTTACGATAAGTATACCCGACACGGAGGTATCGACCGATTTCAATCTTTCCTCTAAGTCGTGCATATCGGAATGGTTGTAACGCAGCATTTTGGCAAAAGACAAACGGCAACCGTCGTATATACTCGCGTGGTTTTCCCTGTCGCACAATATAACGTCGGTACGACCCGTGATACCCGAGATTATGCCGAGGTTGGACTGAAAGCCCGTTGAAAAAGTTACTACGTCCTCTTTATGCAGAAAAGCTGCAAGTTTTTTTTCAAGTTCTATATGTATATCCAGCGTACCGTTCAGAAAGCGGCTTCCCGAACAGCCCGAGCCGTACTTTTCAATTGCCTTTACGCCCGCTTCGATAACTTCGGGGTGGGAAGTCAGACCGAGATAGTTATTCGAGCCTATCATAATTATATCCTTGCCCTCCATCGTAACCTCGGGCGCTTGCTTAGAAGTCAGCATATGAAAGTAAGGATATATATCTTTTTCTTTAAGTAAATTTATTCTTTCCTTGTCTTCGCATTTTTTAAACAAGTCCATATAATCACCTCTTTGCGCAATCAGTGAAATTTTATCAAATGAAAAATGGGCTGTCAACTACGGAATGTGAAAATTTGACAAAATTTAAAATTGATATTATAATTTTTTCCGTTATGAAAAAACCCGATAAAAAGGTCGTCGTCATTACGGGCGCGACGAGCGGAATAGGTCTTTCCACGGCAAAAATTTTTCTGTCCGATGGCTATAAAGTTTACGGAATAGCAAGAAAACCGTATACGGGAAACGACTTTACGTGCTACTCCGCAGACGTTTGCGACTATGATGAAATTAAAAGAATTTTTGCGGAAATTCACTCGCGCGAAGGGCGGATAGATATTCTCGTAAACAACGCGGGTATGGGAATTGCGGGCGCAATGGAAGAAACTTCCGTAGAGCGGATAGAGCAAATCGTGAGCGTGAACTTAACAGCGCCGTGCGTTTTAAGCGGGCTTGCCGTCCGATATCTCAAAGACGGCGGAAAGATTATCAACGTTTCTTCGGTGGGAGGAATAATGCCCCTGCCTTATCAGGCAATGTATTCCGCAACAAAAGCGGGCGCGGAGATTTTTTCCCGCGCGCTTGCCAACGAAGTCAAGCCTTATAATATTAAGGTATGCGCGGTGCTACCCGGCGACACGAAAACGGGGTTTACCGCAGCAAGGGTTTGTGAGGGCGAAAACGAACGGGCAAAAAAGTCGGTTGAGAAAATGGCGCGCGACGAACAACGCGGCAAAAGCCCCGAAAGCGTTGCAAAGGTTATTTGCAAAGTCGCAAAGAAGAAAAACCCGCCCTTGCGCGTTACGGTGGGAGCATCGTATAAACTGTTGGTTTTTTTACAGCGCATACTGCCCGTAAAATTAGTTAATTTCATAATAAGAAAAATGTACTGTTAATAAAAAGCCGCGCGAGCAACAGCACGCGCGGCTTTTTACTTTAACTTACTCATTTGCTAACAGCTTTACGCTTGCAATAAATTCGTTTAATTCTTCTAAGTCAAACGGCAAGGCGTTACCGAGATTTATCTCTTTACCCTCACATAAGAGCTTGAATTTCAGCCAATAGCCTAAATATCTGAAATAGTCTTCGACACTCCCGTCATCGTCTTTTTCTAAATTTTTTAATATTTTTCTGTATTTTTTACCGTTCTTTATCCAGAAATCCATTACGTTAACACACCGTGTTGCCTTTTCTTCGTCCGAAACAGTTTCGTCCCGCCTTATCTTTCTGATTAATAATCTATACATTCACTTTTCCCGCTCCGAAGGTTTAACCGCGTGTCAATAATTAGTGTACTTTTGTATTTATAAAATGTCAAATAATTTGAATACAATAGTAAATGAATAATTGACGAGGGATTAAATGTTAAATAACAAAATAAAGAATTTAAGAATTTCTTTCGGAATTAGTCAAACGGAACTTGCAAATCAATTGGGAGTAAGCAAACAGTGTATATCGAATTGGGAAAACGACAATATACAGCCCTCGATTGATATGCTTATTAAACTTGCGGATTATTTTAAAGTAACAACCGACTTCCTGCTCGGGCTTGACGGTCGGCGCACTATTGACGTAACGGGGCTCTCCGAAACGGAGCAAGCCCATATCACTTTGCTTGTCAACGATTTGTTGAAAGAAAAGAATTTTGCTATCGAACTTCGGGCAACGGCAAATTGACGCTGAATAGCCAAAGCCGCGCGGGCTGTTGCCCGCGCGGCTTTTAAGTTATTTGATTTATGCCGATTAACATAGCCATATAACGACGTAAGAAATTTACGCCGCTATATGGCTTAGTTTATTAAAATTATACCAAAAGAACGTGCTTACCGGTTTTTAAAGCCGCCTGTATGGTTTTGCATTTATCAAGCCTTTGAAGTTCTGCTAAAACCATTTCCGCTTGATCTGCAAATACACAACAATTTCCCAATGTCGCTTTCATTATAATAGAAATATTATATGATTGAAGTTCTTCATCATATTCCTTTTTCGTTAATTCAGCAAACAACTCGCACTTCTTTAATTGCTCTGCAATATTTTTTTTACAATACTTTTTTATACATTGTACAGCATCCCTTTCCTTATCGCTTACTGCCGGCATAATGTATCCCATAGTAAGCAAACCACAATTAATATCTATTGACATCAAATCTCTTAATACTATCACTTGTCGTTCGCTATCAGTAAGATATATTTTTGTCATAATTACCTCGCATAACTTAATAATAAATTGTTAACATCTTCAACGCTTATATAAGATACTTGATTAAGCGGAACGCTTAATTGATTTGTGATTACGACGGTATCCGCATAAGTAAATAAGATACTTGATTAAGCGGAACGCTTAATCTTCGTCCTCGGCTTCGACTTCCTGTTGATAAAACTCGAAAACTTCCTCTAAAAGCTTTTCGTCCTCGATAGGCTCTAACACCTCTTCCTCTTCGTTCAGACGGAAAATAACCACCTCGTCCTCGCCGATTTCCTCGTTTGGCTCTTCGGCAAGAAGAAGAGTGTATTTTTCCCCCTTGTACTCCGTTACGTCCAAAAGTTTAAACTTTATAACTTTGCCCTCGTCGTCTACAAGTTCTATAACTTCCTCTTCGAGGTCAAGCTCTTCCTCGTTTAATTCCTCGCTCATTGCGTCCCTCCTTTTTTGATTTTATTTAAATAGCCGTCAAGAATGTTAGCGGCGGCAAGCGCGTCCACGTAGTTTTTACGCTTTTCCCTGCGCATACCCTCGCTTATAAGCGTTTCGTGCGCCATTCGGGTCGTGAACCTCTCGTCCTCGCATACGACGGGAATTGCCGTTTCGTCTTTCAGAGCGTCGATAAACCGACGGGTCTTTTCGGTCTGAACGGCTTCCGAACCGTCGAAATTGACGGGCAAGCCGCAAACTATAACCGTTGCGCCCTTCTCCTTTGCGATTGCCGCTATCGCCGCAACGTCCTCTTTAAAACCTTTACGAAAATAGGTGTGCGACGGCAGCGCGTAGGTGTTGAACGGGTCGGAGATTGCAACGCCTATTCTTTTATCGCCAATGTCAAACGCAACGAACCGCTCATTCATAACGCTATTATAACATTAATCCGCGAAAATTACAAGAATAAAAAGAGGCATTTTTTTACAATCATAAAATGCATAAACGCGCACAAACTTTTAGTAAGGCGTTACGCCTTATACAAGGAGAGAAAGTGGAAAAGTTTATTTTAGGTCTTGCCATAGGTATGGCAGGCGGCGCGCTTGTCGTTGCAAATAACTGTAAGCTTTTGAACCTCGTCAAGAAGAACCAAGAGGACATTATGCAGAAAGCAGAATGTTACATCGACAAAAAGCTTGACGAGCTTGAAAGCGGTTCTAAGCAAGAGAAAAAGTCCGCCAAATCTTCCAACTGAGAAAAGAGGTATTGCCGCAGTTTGCGGCAATACCTTTTTTTATTAAGCATTTTTTGCAATATAGTCTTCAACGGCTTTAACGGCTTCGGGCGAATCTGTTAAGTCCGTGCCTCCAATATTTACGAGCGTCATACCCATTTCATTGAATTTAGTAAAAGTAAGCCCGTCTTCTTCTTGCGTTTTTGTTACACTTAAAGACACGCTCAAAATATAGCCGTCCTTTAAAGAAACGGAATATTTGAACGGCATTACTCCCTCCACCCAAACATCAGCGGTATAAATACCATCAGAATAGACAAAGTCTTCATATCTTTCAAATACAGGTTTTAATTCACCCCCTTTTTCAGTTGAGCAAGCTAAACTAATCATTGGTATCACTTGATTGTATATTGCACCAGCCTCTACATTCCAAAAAGTTTCATTATCCTTGAAACTTGCTTTATAATCGATACCGTCGATAGTTACTTGATAAGTATTGGTTTTCAAACTTTCGTCTACGTCATCTGAAAAATTACGAATATCGGAATTATACCATATCAGCTCTAAAAGTTGGTCGTATATTTCGGGGTCGTAAAACTCCAAAGACGTTAAATCGGAAAATCCGTTTAGCTTATCACTCCGCATAATAAAAAGCTGTACCGTTTCTTTATCAAAAGCGTAATAAAGACTGCTACAAGTTTTCATTTCCTCCACGCCGTTTATTGGAAGCTTTACATCGTTTAAATAATTACCTGTAACATAATTCGCATCTAAATTCATAAAATTAGCCGTATAATTTTTTAAATCTAACGTTGCTGCGAAAGCCGCAGCCCATTCCTCTGCGGTTACCTCCTCGCCCTTTTCAAAAACGTATTCATTGACAACGCCCCCGTTGCCGCCCTCAATTCCGCCGTCAGGCTTTTCGTCTTTGTCGCCACTAGTATTTTCGTTATCTTCAGAACTGCCCGTATCGCCCGAAGTATTGCCACTGCCACTCCCGTTGACACCGCCTGATATATCCGCACCTCCATTCACGCCGTTGCCGCCCGTACTATCTGAAGAATCCGTACCGCCGCTTTCGTCCGTACCGCAGCTTTCGTCCGTGCTACCCGTTATCTCCGAGCCTTCCGCTTTTTCTGCGTTTTCGCCTTTGCCGCAAGTAAAGCCAAGCGAACAAGAAACAGCAAGAGCGCTTGCTAGTAATATTGCAATTAATTTTATTTTCATTTTATCTCCTTTATGGACACAGCCTTATATCAAATTTTAAGTTAATTATATGATTAATTTATCTAATATGTCAATTAAAATAATTAGATTTTCTAATAATATTCAATAATGGGAAAGCCCCGTAAAGTCTTGGGGCAATTTGGCAAAAATCAAGGCCGCGCGGGCTATTGCCCGCGCGGCTTTTAGCTTGATAAGATACTTTGATTAAACGGAACGTTAACGTTTGACTTGTGATTAAGCTCGCCTTGCATTAAAGCAATTAAGATACTTAATTAAACGGAACGTTTAAAGATTGTTTTTTATCTGCAATCTTAAAAGCGCGTTTTCGTCGGTAAGGCGTTTAATGAGCAAGGTAAGGCGCTTGTTCTCTTCCTTTAACGATGCGGCTAATTTATCGTAAAGCCCGTTTATCTCTTCCTCTATACGGCGCTGAGCTTCGTCTGCACCGCTTTTTAAGCCGCATTCGCGCATAAGCCTTTCTATCCTTTCGGGCTGTTTGCCGACTACGTTGCGGTATTTGTTCTGATAACGCAGCATAAGCTTATCGTCCCCCTTGGAAAGGTTCAAAACCGCACGCCTTACGGATACTCCCCTGCTCTTTTGAGTAAGTATTTCTTTTAATATTCTGTCCGTTTCCTCCTCGGAAAAGGGCAGTATCTTTTCGGCTTTGAGTTCCTTACCGCTCAAAAGCTGTTTAACCTTGTCGTCTCCCGTGCTGCGAAGAAGAGCGTAATAATAATTCCGCACGCTGCCCTTTGCCCTGCCCGTCTTTTTTGCGTATGAATCGAACAATCCCGAAAGGGTCTTGCCCTGTTTTTTGCCGTTGCTGATAAACTCAACTAATTTCTTTGCTTCTTCTTCGGTATAGCCGTTTATTTTGTTCATAAATATTTCCTCCATACGGAGTGTATATTGACATAAATTTGAAAATCAATACATTAAATAATATAAATGCGTATTTATTTTTTGTCGTACAAGCCCGCAATTTTAAAGCTGAACGGACTTTACGTGGGCGGAATTGACCTCTTTGAAAGACACATAGAAATAGACCTTGCGGACAGCGTTCTCGCAGAAATCGTCCCCGGTGAGAATTTGCAACCCGTCAACTTTTTCATAAACGATAAGCTGACCCAAAACCCGCCGCCGTTTATGGACGTCTATCTTATGGACGGCGAAGCGTTAATATATATCCGCGAATACGGGAACAAAAACGTAGCGCTCAGCGTTATCAATCAAACGCGGTTTTGCGGCAATCTTATAACCGTATTTGCACAAGGCGGAGCGTTTATTTCAATCGAGGGGGAAGAATATTCCCTGCTCCCCTTGCCCTCCCGCTTTTTCAACGTGCGCTTCGAAGAAAAAACGCTTGCGGGCTTGCCCGTGCTTGCCGTTTGGGGTGGCGACGCGCTGCTGATAATTTCCGATAAAGGCAAGCGTATTTTTATGAACGAAGTCGAAAAAGCCGAGTTCGGCGACAGGCTTGAAGTTACCGTTGCGTTCGAAACCTGCACGGCGGCAAAAGCAAACTGCGCCTACAGCTATGACGGTGAAAAGCTCGATTTAATTTCAAGCAAGACGGTCGAAACCTGCCCGCCCGAAAAGAATATCGTGCACTTTGCCTTTTTCGAAAGCGTATTGACATGCGGAGATTATTCGCGCTATCTCGATAACGAAATCAAAAGCAAGGCAAGTATTTTAAAGAATTATTTGGGCGAGTTCGTCAGCGTTACCGTGCCGACGGAAAAGTTCTATGCCGAGCATGGCGACGTGCGCGCGGCGGGGCTCGTATACCCTAAGGGAGCGAACCTTTTCGAAGTCAAGTATTTCGCCGTAGATTTGAGCGGCGATAAAATAAGCAACGTCTATCCCGTGGATTAATCTAAAAAACAGCCGCCCGCGCTTTCCTTTGCGCGGGCGGCTGTATGCGTTAATCGATTTTATTACATTTTTTAGGTTTAATTCTGTCGTATTCGACTGTGATTTTATCGCCGATTTCCAAGGGGAAACCTTTAAGCGCGTTTTCGGCAGCCTCTATCTCCTTGGCTATGCCAACGCCCCAACCGAGCTTGTTGCAAACTTTGAGGGTAAGAGGCTTTTCCAACCCCTCCACTCTTACTTGCACCTTATACCATACGGTGATTTTGGTCAAAAACAAAATACTCGCTTTATTTGTGCTAGAAATGCCGAACGACTCAACGATGCCTTCTGCCGTAACCTTATTTTCAGGTTTGATTTTTACGCTTTTTATCACGAAACCTTTTGCCATTTCAATACCTCCGAATTTATGATAAAATTATAAAACTTTATATATTTTATGTCAAGTTTTACAAGGTTATTGAAAACGGCCGTACAAAAAATTGCACGACCGTTTTCGGAGTGAATAAATTTATTGCGGTTAAAATTACTTTTTAAGTTCCATTTTCATTCCTTCCTGCTCGAAAGAAAGAGTTGTGCCGCTAAGGGTCATTTCAACTTCCTGTCCGTCAACTACAAGATAATACTTGCCGTCCTCTTCCTTCCATTCGCCGGTAACGGAATCCTCTCCCATCATAGCCATTTTCATTTCGAAGGTTTTGTCCTCGTTAATGGTTAATACTATGAAATCTTCCGTAATCTTTACGCCGTTCATTTCTTTGCCGACTTCATAATTAATCTCCAATCCCGAAACCGTGCCCGACGCTTTATGGAATTTCCACGTGCCCGTAATGGTCGTTGAGCAAGCCGCTAAGGTGATGCAAAGCGCAACTATTGCCAATGACGATACTAATGCTGCCAATAACTTCTTCATTTTTTTACTCCCTTTTGTTTAATTGTGTAATTTATTACACATCATAATTATTATATGTGTAATATAGGTAAATGTCAAGAAGTTTTGTGAAATATTTTTCCTATAATGTACATAAAAAAGGGAAAAATATGTACAGAATTAAACAACTTAGGGAAGAAAAGAATTTAAGCCAACGGGCGTTGGCTAATTTGATAGGCGCAAGCAACAAGGCTGTGAATTTCTGGGAGGCGGGGAGCGTAGAGCCTTCCGCAAAGTTTATTTGCGCCCTTGCGAACGTTTTCGAGTGCACCACGGATTATCTTTTGGGGCGCGAGGACGATTTGGGAAACGTCAACGTAATGCGCGAGCTTACCGAGGACGAGAAGCTGTGGTTAAACCGCTTTTCCAAGCTGACAAAAAAGCAATCCGAAGAAGCTTTGAATTTTGTAGACTATATCAGCACTAAAAATTAATTTAAGAAAAAGCCGCGCGGGACAATGCCCGCGCGGCTTTTCGTTTGATTTGAGATTAAGTTCAAGATACTTGTTTAAACGGAGCGTTTAAGTTTGACTTGAGATACAGTTAGTTCCACATAAACGTAATTAAGATACCTGATTAAACGGAACGTTTAGCAGCCGCGAGACCCACCGCCGCCTCCGCCTCCGCCCGACGAGCCGCCGTGTCCACCGCCTCCGCCCGAAGAACGGGGCGCGCCTGCACTGCAACTGCGGGAGATACTCGTACCGACAGCGCGGATATTAATTCCATGCTCGATATATTCGGGTACTTTAAAGTTGAGAGAAGCAAAACGCTTTTGCACCTTGTCGCTTATACCCATTATATAGCAATACGGCAGAATTTCCGCAAAGTAGAACGGGTTTTCGTCGAACAGTGCCTGTATTCTCGGCAGCTCGGCTTTTAACAGAAACCTTTTAAAGCCGCGCATTTTGCCGTAGTCGGATAACACGGCAGGCGTTCGCCTATCGGGCATAAAGAACCTCAGGACAAACGCGCCCAACGCCCACATTACGGGCGCTATATACATTAAACCGCAATAGTCGTATGCGGTAAGCCCGAACAGGGCGTAAAACGCACCGTAAGTCAATCCGTAGAACGCTATGGGGAAAATAATCGGTATGATTATCTTCATATTATCCAAGTGAATAATGGGCAAGTTGCCTACGACCATAAACAGCAGGAACAAAAGTGGCAGAGCGCTGGCGTTCAATATACAGTTATATAAAACAATCATTACGGACGGCACGAGGCATAAAAACAGCACTGCCGTTCTGTACTTAATACGGTTCTCGACGGCAGCCGTTGGCTCGGTGTCCCCTTCACTGACCAAAAGCTTGGAAATTTCGTAAAGCCTGAGTTCCTCTTTGTAATTAGCAAACGTTCTGAAATACGCGGTCGAAAACGAGAACCCGTCCCCTCCGACGCCCGAAAACAGGTAGTTAAAATAGACTTCTTCCCCTTCGGTATCGAAGCATTTTTTCGCGGGTTTCATAAGCCTTTCCGAAAGCTTCATTCCGTCCTTGTATTCGATTTCGGGATTGAGGTTGATTTTCAGAATACAGTCCGTTGCGCCGTCGGCCTCTATTGAGATTATTCCCATACCCGCCCACTTCAAGATAAGCGCGGCGGTGTGTTTATAATTTGCGCCCAACCGCCAAACGGATGCAAACCTCATAACGGGCATACCTTCGGGCGGATAAAACTCTACCGTTTCTATCGGCTTTTTCGGTATGCTGACAGCCATAATTCCGACTACGGCAACGATAGCTGCAAACGCTATGACCGCAAAAATGAAGTAATACCAATAAAAGGTCTTTTGTGCGGTGAAATACCCGTCGGGCATAATTACCTGCACCGTATAGCCCACGCCCTCATCCTGCGGGTTTGCGTGCAAGTAGATTGAGTTACCCTCTACTATTGCATATTCACCCGTTGCGGCCGACGGAGTCCACTCCTTTTTATCGTTGGTACGGTAGGTTACGTCGGACAGGTCGGCGTCCTCGGGGAAAGTAATTTTCGCGTTGAACTCGCTCGTGAACGCCATTGAGTAACCTAACACGTCGAAAGTAAAATCGTCAAAGCCCGATACCTTGTCGTCGCTCATATCGTAAACGTAGTTTAAAACGAAAGTATGCACGCCCTCTTCTATATAGCCCGTAGCCTGCTGCATTTTGACGGAGTAAAACTGGTTGTTGTCATAAAGACTTTGGGTTACTTTGCAATATCCGCCGTCGAATGTTGCCGAAACGTCCGTAAGCCCCGCTATGTACATTCCGCCGCTCTTTTTTACACCGTTTACAATTCTCGTGGTGTTGCTTACGCGCTGAATATCACGTATAATGCCCGTGTTTACTCCGCTAAAAAGAAAGCTGACTTCCAAAGTTTCGGTTACGGCAAAAGTTTTGTCCTTGTTGACGGTAATATCCACGCTTATTTTATCGAATTGGTAGTTATTGTCAACCGATATTGCCGAAGCAGTACCCGAAGAAAACGCACCCGAAACCGTTGCCAAAACGATGCATATAAAAACAAATAAGCAAATTAACGGTTTGTTCTTTAATACTTTTTTCACGAAGCCCTCTAACTTAAAAAAGGGCGCAAACGCGCCCCTTGACTTTATTTATTGTTTTTTTGCAGAGACGAAAGATTTCATCATATCGAAGGTTGCATCGGATACGACGTGCTCCATTTCGCAGGCGTCGGCGTCCGCGTCAACTTCGTTAACTCCGAGAAGGCGCAAAAATTCCTTTATTATGCAGTGCCTTTCGTAAACTTTAAGCGCGTACTCCTCTCCCTTAGAGGTGAGGTAAATGTGCATGCCGTCAAACTCGACGTAACCGCTCGTTTCCAATATCTTTATGGCTTTCTGAACGGCGGGTTGGGACACGCCGATTTTACGCGCGACGTCTACGCGGTGAACAAATTCCGTTTCACGCGATAAAAGCAAAATACATTCCAAATAATCTTCAGACGACTGATTGTGTTTCATATTAACTATTATATTATATTTTCGGCGGTTTGTCAATATCAAAAATTAACTACGGTTTATGCATTTTATTCTTCGCCCGCAAGTTGTGCTTCCCTCTCGGCAACGGCTAACGCTTCTATCATTTCACCGATATCGCCCATAATAAACTCGTTAAGGTTATAAACGGATAAGCCTATTCTGTGGTCTGTAACTCTGCCTTGCGGGAAATTGTAAGTGCGTATTCTTTCGCTTCTGTCGCCGCGTCCGACGAGGGATTTGCGGTGTTCGTCGTAAGCCGATTGATTTTGGGAGCTGTAATAATCGTACAGCCTCGATCTTAAAACCTTGAACGCCTTGTCCTTGTTTTTAAGCTGACTTCTCTCGTCCTGACAGGTAACTACAAGCCCCGTGGGGAAATGGGTTATTCTTATCGCGGTTTCGGTCTTATTGACTTTCTGTCCGCCTGCACCCGAAGAACGGTAAACGTCCACGCGTATATCCTCTTCGCGTATTTCCACTTCGACGTCCTCCGCCTCGGGTAAAACGGCAACCGTTACCGTCGAGGTATGGACGCGCCCCTGCGACTCGGTTTCGGGCACGCGCTGAACGCGGTGAACGCCGCTTTCGAACTTCAACTGCTTGTAAGCGTCTCTGCCCGTAACGTTAAAGACGACTTCCTTTATGCCGCCAAGCTCTGTTTCGTTAATATCCACGAGCTCGACTTTAAGGCGGTGGCGTTCACAGTAATTCAAATACATTCTGTAAAGCTCGTACGCAAACAGCGCGGCTTCTTCTCCGCCCGCGCCGCCGCGTATTTCGATAATGCAGTTTCTGTCGTCGTTCTTGTCCTTGGGCAAAAGCAAAATTTTCAGCTCTTCGGTGAGCGCGTTAAGCTTTTGCTTGCAGTCCTCGACTTCGGCGTAAAGAAGTTCGCGCATTTCAGGATCGGCTTCGGTTTTAACCGCGTCTTCCGCTTGCTGTTTTTGCTTTTCGACTTCGGCGTATTCGGCGTATTTTTGCGCCGTTTCGGATATTTCCGCCTGAGCCTTTGCTATCTTAGTCCACTCTGCAGTGTCGGAAATTATCGCGGGGTCGCTCATCTTTTCGGAAAGCTCCTCGTACCGCGCGTATATATCTTTCAGTTTACCTATCATGTCAGCCATAAATCACCGTTAAAAGTTTAACTTTGCCCTCCCGCTCGGGGAGGGCAATAAATTTATTAAAATACTATCTTCACAAAGCGCTCAACACCTGCTAAATCTTTCAACACGATTGCATAGTCGCGCTTATGGAATATTTGCAGAATGTCGTTGACCTGACCTTCGCCGCACTCCATAATCAGCATACCGCCCTTTACAAGGTATTGCCTTACGTCGGCAACCAAGCGGCGGTAAAATTCAAGTCCGTCCTCGCCGCCGTCAAGCGCGACCTTAGGCTCATACTCGCGCACTTCCTTTTGAAGGGTGGGTATTTCGCTGCTCTTTATATACGGCGGGTTACATACGATTATATTAAATCTGCCGCGTACGTTTCTGAACAAGTCGCTTACGGTAAAGTGCACTGTTACGTCGTTTAGGCGCGCGTTTTCTTCGGCAAGCATAATCGCCGCGTCCGAAACGTCCGCCGCACTGACGATAACGTTTTTACCCTTTAACGCTTTGGCAACGGAAACGGCAATACAGCCCGAGCCCGTGCACATATCAAGGATTTTATCCCCTTCCTCGGCGCTCTTTACGACGCAGTCGGCTAAAAGCTCGGTTTCGGGGCGGGGAATAAGCGCGCGCTCGTCAACGTTTATTTTGCAGCCGTAGAAATCGGTGTCGCCTATTACGTACCAAAGCGGTCTGCCCGTAAGGCGTTTTTCGAAAATTTCGACAATCTCTTTACTTTCGGAGGGTTTGACAGTGCGCTCGTATTTTAGCTCGCTGCGGGGAATACCGAGAACAATCGAGAATATCCATTCCGCGTCGCTCTCGTCGATGTCTTGTTCTTTAAATCTGTTTTTGGCTTCTTCCAGCATTTTGGAAAGAATACCGCCCGTAACGAAATTAGTTTCGGGCACGGTTTCGTCAGCGTCCATTTCAAGCACCTTCTTAAACGCCGCGATAGCAACCTCTACCATATCCTCGGTAGGCTCGCGCGTGGTCAATCCTTTTTGAAGCAACATTCCCGGCGCTTTTATTACGGATACGAACTTGTTGTCAAATTTGGCAAGAAATTTCAAAACCTCGTAAGAAACGCCCGCAATTACGGGAAGAAGCACGATTTCTATCGCAAGATTGATAAAGAATTTCGCAACGCCGCTCTCGATACCTGGGACTAATTCGTAGAAACCCCAACCTACGAGAGAGATTATTACGATGTTAATAATTAATACAATGAACAAAAACGAAGTGCCGCATCTGTCGTGAAGACGGGAACACTGCATAACGTTTTCGGGAGTAAGCTCCACGCCGTGCTCGTAGGCGTTTATAGTCTTATGCTCCGCGCCGTGGTACATATAAAGACGGCGAATATCTTTTAAAAGCAGAATAAGCCCCAGATAAGCGAGGAAAATGACAAGCTTGATTACGCCCAAAAGAACGTATTCCCAAACCGTGCCAACGATAGGCGTGATTAAAGAAACCAAAAAGCGGGGCAAAAAGATAAAGATACCCAAAGCCAAAATTACGCCGAGAACCACGGAAATTGTGGAAATGACGTCCATTGCGCTGACTTTGAACTTTTCGGCAAGCCATTTCTGAAGCTTACCGCCCTCCTCGTCGTCCTCACCGTATACTGCGGCGGAACGCATAAGCGTTTTAGTGCCGTTGATTAAGGACAGCACTAAATTGACGATACCGCGCACGAAAGGAATTTTACTTGCCTTTTTAGTGCTGTTTTTGCGGTGAAGGCGCTTCGCTTCGACCTGCACGTCGCCGTTCGGATCGCGAACGGCAGTAGCCATACAGGTTTTGCCCATCATCATAACGCCTTCCAAAACCGCCTGACCGCCGATATATGTTCCGCATTTTTTAGTTTTTTGCTTTTTCTCTTTTTTTTGGGACATTCTCGATAACCGTTTTAAAGAATAATAGCTCCAAAAATTTAATTTTGGAGCTATCTCAATTAAAGTTTATACTTCTTGTTGAACTTTTCTACACGACCGCCTGTATCTACCAGCTTCTGTTTACCCGTGAAGAAAGGGTGGCACTTATTGCAAATATCAACCTTCATCGTTTCAACGTTTTTAGTAGTACCGGTCTTGAACGTAGCTCCGCAAGCGCATACAACCGTTACTTCGTGATAATCGGGATGTATTTCGGGCTTCATAATGTTCACCTCGCTAAATTTCTTCTGATGCTAAACTATTATATAACAATAAAAAACCTTAGTCAATTAAAAATGCGCCTTTCCTCACAAATTTTCTTTGCTATTCTGCGCAAATAAAATTTCGTGATTTTAGCGGCTCTGCCGCTCTTTGCGCAATTTTTAAGGGCACACAATAATATAATTGCGCAAATTCACACCGCTGAGGTGGCGTAGCCACAAATTGGGTGCGCTGGCGCACGCTAGCGTAGCGACGCTTTGCACACATTAATTTAAAAAATTCAGATGTTTTTGTGCAAAAAGCGCGGTTTTGCTTGCGCCGTTTATTTTTTTAGAAATTCACAAATTTTCTTTGCTATTAGCTAACTTAAATTTTAGTTGCAAAATAAAGCTTCTTGGTATATAATGTTTACTAAGTTATGGATAGTTGGATTTTAAAAGGCGTGAAGCACCTTGTGAACGAACCCACAAGCGTGAACATCACCTCTTCGACACAGGTTAAAATTAAAGTTACTCACCTTATGCTCACCGATTTCGACGACGTGCTATACAACGGCGGATTTGACGTAGTTTATCCCAAAATCCCCGGCCGCGCCGCCGTAGGTATCGTTATGGAAACGGGCGATAACTGCTACGGCTTGGAAAAGGGTACTCGCGTTTACTTCGAACCCACCCGCGCTTGCGGCGAATGTCTTGAATGTAAGAGCGGTAGGCCCAAAGAATGTACTACCGTTGAAAGCGCGGGCAAGGACTTTGACGGGTTCATGCGCGATTTCGTTGTGTGCGAATATAACGAGGTTGCTCCCCTGCCCGATTCCGTAAGCGATTTTCAGGCGCTTTGCATAGAAACGATAGCCATTGCAGAAAATATTTACGACAAACTTAATCTTTCTGCGGGTCAGAGAGTTGCGATAATCGGCGCGGACTTTTCGGGCAATATTATCGCGCAAGTATTACAGTACCATAAAATTACGCCTATCATCATAGACAACAACGCCTATAACCTCGAAAACGCTAAAAGGTGCGGAATTTATTACGCTTTTGCGGGCGACGACGATTTGGAAAACAACTTAAACAGCGCGACGAGCGGAAACCTTTGCGACGCGGCGGTATATTGCGCCACTTCGCGCCTGCCCCTCTCCCTTGCTACAAGACTTGTCAGCAACGGCAAAACCGTCGTAATAAGCTGCCAATCGGAAATTAACGCCACGCTTTCGGCTCGCGACGTTCTGAACAAGAATTTGCGGGTTTTGGGCGTTTCGCAAGCATATGATTATACCGACACTGTTATCAATATGCTCGTTCATAACGCTGTTGACGTAGACCACTTTGCCAAGGAAATTCTGACGGAATACAACCCTGCCGCTCTTTTTGCGGAGAGGAGTGCCACGGCCGTTAAAAAGAGTAAAATGACGATACTTAAAATGGTGCTTTAATCTCTTCCCCCGCGCAAATTTTCTATGCGCAATTTCCCTAAGTTATTCTTAAAACCGAATTTTTGGATAATAGTTTTAATTGCGGCGCAGATTGCCGCAATTATTTTTTTATGCTTTTATCTGCCCGTGTTTTTACCGATAACCGTGGCTTTCGCGGCAATGTGGCTGTTGACGGCAATAACCTCGGTAGTTCTGATATTGAGGTGCGGCTCGCCCGAAGTGAAGTGCGCGTGGTTTTTAATAATAGCAACCCTGCCCGTTGCGGGAGCGTTGATATTTTTTATAGCTACGGTCAAGCCCAAACCTCAGGGAATACTGAAAATAAACTCCGCCGAAAGCGGACTTGCACGCGCGGCAAACCTGTATTGCGGTACGGCAACCGCAGGCTACGACAGGGCGGAATACTTTTCTACGGGTATGAAATTTTGGGACTGCGCAATATCCGAAATAGAAAAAGCCGAAAAGAGCGTTTATATCGAGTTTTTCATTATCGCGCGGGGAAAGCTTTTTAACCGCGTAACGGGCGCACTCGAACGGGCGCGAGAACGCGGGGCGAAAATTAAAATTATCTGCGACGGCGTAGGTTCGGCTTTCAGAATATCGCGACGGGACGTAAAACGGCTTAAAAAATCGGGAATGGAAGTAAAAATCTTTCATAGGCTGCCCCCCTTCCCACACTCGGATATTAACCTGCGCGACCACCGAAAAATCCTGACCGTTGACGGGCGCGTAGCTTTTACGGGTGGAGTAAACCTTGCGGACGAATACGTCAATATAGACAGCCCTTACGGGTTTTGGAAAGACACGGGACTTGCCGTTTACGGTGAAGCAGCTAAGGTGTTCGAGGGAATGTTCCTTGCAATGTGGAACGGAAGTTACGAGATGCCCGCTCCCGAACGGGGAGAAAAAAACTGTCTGCCCTATTATGACAGCCCCGACTGCAAAACCTTTTGCGAGGACGCGCTCGTTTGCGCGATAAGCTCGGCACAAAAGCGGGTGCATATCTTCACGCCGTATTTTTGCGTGAGCGAAAAAACCGCCGCCGCGCTTACGTTCACTGCTCGGCGAGGTGTTGACGTAACCGTTATTATCCCGCATATTCCCGATAAAAAATACGCTTTCGAGGTATCGAAAGCGTTCGCTCAAAGGCTAAAACCCAGCGGAGTGAAATTCTTCGAGTTCACTCCGGGCTTTATGCACGCAAAGACGGTAATTTGCGACGATAAAGTATTTTTGGGCAGCTATAACTTCGATTTCCGTTCTACCCACTACAATTACGAGTGCGGCGTGCTTTTCGAAGGCGAAACGTGTGAAACGGCTGAGCGTGATTTTAAAGACAGCCTTTCGCTTTCCTCGGAAATGCAAAGCGGCAAGCTTTCCCGCCGCAAACGGCTGTCCTGTTTTCTATTGCGCTTATTCGCCCCGCTGATTTAAGTTGACCGCGCCCGTCCGCCGTGCTATAATACCGTTATGAAACTTTTGATTGCGTCCGATATTCACGGCTCGGCTAAATATTGTAAACTTCTCGTTGACGCGTACCGCAATGAAGACGCGGATATGCTGTTGCTTTTGGGGGATATTCTCTATCACGGACCGAGAAATCCTTTGCCCGAAAATTACGACCCGCAGGAAGTTGCAAAGCTTCTTGGCGAAATCAAGGAAAATATAATTTGCGTGCGCGGGAACTGCGACGGTGAAGTTGACCAAATGGTGCTGCCCTTCCCCATAACGCCCGACTACGCTTTGGTTTTCTCGGACGGGAGAAGAATTTATTTGTCCCACGGGCACAGAGAAGTGCCGCCCCTTACCGAAAAAGACGTGTACGTTACGGGACACACACACGTGCCGTTAAAGGAAAACTGCGGGTATCTGCACCTTAACCCCGGCTCGGTGTCGTTGCCTAAGGAAGGCAGCGCGCACGGATATATTCTGTACGAAAATCGTAAGTTCCTATTTAAAACGCTTGACGGACGCGTTTACGACGAAATTGAAATATAAAAAAGACCCGCTTAAAAGAGCGGGTCTTTTTTTATTCCTTAAATTAAACAGGCAGAACACGGCAAATGTGCTTGCTGAAAATCATGCAGATTAAGTCAAGAATCCAGATAAGCCAACCACCGAAAATACGAATGATGCCCGCTACGATTTTGCCCTCGGAAAATCTGGTAATCATACCGCAAATCCACGCTGTGAAGGGAATGATTGCGAGGATTAAGCTAACGATATAAGCCAAACCGAAATAATCGCCTTTCTTTGTTGCCATTTTACAAATCTCCTTTTGATGTTTTTACTAAATATATTATATCATATATGCAAAATATGTCAACAAATATACGTAAAATTTTAATTTTGGCGTAAAATCAGACAAAAAAATTCCGTGCAGTCAAGCACGGAATTTTAAATTTTTTAAACGAGCTCGATAATAGCTTCTTCCGCACCGTCGCCGCGGCGAGCACCGAGAAGATAAATTCTCGTATAGCCGCCACCTTGGCCGAGTTCTTCCGCACGCTGTGCGTACTTGGGCGCGATTTCGTTGAAGAGCTTTTCCATTAAGGGGTGCTGAATATCAGCCGTTCTCTTCTTGAAGTCAGACTTCTTTTCGTTGAAGGGCTTAACTTCCTGCAAGTCGTAAAGTTTGCCCATAATAAGGCGGCGAACCGCAAGCTTTTTGGGACTGTCCTTTACGTTCTTTTGGGTAATTTCCTTGCCCTTTTTATCGGTAGTCTTTACTTCGTATTCTTCGTTTTCGTCGTAGACGGAAATTGCCTTAGTGATAATTTTTTCAACGTAAGGCTGTAACTCCTTTGCCTTTGCTTTGGTTGTGGTTATCTTGCCGTACCACAAAAGCTCGGACGCCTGATTTCTTAAAAGAGCCTGTCTTTGCTCTGCCGTTCTTCCCAATTTGCCGGGCATACCGTTAATCCTCCTTGTTTGACAGTGAAAGTCCGTAAGATTCAAGTTTAATAATAACTTCGTCCAAAGACTTTCTGCCAAGGTTTCTCACCTTTAACATTTCATCTTCGGTCTTTCTGGTTAAATCTTCCACCGTGTGTATGTTTGCGCGCTTTAAGCAGTTGTAGGAACGGACGGATAAATCCATATCCTCGATTGCCATAGCAAGTATTTTTGCCTGTTTGTCGTCCTCGTTCTTGACGAGAATATCCAAGCCTTTGATAGTATCCGACAAGTCAACGAAGAGAGAAATGTGATCCTGCATAATTTTTGCTGCAAGAGAAACGATTTCTTTCGCGCTGAACGCGCCGTTCGTCCACACTTCCAAAGTGAGCTTATCGTAGTCGGTGTTCTGCCCTACGCGGGTGTTTTCAACCGAATAATTTACCTTTTTAACGGGCGTATAGATGCTGTCAACGGGGATATAGTCCAAAAGCTCGGTTCTGGTGTGATCCGCACCCTTGTAACCTCTGCCTCTGCCGATAGTAATTTCCATATCGATTTTGCCGCCCGCGTCAACGTAGCAAATGTGTTGGTCGCCGTTGATAATTTCTATTTCAGCGTCGTCGGAAATATCGCTTGCCTTTACCTCGCAAGGACCTTCCTTGCAGAGATGAAGCACTTTAACGTAATCCGAATCGGTTACAGCGGTTTTGATTGCAAGCGTTTTGATATTGAGGATAATTTCAGTTACGTCCTCTTTTACGCCCGCAATTGCTGAAAACTCGTGTTTGACGCTACCGTCTAAAAACCTTATGCCCTGCGCCGCAGCTCCGGGGAGAGCGGACAAGAGTATTCTTCTAAGGCAGTTGCCTATAGTAAGACCGAAGCCCTTTTCCAAAGGTTCAACGATAACTTTCGCATAAGACGTATCTTCGCTTTCGTTGACTTCGATTTTGGGCATATCCATTTCGATCATAAAACTTCCTCCTTAATTCCTTTATTACTTGGAGTACAGCTCGACAATCATATGCTCGGCAATCTGACTGTCAATATCTTCTCTTTCGGGCAATGCCAATATTTTACCTTGTAATTTTTCGTTATCGAATTCAAGCCATTTGGGGGTATTGCCGCCCTTTGCGGACTTGATTTGTTCAAAGTATTTATTAGAGGTTTTGCTTTCTTTAACGGTAACGACGTCGCCTACTTTTACGATATAAGAAGGAATGTTTACCTTTTTGCCGTTGACGAGGAAATGTCCGTGGTTAACGAGCTGCCTTGCCTGAGACCTTGAAACGCCTACGCCCATACGGTAGATGACGTTATCGAGCCTGCGCTCCAAAAGGGAGAGCATGTTTTCACCGGTAATGCCCTTCATTCTGTCGGCTTTCTCGTAGCAAGCGCGGAACTGACCTTCCTGTACGCCGTAAATTCTCTTAACCTTTTGCTTTTCACGAAGCTGTTTGCCGTATTCGGAAACCTTCTTTCTTGCCGCCGCCAAGCCGTGTGCGCCGGGAGCTACGGGTCTTTTTTCAAACGGGCATTTGCCGTTGTAGCATTTATCGCCTTTCAAAAACAGCTTTCCGCCCTCTCTTCTGCAAAGACGGCATTTAGCTTCTCTGTAAGTTGCCATAATTTCTTAACTCCTCCTTATACTCTGCGACGCTTAGGCGGTCTGCAACCGTTGTGGGGAATGGGTGAAACGTCCGAAATCAAAGTAATTTCAACGTCGCAAGCGCCTATTGCCCTTATAGCCGACTCTCTGCCTGCACCGGGACCTTTAACGTAAACTTCCGCAGAACGGAGTCCGTGTTCTTTTGCTGCTTTAACCGCCGTTTCGGTTGCCTGCTGAGCCGCAAAGGGCGTACCCTTTCTCGAACCCTTAAAGCCGAGGCTGCCTGCCGAAGACCAGCTTATTGCGTTACCCTGTAAATCGGTAACGGTAACGAGCGTATTGTTAAACGAAGACTGAATGTGAACTTGTCCTCTGTCAACTTTTTTAAGCTCTCTACGCTTTCTCGTAGTCGTTTGCTTTTTCTGTGCTGCCATATCCGTCCTCCTTACTTCGCACCTTTCTTCTTAGCTACCGTGCGGCGAGGACCTTTTCTGGTCCTTGCGTTGGTTTTGGTGGATTGTCCGCGAACGGGCAAGCCCTTTCTGTGGCGGATACCGCGATAGCAGCCTATTTCCATAAGGCGTTTGATATTAAGCGATACTTCCGTACGAAGCTCGCCTTCAACCCTTATATTGTGGTCAATGTATTCTCTTAACTTGGATACCGTCGTCTCGTCCAAATCTTTAACGCGGGTGTTGGGGTCAACGCCCGTTTCCTTTAAGATTTTCTGAGAAGTTTTAATACCGATACCGTAAATATAGGTGAGTCCTATTTCAACTCTCTTTTCTCTGGGTAAATCTACACCGGCAATACGTGCCATTTTGATTTATTTCCTTCCTTTTTAATTATTTTGTAAATGTATATAAACCGCATTAAATCTCCGCCTCTGACTTTGGAATGTGAGCGGAGAATTTAACCGGAATTGTTTTCTGTGCCTTAAAAGTAGTAAAAGCGTTGGTATTATACCACAAATTTTACAATTTTGCAATAATTTTAGGGCACTTTGCGCAAAGAAATTGCATCGAAAAATTAACGCCGTTAATTCTTCGACCTCCACGTTATACGCCCCTTCGTCAAATCGTACGGGCTGATTTCAAGCTTAACGTTGTCGCCCTCGATTATTCTTATATAATTGAGGCGGAGTTTACCCGAAATGTACGCCGTTATGACGTGCCCGTTTGTGAGTTTAACTTTAAAATTTGCGTTGGGCAAGCATTCTATTACCTTGCCTTCCGTCTCTATAACGTCGTCCTTTGACATTATAACTCCTCTTAACCCTGACGCTGCTTGTGGCTCTTGTTCTTTGAACAAATAACCATAACTTTGCCGTTTCTTTTAATAACCTTGCACTTATCGCACATGGGTTTTACCGAAGGTCTTACTTTCATAATAATCTCCTTATTAGCGTTACGCTTGCTTGTTTTCGTTCCCGACGGTCTCCCCGTCAGGTTTAGGGTAATTGTAATTTTTGAGGGCAGAGTATATCTCGGTATCGAAAACCTGCTTGCCCTTTACGAATTTCAAAGCTATCGTTTCCGCCTTGTCGGGAAGCAAACGAAGATGCTTTATATTCTTCTTTTTCGGGGTTGCAAGTTTTTTGAAGTTACCGTCGGTTACTGCGATTAAACCGCCTTGTTCGATTCCGACGATTAAATAATACCTGCCTTTATCTCTGCCTTGTTTGCTTTGGCATATGCCGCCCACGGCAGGGGAAGTTACTTTCATAGGGTTAATATCTCTACTCCGTTTTCGGTTATTAGTACGGTGTTTTCATAGTGTGCGGCGGGTTTGCCGTCCGCAGTCGATATGGTCCAACCGTCGTTCCTGTCCTGATAAACTTTGTAAGTGCCCATAGTTATCATAGGCTCGATGCAGATAGTCATTCCCGCGCGAAGCCGCATTCCCGTACCCTTTCTCCCGTAGTTTGGAACGGAAGGGTCTTCGTGCATGCTTCTTCCGATGCCGTGCCCCGTAAGGGCGCGAACTACGCCGTAGCCGTGGCTTTCGGCATGGGTCTGGACCGCATAGCCTATATCGTAAAGGGGTGAGCCTGCCCGCAAACCTTCGATTGCTTTAAAAAAGCACTCTTCGGTTACTTTGACAAGCTTTCTCTTTTCCTCCGATACGTTGCCTATTAGAAAAGTTCTTGCGGCGTCGCCGTGAAAACCGTTCTTTTCGGCAGTTATGTCAACGCTGACTATGTCTCCGTCAACAATAACTCTGTCGTTAGGAATACCGTGTACGACCACTTCGTTTACGGACACGCACGAGCTTGCGGGGTATCCTTCATAGCCGAGCTCCGAGGGATATGCGCCGCACGAAATTATATATTTGTAGACGAGTTCGTCCACCTCTTTCGTGGTCATACCCGCGCGAATATTTTTGCCGACAAAATCAAGAGTTTCTTTGACTATGCGGCAACTCTCGCGCATATATTCTATTTCTTGCGGGGTTTTTACGGTAACCATTATTTATCTAAAATATTTATAATTTGCACAAACACTTCGTCGGGACTGCCTTCACCGCTTTTGACGGTTGCAAGCTTGCCCTGAGATTTGTAAAAATCAATTAGGGGCGCTGTCTGCGACTTGTATGTATCGAGGCGGGACTTGACCGTTTCGGGGTTATCGTCCGCGCGCTGATACAGTTCTTTGCCGCACTTTGCGCAAGTAGTTGCGCCGTTTAAAGTACTTATATGATAGCTTTCGCCGCAAACGCAGACGCGCCTGCCGCAAATTCTGTCCATTAACAGGCTTTCGTCAACGTCGATATTAAGACACAAATCTATTTTTGCGAACTTATCGAGTTCTTTCGCCTGAAAAAGATTGCGGGGAAAGCCGTCAAGCATATAGCCGCTCTTAGCGTCATCCCAACCAAGTCTGTCCTTAACTATGTCGCAGGTTACTTCGTCGGGAACGAGCTTACCCGCATCGATATAAGACTTTGCAATCTTACCTATCTCAGTACCGCCCTTAATGTTGGCGCGGAAGATGTCGCCCGTGGATATGTGCAGAAGGTCATACTTCTGTTTTATTTTGCTTGCCTGAGTGCCTTTACCTGCACCGGGCGCACCTAACAGAACTATATTCATTTTATTTCAGGAAGCCCTTATAATTCTTCATCATAAGCTGACTTTCAAGCTGTTTGTGAAGCTCGAGAGCAACCGATACGACGATCAGTATACCCGTTGTGGAGAACACGGACAGAAGCGATAAGTTGCTCATGCCGAGGCCTGCAAGCACCATTGAAAGAATTGAGGGAATAAACGCTACGAGCGAGAGATAAATCGCGCCGAAAAGCGTAATTCTGTTGGAAATTCTCTTTAAATAGTCTGCGGTAGGTTTACCGGGACGAATACCCTGAATAAAACCGCCGTTCTGCTGAATGGTCTTGGATACGTCTTCGGGGTTAAACTGCATCGACGCATAGAAGAACGCAAACGCAAATATAAGCAAGCACAGCACTACCATATAGATAAGCTGACCGTACCAAGCGCCGTTACCCGAGAACCACTCTACGATGCCCGTTTGAGCGGGATTGTCCGCCGAGCAGAACAGGCTTATAATCATTTGAGGGAAAGAAATAAGCGCAAACGCGAAAATGAGAGGCATAACGCCCGAGCCCGATATTCGCATAGGGATTACCGACGACTGTCCGCCGTACATCTTTCTGCCCTTGACCTGTTTAGCGTACTGAACGGGTATTCTTCTTTCCGACAAGTCAACCGTTACGATTGCAGCGAATTCTACCACGGTCAGAACGACGAAGCCCAAAAGCTCCCAGAACCTTGCCGTTTCGCCGTTGAAACCCGAAATAAGGTTATCGATAATGGTGAGACCTGCGGTTGAAATGATACCGACGAAGATTATAAGTGAAATGCCGTTGGAAATTCCGTATTCGGTAATTCTTTCGCCTATCCACATAACGAGCATAGCGCCCGCGGTGTATACGACGGTTAAGAAAATTCCCGCTATCCATCTTGCACCTACTTCGCTTACAGCACCTGAGCCGTCTGCGAAATATCCGAAGATAGAAAGTCTTAACGCGTTATCCGTAGAGAAACCGAAGTTCACGATAATACCTATCGCTTGCGCAACTGCAAGTGCGATAGTTACGTAACGGGTTATCTGCGCAATCTTCTTTCTGCCCTCTTCGCCCTGCTTGGAAAGTCTTTCCAAAGCGGGAATACCGACGGTTAAAAGCTGAATGATAATCGACGCGTTAATATAGGGGCTGATACCGAGTGCGAACAGCGTTGCGTTTCCGAGCGAGCCACCCGTAATGGACGACATAATGTTGAGGAAACTGTTGTCGTTTATGGCATCGCCGAACTGTTGCGGGTTTATGCCCGGTACGGGAATATAACAGCCGATACGGAAGATAAGCAGAAGAAGAAGAGTTATCCAAATCTTCTTTCTTATTTCCTTGACCTTAAAACAATTTTTTATTGTTTCAAACATTGTTACTCCTTACGCGGGTTGCCCCGCGGGGGTTATTGCGTTGCGCATTTAAGCGCGAACCGTTATTACTCAACTACTTCGCAAGTGCCGCCGGCTTTTTCGATAGCTTCTTTTGCCGACGCCGAGAATTTAGCCGCCTTTACGGTGAGGGCAACTTTTATTTCGCCCGTGCCGAGGACTTTAAGTCCTGCGGAGTTCTTAACTTCCTTTGCAAGTCCGTTAAGTCTTACGTAGCCGAAATCAACTACCGTACCTGCGGGTACGTTTGCAAGCTGGCTTAAATTGATAATGGTATATTCGGTTGCCCACTTATTGTGGAAACCGCGCTTGGGAATTCTTCTTGCAATGGGCATCTGACCGCCTTCGAAGCCGGGACGAACGCCGCCGCCCGAACGGGCCCATTGACCTTTATGACCCTTGCCTGAGGTCTTGCCCAAACCAGAGCCGATACCTCTGCCGAGTCTTTTTGATTCCTTTCTTGCGCCCTCTGCGGGCGATAAAGTATCTATTCTCATCGTATACTCCTTAAACCTTTTCGACTTTAACGAGGTGTGCTACCTTGTTAATCTGACCCAGATTTGCGGGGGTTTCTTCGAAGGTTTTAGACTGACGGATTTTTTTAAGTCCCAAAGCGGCAACTGTTGCCTTTACAGATGCAACCTGACCGTTAAGACTTTTAATTAAAGTTACTTTTACCATAATTTAATTCTCCTTAGCCCAAAATTTCCTCTACGGTCTTACCGCGCGCTGCGGCAATCTCTTCGGGAGACTTCAAATCGTAAAGTCCGCAAACTGCCGCCTTTACGCAGTTGATAGGGTTGGAAGTACCGTGGGATTTAGTTCTTACGTCCTTAACGCCTGCGGCTTCCATAACCGCACGGACAGGACCGCCGGCGATAACGCCTGTACCTTCCGCAGCGGGCATCATAAGAACCGAACCTCTGCCGTACACGCCCAAAACGCCGTGAGGAATGGAAGTGCCTTGAAGGGCAACCTTTCTCATATTTTTCTTAGCCTGAGCGTTAGCCTTTTCGATAGCCTCGGGAACTTCCTTGGACTTGCCCATACCGTAGCCGACAGAGCCCTTGCCGTCACCAACGACAACGAGAGCCGCAAAGCGCATATTTCTGCCGCCTTTAACGGTTTTGGTTACTCTGTTAACTTGAATGAGCTTCTTTATTAAGCCGTCGTCTTCCTGCCTTTTAAAGCCGCCTGTTCTTCTTGCAGGTCTTTCTTTCTTTTCTTCCATAATAAGCTCCTTAGAAATTGAGTCCGGCTTCCCTTGCGCCGTCTGCTACCGCCTGAACGCGTCCCGTGTAGATGTAACCGCCTCTGTCAAAAACAACGTTCTTGATTTTAAGCTTTTTAGCTTTTGCGGCTACTGCTTTACCTACTTCCTTAGCTGCGTCCGTCTTGGTCATATTGCTTATCTTTGCCTTGACGTCCTTTTCCATAGTTGACGCGGAACAAAGGGTTACGCCCTTCGTATCGTCAATTACCTGAACGTAGATGTGATTTAAACTGCGGTAAACGCTGAGGCGGGGACATTCTGCCGTGCCGCTTATCTTTTTACGCACGCGTGCGTGCCTTCTCAGACGTTCCTCGTTTTTATCTATCTTATTTATCATAATATCTCCTTTGAGCAAGCACCTTTACGGTTTTCCTCCTTTACGCCGAGCGGCGCACGGAATTACTTCTTGCCCTTGCCTCCCGTCTTACCTTCCTTACGCTCGATAACTTCATCTTTGTAAGCGATGCCGTAACCGTGGTAGGGTTCGGGAATTCTTATGGTGCGGATGTCGGCAGCCGTCTGTCCTACGAGGACCTTATCGATGCCCGTTACCGTGATTTCGTTGGGGGTGGGGCATGCGAGAGTTACGCCTGCGGGCTCTGCAAATTCGATGGGGTGAGAGAAGCCGACGTTCAAAACGAGCTTGTTGCCCTGCTTTGCGACCTTCCAGCCGACGCCGTTAACCTTTAAAGCTTTGGTGTAGCCCTCGGTTACGCCGACTACCATATTGTGCAGAAGCGCGCGGTATAAGCCGTGTTTTGCGTCAGTGCCTACGGCGTCGGAAGTCTTTTCAACGATAGCCTCCGCGCCCTCTACTTTTATGTTGATGTCGCCTACGATTTCCTGCGTAAGCGTGCCTTTTGCGCCCTTTACGGTGAGTAAACCGTTTTCAAACGTAATGGTTACGCCTGCGGGCAAGGCTACGGGTAATTTACCTATTCTTGACATATTAAATTACCTCCTTACCAGATATAGCAAAGCACTTCGCCGCCAACGTTAGCCGCTTTTGCCTGCTTATCCGTCAATATTCCCTTGTTAGTGGAAAGAATTGCAATTCCGAGTCCGTCCATTACCTTGGGCATAGTTTCAACGTCCGAATAGACGCGAAGTCCGGGACGGGAAACTCTTTTGAGACTGTTGATTACAGGCTTTTTCTTTCCTGCGTATTTCAAGGTTATAACAAGTTTGCCGTTATAGCCGTCCTCTTTGAATTCTACGTTAGATACGTAGCCTTCCTTTAAGAGAATGTCGGCTATAGCCTTTTTCATATTCGATGAAGGAACTTCTACCGTTTCCTTATTTGCCGCCAGCGCATTCCTGACGCGGGTGAGCATATCTGCAATAGGGTCTGTCATTTCTATTTATCCTCCTCTTACCAGCTCGATTTCTTCACGCCGGGAATTTGTCCCTTATAAGCGAGGTTTCTGAAACATATACGGCATACTCCGTACTTGCGCAAAACCGCGTGGGGTCTGCCGCAAATCGAGCATCTGGTATAAGCTCTCGTAGAGTATTTAGCAGGTTTCTGCTGTTTATTTATCATTGCTTTCTTTGCCATATCTTTCTCCTTACTTCTTGAAGGGCATTCCGAACGCCCTCAAAAGCTCTCTCGCTTCTTCGTCCGTCTTAGCGGTGGTTACGAAACAAATGTCCATACCTCTTATCTTCTCGACCTGGTCGTACTGAATTTCGGGGAAGATAAGCTGTTCCTTTATACCCATGCAATAGTTGCCCTTGCCGTCGAAGCTGTCCGTGGGAACGCCGCGGAAGTCGCGAACTCTGGGAAGTGCGATGGAAACGAACTTATCGAAGAAGTCGTACATCATCTTGCCGCGAAGGGTAACCTTCAAGCCGATGGGCATACCCTCGCGCACCTTGAAGTTTGCGACTGACTTTTTAGCCTTGCAAACTACGGGCTGCTGACCCGAAATTATCTTCATTTCGTTCTGTGCAATCTGAATTGACTTTGCGTTGTCCTTAATATCGCCTAAGCCCGAGCTTAAAATGATTTTTACAAGCTTGGGAACTTGCATAGGGTTCTTATAGCCGAACTTTTCTTTGAGGGCGGGACAAACTACCTTATCGTAGCTTTCGAGCATTCTCGAATTATAAACTTTATCCTGTTTTACTGCTTTCTTAGTAGCCATGTTCACCCTCCTTATTCAGCCTTGTCGTCCGTATTTTCGGGTACTGCAGTCTCGGGAGCTTCGTCCTTTTTAGCACGCTTTCTTACGCGCTTTTTGGGCTCTTCCTTCTTAGCCGTCTTGCCTGCCTTGCCTGCGTAAGCGCTGTCAAGCGTTGCGCCGCACTTGGGGCATACCCTTACTTTCTTGCCGTCAACGATAGAGTGCTTAACTCTTACCGCCTTGTCGCAAGCGCCGCAAAGAACCATAACGTTGGATACGTCGAGGGGAGCGGGAATTTCCGCAATCTGGGAAACTTCGTTCGCCTTTCTCGCTTTCTTTGCCTTCTTGTGAACGTTCACACCCTCAACGGTTACAGTACCGCTCTTGGGGGAAGTCGCAATTACCTTACCCGTCTTTCCCGCATATTTGCCGGAGATAACTAATACATTATCATTTAATTTTACGTTCATAGCTTTTCTCCTTTAATTACAGTACTTCGGGAGCGAGGGATATAATCTTCATATAGTTCTTTTCACGAAGCTCCCTTGCAATAGGTCCGAAGATACGCGTGCCGCGCGGTTCTTTATTGGTGTTGATAATTACTGCTGCGTTCTCGTCGAAACGGATATACGTTCCGTCGTCGCGCCTGATGCCTTTTTTGGTGCGTACTATTACGGCTTTTACAACTTCGCCTTTTTTAACCGCGCCGCCGGGAGCTGCCGTTTTAACGGAGCAAACGATGACGTCGCCGATGTTAGCGAACTTTCTGAAAGAACCGCCGAGTACCTTTATGCACATAAGCTCTTTTGCGCCGCTGTTGTCTGCGGCTTTGAGCCTTGATTGGGGTTGTATCATAAAAACTCTCCTATTTTTGAACTTACAACTGTTGCTTAAAGCAACTATTTGCAGAGGATTACGCCGTCTTTACATAAGCGAGGGTGAGCACCCCGCTCTCCATTAAAAACAAGCCGCAATCATTACTTTATTAATAAACCGTCAAAATTGCAGTGGTGCAAGCGCAATACCCTATTGCGCCGCATAATTGCAATTTCAAAATTACTTAGCCTTTTCGATGATTTCCGCAACTCTCCAATTCTTGTCTTTGGAAAGCTTGCGGGTTTCAACGATTAAAACCTTATCGCCTTCGCCGCACTCGTTCTTTTCGTCGTGAGCCTTGAAGCGGGTGGTTTTGGTTATGGTCTTTTTGTAGAGGGGGTGTTTGGATTTTTCGGTAACTGCAACGACGACCGTCTTGTCCATTTTATCCGAAACAACGATACCTACTCTTTCTTTTCTGAGCGTTGTTCTGTTTTCCATATTTCTGCCTCCTTACGCCTTCAACTGCCTTGCGCGGATTACGGTGTTTACCCTTGCGATATCCTTTTTTACGAGGTTGATTGCGAGGGGGTTTTCAAGCTGACCCGAAGCGTGGCGAAAGCGAAGGTTGAAAAGTTCGCTCTTTAATTCCTGAAGCTTTTTCACAAGCTCTTCATCGCTTAAATTTACTATTTCTTTAGCCTTCATTTACTTCACCGCCTTCCTGAACAGGTTCAAGGTCGCTCTTTAAAACGAACTTGCATTTAACGGGGAGCTTATGGCTCGCAAGGCGCATTGCCTCACGCGCGATATCCTCGTTTACGCCCGCCATTTCGAACATTACTCTGCCGGGTTTTACTTCCGCTACCCAATATTCAACCGAGCCTTTGCCCGAGCCCATACGGCTTTCTGCGGGGTGCTTGGTTATGGGCTTGTGGGGGAATATGTCTATCCAGACTTTACCGCCACGCTTGATAAATCTCGTCATCGCGATACGCGCAGCCTCTATCTGTCTCGACGTAATTCTACCGCCTTCCAAAGATACCAAGCCGTATTCGCCGTAAGCAACCTTGTTGCCCTTTTGCGCCTTGCCGCGTATCTTGCCGCGGTGTTGCATTCTGCGCTTAACTCTCTTGGGAATTAACATTAATCTTCGCCTCCCTCTGAAATTATCAGACGCTTAGCGGTATCAAGTACTTCGCCCTTGTAAATCCAGCACTTTACGCCGAGCACGCCGAACGTGGTATGCGCTTCCGCAAAGCCGTAGTCGATGTCTGCGCGAATGGTTTGAAGGGGAATTGAACCGTCGTGATAGCTTTCGCTGCCGGCGATTTCTCTGCCGTCAAGTCTGCCGCCTACCGTTATCTTAACGCCCTTTACGCCCGTTTTCGATACTTTTGCGATTTGCTGTTTTACAGCTCTTCTGTAAGAAACGCGCTTTTCAAGCTGAGATGCGACTGCCTCGGCAACGAGCTGAGCGTCTTGGTCGATCTTTTCAACTTTCTTGACGTTGATAACTATTACCTTGCCTTTGGTAAGCTTTGCAAGGTCTTTCTTTATTACTTCTATTTCCGAGCCTGCCTTACCGATAAGCACGCCGGGACGACCCGTGTAGATGCCTATTTCGATTTTGTTTGCAGCTCTTATAATGGTGATTTTGCTTATCGCCGCGTCGTAATACTTCTTCTTTAAGAAGGTACGGATATCGTTGTCCTCTTTGATAAACTTGCCGAAATCTTTTTTATCGGCATACCATTGAGTGTCCCATGCGGAGATAACGCCAACTCTTAAACCGTGAGGATTAACTTTCTGTCCCATATCTCTCTCCTTAAACCTTCTTTGCGTCAAGTATGACGGTTACGTGGCTGGTTCTCTTTAAAATTGCGTGTCCGCGTCCCTTGGATACGGGCTGCATTCTTTTAAGGTGAGGACCGCCGTCTGCGAATGCCTCAGAAACGAACAAATCGCCTCTGTCCATTCCCTGATTGTGCTCTGCGTTAGCCGCAGCCGAAAGAAGAACCTTCTTCACTTCGTCGCTGCCGCCCTTGTTGCAGTAAGTTAATATCGCTTCCGCTTCGTCCACAGACTTCCCGCGGATAAGAGCGAGAACCGTTCTTATTTTATAGGGGGAAATTCTGAGGTATTTTGCGGTTGCGTAAGGACGTCTGTCCTTATTTGCCTCTATTCTTTCCTTTTTCAAGTTCATATTCTTAGCCATGTTTTCAGCTCCTTACTTCTTGGCGGTTTTTGCCGCGTGTCCCTTGAACGTTCTCGTAGGGGCAAATTCACCGAGCTTACAGCCTACCATATCTTCGGTTACGTACACGGGAACGTGCTTTCTTCCGTCGTAAACTGCAATGGTGTGTCCCACCATCTGGGGGAATATCGTCGTTGCGCGCGACCAAGTCTTAACGACTTTCTTTTCGCCCGCCTCGTTCATAGCCAAAATCCTTGACATCAGCCTTTCTTCGGCGTAAGGTCCTTTCTTAATGCTTCTTGACATCGTCTATTCCTCCTTAATTAATTCTCTTCAAAATGAATTTGGAAGTGGGATTCTTCTTCTTTCTCGTCTTATAACCCAAAGCAGGCTTGCCCCAAGGGGTCATAGGACCTGCGTGTCCGACGGGCGATTTGCCTTCGCCGCCGCCGTGAGGGTGGTCGTTGGGGTTCATAACCGAGCCGCGGACTGTAGGACGGATACCGAAATGACGGGTCTTGCCCGCTTTACCGATACGGATAATCTCGTGTTCGAGGTTACCTACCTGACCTACGGTCGCCTTGCATTTCAAGGAAACGAGCCTCATTTCGCCTGAGGGCATCTTGATGGTTGCGTAAGCACCTTCTTTTGCCATTATCTGAGCGGAAATACCTGCCGAACGCGCGATTTGTGCGCCCCTGCCGGGTTTAAGCTCGATTGCGTGAACGACCGTACCTACGGGAATGTCCGCAAGGCAAAGCGCGTTGCCGCTCTTGATGTCTGCGCCTGCGCCCGAAACTACTTTGTCGCCGACGTTCAGACCGACGGGTGCGAGAATGTATCTCTTTTCGCCGTCAGCGTAAGCAAGAAGTGCGATGTGCGCCGAACGGTTGGGGTCGTACTGAATGGACTTAACCGTTGCGGGGATACCGTCTTTATTGCGCTTGAAGTCGATAATTCTGTATTTGATTCTGTTGCCGCCGCCGATATGACGAACGGATATTTTACCTTGATTGTTTCTGCCGCCCGATTTGCGCTTGTCGTGCAACAAACTTCTTTCGGGTTTATCGCCCGTGAGTTCGGTGTACGCGCTTACCGTCATAAAACGGCGTGCAGGGGAGGTAGGTTTATACCTTTTAATAGCCATTTTTACGCCTCCTTACGATAACGAGTTGAAGTACTCAATCGCCTTGGAGTCAGCGGTAAGCTGGACGACTGCCTTCTTATAGTCGGGCGTGTAACCTTCGTTCCTGCCCATTCTCTTCTTCTTACCGTGGCAGTTTACGGTGTTCACGTACTCTACTTTTACGTCGAACAGCTTTTCTACCGCGGACTTAATCTGCGTTTTGTTTGCGGACTTTTTAACGATAAACGTATACTTCTTGTCCGCTATTCCGTCGTAACCTTTTTCGGTGAGGAGCGGTTTTAAAATTATATCTTCGGCAAACATTATTCTCCGTAGACCTCCTCGATTTTCTTAACTGCCGCTTTCGTCATAACGACTTTTGCGTTTGCAACCACTTCATAGGTTGAAATCTGCGCAACGGGCAAGGTTGAAAGCTTCTGAATGTTTCTTGCGGCAAGAATGACCTTTTCGTCGTTCGTATCCATTACGATAACCGCAGACTTGTCAAGCTTCAACGCCTCTTTGAATGCAACCATTTCTTTGGTCTTGCCGTCTTTTACCGCGAGCTTGTCAACAACGATAAATTCGCCGTCGGCAACCTTCTTGGAAAGTGCGGAAAGTAACGCGCCGATTTTTGCCTTCTTGTTCATATCCTTGGAGAAATCACGGCTCTTAGGTGCAAATACGACGCCGCCCTTTATCCATTGGGGTGCGCGGATCGAACCCTGACGGGCGTTACCCGTGCCCTTCTGTCTCCAAGGCTTTCTGCCGCCGCCGCGTACTTCCGTACGGGTGAGGGTGGATTTCGTACCTTGTCTTTCGTTTGCAAGGCGGGTTACTACCGCCTGGTGAATGAGCGGTTCGTTGTATTCAACACCGAATACCTTGTCGCTCAATTTCATAGTGCCGGCTTCGCTGCCGTCCATTTTATACACTTTTACGCTAGGCATTTCGTACCTCCTTACTTAACGGTGTCGTTAATGGTAACGACGCTGCCGTTAGGCCCAGGAACTGAGCCCTTTATGAGTAAACAGTTTCTTTCAACGTCCACTCTTACTATCTCGAGGTTTTGTACGGTTACGTTCTCAACGCCGTACTGACCTGCGAGGTGCTTGTTCTTGAATACTCTCGAAGGCGAGCTGTTCGCGCCCATTGAACCGGGTTCTCTGTGCACAGGTCCGACGCCGTGAGTTTCTTTAAGTCTGTGCTGATTCCAACGCTTGATAACGCCCGAATAGCCGTGTCCTTTGGAAACGCCGTGTACGTCTACTCTGTCTCCCGCCGTAAAGACGTCTGCCTTGATTTCGCCGCCGACCGTGTAGGAAGCGGTATCTGCAAGACGGAATTCTTTCAGCACTTTGCAAGGCTTAACGCCTGCTTTTTTGAACTGTCCGAGTTCGGGCTTGGTCAAAGCCTTTTCCTTCGCCTCGTCAAAACCGAGTTTCAAAGCGGCGTAGCCGTCCTTTTCAACAGTTTTGATTTGCACTACGGGGCAGGGGCCCGCTTCGATTACGGTTACGGGGATAACCTTGCCCTCTGCCGTAAATATCTGGGTCATACCCGCTTTACGGCCGATGATTGCTTTATTCATTGATAAAGTTCTCCTTATAAAAATTTATTTCTCAGATACCGCGGCTCGCCGTCCCGCCGTTTCCGTCGTCTGCAAACCGTAGAGTATCTATATTGACTTATATAATAATATGGAAAGATTACAGCTTAATCTTAATATCTACGCCTGCGGGAAGGTGAACGGTATCCAAAAGCTTCGCGTTGGGGGTATAGATATCGATAATGCGCTTATAAGTTCTCTGTTCGAACTGCTCGCGGCTGTCCTTGTACTTGTGGGGCGAACGAAGAATAGTTACTATTTCCTTCTCGGTGGGAAGGGGAATAGGTCCTGAAATCTTAGCTCCGCTCTTCTTCATAGTTTCAACTATGCGTGAAGCTGCCAAATCCACAAGCTCGTGGTCGTATGCCGAAAGTTTAATTCTGATTTTCTGTCCTGCCATTTTTAACTCCTTTTCCTAACAAAATTTACGTTTCGCGTGTCAACTTATCCGTGTGTATCGCGCCTTTCCCGTGAAAAAACACCGCATAGCGGCGTAAGCGAGTAAGCCACGGTTAGTCGCAAGGGTCTTGCCCTCACACTTGTCAGCGCAAATTATCTGTAACGGGGACTTGCCGTTTTTTGCAGTAACTTTACGCCTCTTCCCTATACACTTTTACGGTCTTTCCCGCCCCGAAAAAAGGGCAGAAATTTTGACACGCTTAACTATTATATAAAACACAAAAACAAAAGTCAACGAAATTTCGCCGCTTTTTTAATTGTTTTTGCCCGTTTTCGGGCGTTTTTAACCCGTTTTTTGCGCAAAAAACTATATTTGCGCTCAAATCGGCAAATACACACTATATCTTGTCCGTTTTCGCCCTTTTCCGTCAAAATTTTATTATGCAAAAAACCGCGAAAACGGGGTATTAAATTTTCTTATACCTTTTTATAAATGTGAAATAGATTGATTTTTGTTAGTTTCTAACAGAAATCACTTTAAAATCGCCTCAGCCGCAAGGGATAAGCCAAGTTTAAACCCCTCCTTGAAATTCTGCAAAAAAGTTTGTGAATGTTGAGAAAGCTGTAAATCGTTAATTTGGTCATATAGCTTTTTCTGCTCTTCGTTCAGGCTTGCATAAAAATCTTTTTGGAGTTTATTTACCCTTTCCGAAATAATTTTGTACTCGTTAGAAATTGAAAATAATTCCTTATTCGCCGTTCCGTAATAAATGTTTTCAATAGCCGTTCTCATTTATTTCCTCCTGATGCAACATTATTATAATATTTTTTATATTATTCGTGTTTACTCAGGTCAAGAAACCTTAATTTACTGTTTGACTTGCACTTAGCACAAATTGCAATAACGCAAACAAGATACTTGGTCAAGCGGAACGCTTGCGGGGCTGTTTTTTGCGTGTTTTTAGTCAAGCGTTTTATGCAAAACTTGCGTATTCAAAATTCGGTATTGAAATTCCGTCAAACCTATATTATAATGGTTGTAATAACAGCGTTGTCCGCATTTTTGCGGCGAGCAACGGATAAGGGGATAAAAAATGAATATTACAGCTAAGGAAATTCGCAATGTTGCGGTTATCGGGCACAGCGGCGAGGGCAAGACTACCCTTTGCGAGGCTATGCTTTTTAACGGCGGAGTGATTGACAGAATGGGCAAAGTCGAAGACGGCACTACGCTTTTAGACTTCGACGAGCTTGAAAAGGCAAAAAAGATTTCCGTTTACACTTCGGTTGCGTGCCTTTTATGGAAAGGCGTAAAAATCAACCTTTTGGATTTGCCGGGCTTTTACGACTTCGAGGGCGAACGCCACGAGGGGCTTGCCGCGTGCGGCGCGGCGGTTTTGGTAATCGGCGCGAACGGAGTTCTGCCCATTGGCGCGGAAAGCGTGGTTGAATACTGCCTGAAACTCGGCAAGCCGCTTATTATTTTTATAAACGGTATGGACAAAGCCAACGCCGACTATGCGGGCACGGTTGCCGCGCTCAAAGAAAAGTACGCTGGCAAGCTTGCTCCCATTCAGTTGCCTATTATGGCAGACGGCAAAATGACGGGCTACGTCAACGCTATTCAGGAGAGGGCTTATAAGTTCTCCACGCAAGGACCGCAGGAAATTCCTATTCCCGCCGAGCTTAAAGGCTATATGGACGATATGCAGGCAAGCCTTATGGAAACGGCGGCGGAAAACGACGAAATTCTCTTAGACAAATATTTTAACGACGGCAGGCTTACAAAGGAAGAAACCGTTCACGGCGTAAGGCGCGGCATCGCCACGGGCAGCGTAATCCCCGTAATGGCGGGCAGTGCGTTGCAGAACCGCGGCGTTATTAACCTTCTTGACGAAATCGTGCGCTATATGCCCACCGCCAACGAAAGAAGAAACTCGCTTGCGACCGACCTTTTAGCAGACGAAATCGTCAATATACAGTGCGAAGAGGACGGACCGTTTTTAGCGCAGGTATTCAAGACGGTATACGACGCCTACTCAGGCAAAATGAATTATATTAAAATTTTCCGCGGGCGGCTGAAAACGGGTATGACCGTATTCAATCCCAACACGAACACGGAAGAACGCATTGGGCAGATTTTTGTTTTAAAAGGGAAAAAAGCCGAGCTAGTGCCCGAGCTTACCGCGGGAGATATAGGCGCGGTTAACAAACTGACGAATACCGATACCAACCACACGCTTTGCGCGGTTGGGACTTCGTTGGTATTCGACCCTATCCGCTTCCCCCACCCCGCCATTTCGCTTGCGGTTAAGCCCGCGACGAAGGGCGACGAGGACAAGACCTTTGCGGGTTTTAAAAAGATGCTCGAAGAGGATTACACTTTTTCGGTTGAAAAGCGCGCGGACACGGGCGAACTTATTATCAGCGGACAAGGCGAAGTTCACCTCGAAATGCTCGCAAAGAAACTGAAATCGCGCTACGGGATTTCAGTCAACCTTACAGAACCGAAAATCCCATACCGCGAAACGATACGCGCGGTGTCTAACGCAGAGGGCAAGCACAAAAAGCAGTCGGGCGGACACGGACAGTACGGACACTGCAAGGTGCGCTTCGAGCCGTTTGACGGGGACTTCGAGTTCGGCGACGAGGTCGTCGGCGGCGCAGTGCCCAAGCAGTACGTACCCGCCGTTGAAAAGGGGTTGCGGGAATGTCTTTGCCGCGGAGTTTTGGCGGGTTATCCCGTTACGGGCGTCAGGGCTGTTTTATACGACGGGAGCTATCACGACGTGGACTCTTCCGAAATGGCGTTTAAAGCGGCTGCCGCGCTTGCCTTTAAAGAGGGAATTAAGAACGCTAAGCCCGTACTTTTAGAGCCCGTTATGAAGTTGAAGGTTCTGGTTGCGGGCGAATACCTCGGCGGGGTTATGGGCGACATATCCAAACGCAGGGGAAGAATTTCAGACAGCTCAACCGAAGGCAACCTTACAACGGTTATTGCCGAAGTGCCTCTGTCCGAAATTACGAAGTACGCAACCGACTTGCGCGGCTTGACGCGCGGGCAGGGTAAATTCACAACCGAATTTTTGCGGTATGAAGAAGTACCCCCTCAACTTGCCGAAAAAATAATAAGCTCTACCTAATTTCAAACGAAAGCCCCGCGGTATTCGCCGCGGGGCTTTCGTTTGATTTGCCGTTATTTAGTTAAACGAAACCTCTCCGTATTTTATATATTTAATAAGCCTGACAAACGCTCCGACCACGAATACGCCGCCCATTGCCATAAAAAAGGCGGAGGCGCAGTACAACACACTGAACGAAGTCAAAAACTCGTGCAAGCTTGCAAACGGCAACGGCACACCCGTTGTGTTACTTATCAGTAGACACAGCACTACGGGGAACACCACGAACATACACCCGAAAAGCAGCGGAATGATAAACACCAATACTATCGGCACGAAACTAAACGCGGTACACATTACAATCAGTCCTATACCGATAAAGATAACACCGCCCTCTGCGGGGATAGTGCTGTCAGGCGCATAGTGCAAACCGATAACCGCGCACCCCGCCAACACTGCAACTATTCCCATACACAGCCCGCCCATATGCGTGATATCAAGGTTTTTACGGAAATCGCTTCGCCTTTCCTTTGCACGGCTCTTTTTGTCTTCCGAACCGTACAGCGATTGTATGTGAAGTTTTGCTCCGAAAATTTCTTTAAGTTTTTTTAATTCGCGTATAGGAAGGCGCAAGCCCGTACAAGTAACGCACTCCAAAGTGTATGCAAGTATCGAGAACGTACATTCCTTGCCCGTCTCGTACGCGGTAATTTTTGAAACGCTTGAACGGCGCAACACCTTGACCTCCGCCCCGTCCGTTACGCGGATATAATTTTCGTAAACTTCAAATACGGGTTGAGGGTCGGGATAGTCTAACTTATCATAATAGTTTTCCATCATTTCCGCACTGTCTTCAACCCCCGCCCTTTCGTTATTCCGAACCAACTTGTGGCGGAGGACAAACCGCAAAAACTTGTCCCACAGTTTAAACATTGACAGAAAAACTATAAGAATGCACACCGCCAAAACAATAAAATCTACTATATGGCTTAGAAGTGTCTTAGCACCGCCGCACAGCACGTCGTCGATTACGGTATACAAAAACCAGAACACGAGAAAAGCCGAAATTATATACAGATAAATTGCGACAGGCGAACGCCATGTTTTTTTGCGTTCGCCAGCTTTTTTGTTATTTGATTTTTTAACACTTTTACCAAACCCGTAAAGTTTTACACCCAAATCCTCCGGCGGGTTTTCAAGCACAATACTATATGCCATATTAATAATAAGTTACTACCGCTTCTTCGGGCGGGTCGGAGCGCTCGGCTTTTTCCGCTATCAGCACAGGGCCTTCGCCGCGGTATACGGCGTTCTTTTCAAGCGCGATTTTAGCGGTTACGGTAAGCCAGTCGCGGGTTTCCACTCCCTTTATAAGGTTGCCGATTTTTACGGCGAAACCGTCGTAGGCAATGTCCGCCTCGCAACAAGTCATTATGTGCCTGCCGAGAACGATATAGCCCTTGGGCACTTTCTTCGAAACCGCAGCCATACCCTTAAAACGCACGGTCTTGCCGATATACTCGTCGGTCTTTTCGGCAAGGTCGCGATAGAACCAGGCAAAATCTCTGTCCTCTATCTCGATTACGGGCGCGTTCACGTCGAACGGCATAGGGTCTTCTATATCGTCGTAAACAACTTCTCCGCCCAAATATTCGTAGACTATGTCGGGGCGGCGGGATATGCCGCGTATGACTTTGTGGAAATCCTCTTTTACGTACTCGCCTTTAAAACGGTTGAAAACCACCATTTGCGTCATCTGCACTTTATCAAAAACGAGTTGACGCATATTCTGGTTGAAGTTTAAAAACGTGGTTGCGTCGAAGAAGGTCATTATCTGGTCGATAACCCAATTTTCGGGCATTGCCTCGAAGAACTGCGAAAGTAACCAAGTGCCGTTGTATTCGACGACTACGCGCTCGACTTTGTACTTTTTAGCAAGCGCGGAGAGGTTGTCCATAGTAAGCTCGTCCACGCTTTCGAGTGTAACTTTGGTTACGTAGCGTACTTTGAATAAGTCGGGGTTGTACTCCTCTTCGCCCTCTTCGCAGACCAAAAGCAGAGTTCTTTCGCCCGTGTTCATTCGCTCGTCTTCGAGCGTTTCCTGTATGAATTTAGTTTTTCCCGATTCCAAAAAACCGAGGAATAAGAAAACCGAAATTTCTTGCTGTTCCATAAAAATTTAATTTACGCCGAATAAAGCGGCCAACTCTTTCTCATTAATTTTCGCGCCGATAACACAAAGTCTGCCCGTGTATGCGGCTGCGCCCTCGCGCACGTCCGCTTCTTCGGGGATATAGTCAAAGTGCAACCACTTGCCGCAAGTGCAGGGAACTATGCCCTTTGCGCGAAGCACCGTGCCGAAACGCTTTTCGTCCGAAAGTGCTGAAAGGATAGCGCTAAGCTCTTTTTTGGAAAACTTTTTGCTCGTTTCAACTCCCCAGCTCGTGAAAACCTCGTCCGCGTGATGATGCCCGTGGTCGTGGTCATGACAGCAACCCTCGTGGTCGTGATGTTCGTGATGTTCGTGGCAGCACTCGCCGTGCCCGTGCTCTTCGTGGTGATGGGAGCAACCGCACTCTTCGCCGTGGTGATGTCCGTGTTCGTGCTCCTCGTCGTGGTCGTGGTGATGTCCGCAACAGCAACCTTCGTGGTGATGCCCGTGATGTTCGTGTTCTTCAAGCTCGTGAAGCTCGTCTTCCAAAGTGTCCGAACGCTCGATAGCGGCAAGAATAGCCTTGCCGTCAAGCTCGTTCCAAGGCGTTGTAACGATAGCCGCGTGGGGGTTCTGCTCACGGACGAGCTCTTCCGCCTTTGCAAGCTTTTCGCCCGCAACGTCGGCGTGGCTGAATACTATGCATGACGCAGATTTAATTTGGTCGTTGAAAAACTCACCGAAGTTCTTCATGTACATTTTGCACTTAGACGCGTCAACGACGGTCGCACGGGCGTTCACCTCGCAATCGTGAAGGTGCGCGCTCTCAACAGCGCGGATAACGTCCGAAAGCTTACCTACGCCCGACGGCTCGATTAATATTCTGTCGGGATGATATTCGGAGTAAACCTTTTCAAGCGCTTTTGCGAAGTCGCCGACGAGCGAACAGCAGATACAGCCCGAATTAAGCTCGTTTATCTGAATACCCGCTTCCTTTAAAAAGCCGCCGTCAACGCCGATTTCACCGAACTCGTTTTCGATAAGAACGAGCTTTTCTCCTGCGTAAGCCTCTTTAATTAGCTTTTTGATCAGCGTAGTTTTACCCGCGCCCAAAAAACCCGAAAATATATCTATTTTTGTCATAACATACCTCTGCTATTTTAACCGACTTCAAATGCGGCGCAATGCAAGGCGGCACGGAGTGCAACGCCGCAGTGCGCCGTATATATTAGGTTCGTTCGTTTTAATACGTAAGTTTACGGAACGACCCGTCCTCTTTATGTATCATAATATTGGCGTCCTGATTATCCGCAAGTGTTTTGCAGAAATCGATTGCTTCCTTTTGGGTTTTGAAAAGCTTTATCGCCTTTGCGCCGCCCGCCGCTTTGACTTGCCACATGTTTTCGTCCTTACGCTTGGAAACGTGATACGTTTTAGTAGTGGGTTTAGCGGGCTCTGTCTTTGCCGACGCCGTAGTTTTAGTCGTCGTCTTGGTCGCAGGTTTGTCAGCCGTAGTTTTAGCCGTCGTTTTCTTCTCGGCGGGCTGTTCCTTTTCCGCGGGCTTTTCTTCTGCTACTTCTGCCTCCTCAACGGACGTGGCTTCCGCAACGGGTTCTTCGGTTTTTACAACCTTGCTTTCGGCAGCCGCAGTTTTAGTCTTTCTGATATGGACGGCACAACAAATAATTACTATTAAAGCTATAACCGCAACGAGAACTACCGCACCTATTATCCAATAAAGAACGGGCAGTCCCAAAATCAAGTCATCCATAGTTTTCACCTCTTAGTCTTTTTAATATTGTAAACTATATCGATTGCAAAATCAAGTAATTTGGGAAAAAGAAAATGCGCCCGCCGTTCAGTCGGCGGGCGCAACTTAAACCGTATTAATACTTCGTTACTTTTACGCTTTGGATTACGATGGGTTGCTTGGGCACGTTGAAATCCACAAGAATACCCCTGTCGTTATCAGGCTTGTTGGAATATACGTCGTTGTTGTCTACGGGAACGTCGGAAACAATCGTATAAAAATCGCTTGCCGTATTCGAATGGTTGTTCTCGATATACTCTTTGACTGCCGCTACCAAATCGTCGAACGCTTCGGTATCTTTAAGCTGAGCAAAAACGGTATAGTTCATTTCCGAATACGCCGAGCTTACGCCTGTCTGCAAAGCAAAAACAGAAGTTGCACAGTTACTGTCGTAATCGGCAAGAATGATTTGGTCGTCCGTAGGGGTAACGTAGATTTTCTGCGTTGATTCCTTTGCATAATAGTACATTTTAAGGCAACCGTAATCAGCGGTAAGTGCGCCTTTTTCAATCTCTTGATTGATATTGTTGTAGAACTCGCCCATTACCGTGGGAAGAGCGTCCTCGCTTACGACGTACTCTTTACCGTCTTCGCCATACATGCGGTTAGAGTAAACGGAAGCCGAAAGCTTGCCGTCTGCGAAAAGCTGAGAATACGCGTCCTCCTTTGAAAAATCTTCAAAGTATTCGGACATAAGTCCCGTGTTGTCTATCTTCGAAACGTAAGCGGATTTATCGTAAGTATAGCCGCCCGTGAACCAATCGTTCGTCTGATAATTGTGAATAATCGTATTGTCGTAGAAATTTGCGTCGGCAAGTTCGATAAAGTGCCTTACGGTATGGGGATACATATTCCTGTAAAGCTTATAGTCAACGGCGTAAGTTTCACCGTTGAATTCGTAAGTGATGCGCACTTCGGGGTGATCCGTTTCGGGATTACAGCCCGCAACCGCGCCAACCGAGCAGACGATAAGCGCAGACGCAAAACACAATGCAATTTTTTTGAATATCTTAGACTTCATAGCATTATCCGTATAATTATACCTTTACATTTTACTTTGAAATTATAATATCGTCAAGCGTTTTTATTACGTTTAGCGTAAAAGTTTTGTTTAAGAAAACGCTTGCGGTGCTACAAGCCGCAATTAAAAAGTTGCCCGCGGCGAATGCCGCGGGCAACTTGATTAATTTAACTCGTTTAAGATTACTCTAAAACTGCGGTTGCGCCTGCTGCTTTGAGGTCAGCAAGAATCTTTTCTGCGTCTTCCTTAGCAACGTTCTCTTTAAGAACGCCACCCTTTTCAACTGCGGTTTTAGCTTCAACAAGTCCAAGACCGGTGAAAGCGCGAACGACTTTGATAACGTCGATTTTCTTTGCGCCTGCGTCTTTAAGAACTACGTTGAATTCGGTCTTCTCTTCAGCTGCTGCTGCGGGAGCTGCGCCTGCTGCGGGAGCTGCTGCAACTGCTACGGGAGCTGCTGCGCTTACGCCGAACTTTTCTTCAAGAGCCTTTACAAGCTCGCTTGCTTCGATAAGAGTTAATTTTTCGATTTCGGTAATGATCTTATTGATATCTGCCATTTTATTTATTCTCCTGATAATTTTTTATAATTTTATATTTTGCGCTTTAAGGGATACGCCAACCCTTTCGATTTAATTTGATTATACGGTTTCAACGCTTATATGCGTTTTAGCCTTGCTTCTGTTGCGCTACCGCATTAAGCACACGCACGAGACCTGCAACGACGTTGTTGAGTACTCCCGCAACGTTGGTAACGGGTGCGTTGATAGAACCGAGCATCTTTGCGATAAGTTCTTCGCGCGAAGGCAAAGCTGCAAGAGCCTTTACGCCTGCCTTGTCCACGTAAGCGTTATCAACGAACGCGCTTTTAATAGTGATTTTATCTTCATAGTCCTTTGCTGCGGCAACCATAACCTTTGCGGCGTTGGTTTCGTCCGAACCGAAAGCTACTGCGGTAGGGCCGTTGAGGTCCGCGTCAAAATCCTTAAAGCCCAAATCGTTCAATGCTTTTCTTACAAGGGTGTTTTTGTAGACCTTGTATTCGCAGCCCGCCTGTCTGCACTTGTTACGAAGCGCCGAAACTTCAGCAACGGTAAGCTTGTTGTAATCAACGAGAACGACCGACTTAGCCGTTTTCAGCTTTTCCAGAATTTCTTCAACGACTACTTTTTTAGCCTCAAAATTAGCTGACAAATTATTACCTCCTATATTAATAATTCCTTGCGCCCGAAACGGCACAAGGAATTTTAAAATAAATGCTTATTTAAAAATCGTCTTGTAACCTGAGCGGGAAATTAAGCTTACGCACCCGCCGTCTTGGGCAACAAATTATTTACTTTGATATTATAGCGTTACGCGTTGACGAATGTCAACTCATTTTACGCAAATTTTAGCCTTTATTGAAAGTTACTCTTACGCCGGGGCCCATCGTTGCAGATAAAGTTACGGACTTGATGTACTGTCCCTTTGCAGCGGCGGGTTTAGCCTTTACGATTGCTTCCATAAGTGCGTTGAAGTTTTCGGTGAGCTTTTCTACGCCGAAAGACTTCTTGCCGATAGGGCAGTGAATGATTGCGGTTTTGTCAAGACGGTATTCAACTTTACCTGCCTTAACTTCCTTAACTGCCTTTGCAACGTCCATCGTAACCGTACCCGACTTGGGGTTGGGCATTAAGCCCTTAGGTCCGAGGATACGACCGATACGGCCTACCATACCCATCATATCGGGGGTGGTAATCATAACGTCGAAGTCGAACCAGTTCTGCGACTGAATACGCTGAATGGTTTCTTCAGCGCCGACGTAGTCTGCACCGGCAGCCGTAGCCGCGTCAGCCTTGTCGCCCTTTGCAATAACGAGGACTTTCTTGGTTTTACCCGTGCCGTTGGGAAGAACGAGCACGCCGCGGACCTGTTGGTCTGCCTGACGGGGGTCAACGCCGAGGCGAACGTGAAGTTCGATGGTTTCGTCGAACTTTGCCTTAGCGGTTTCGAGAACTATTTTTGCAGCTTCGTTTAAATCGTAAGATTTGGAACGGTCGTACGATTTGATGCTTTCAGCATACTTTTTAGCAAGTTTCATAATCGCGCCCCTCCTTACTCTTCAACCGTAACGCCCATAGAGCGCGCCGTGCCTTTAACCATAGACTTTGCCGCTTCCAAATCGGAGCAGTTCAAGTCGGGCATTTTAGTCTTTGCGATTTCTTCAACCTGAGCTTTCGTCAGCTTGCCAACCTTGTCGCGGTTGGGGCGGGCGCTTGCAGTTTCAATTCCCAACGCCTTCTTGATAAGAACGGGCGTAGGGGGAGTTTTGAGCTCGAAAGTGAAGCTTCTGTCCTGATAAATCGTAACAACGCAAGGAATGATAAGTCCCGCTTGCGAAGCGGTCTTTGCGTTGAATTCTTTGGTAAAGCCGGGTATGTTGATACCGTGAGGGCCGAGCGTAGAACCTACGGGGGGCGCGGGGGTTGCTTTACCGGCGGGAAGTTGCAATTTAACTACCGCAGTAATCTTTTTTGCCATTTTTTATATCCTCCGTGTGGTTAAAACGAATATGCCATAGAAAGATTTAACATACTCTCCCACTAAACGTTCCGTTTAATCAAGTGTCTTAATTGCTAAACACTTGACAAACCGACGTTGTTGTCAAATAAACGTTCCGTTTAATCAAGTATCTTAATTGCCTAACACTTGACAAACCGACGTTGTTGTCAAATAAACGTTCCGTTTAATCAAGTGTCTTAATTGCCTAACACTTGACAAACTGAAATTGTTGTCAATCTTAAATATTTTACTCTTCTATTTTCTGGACTTGAATAAATTCCACTTCGACGTCGGTGTTTCTGCCGAACATCTGTATGTTGACTTTGGCTTTCTGAGAAGCTGGGTTGAGTTCGGTTATAACGCCTTCGAAACCTTCCAAAGGACCGGACACGACTTTCACCTTGTCGCCTACGCCGAAGTCTGCATCTATCAGTACTTCTTCAAGACGCATCTTGCGGATTTCCGCTTCCTTCATAGGGATAGGTCTGCCCTGAGGTCCGACGAAACCCGTTACGCCCCTCGTGTTGGTTACCCAATACCAAAGCTGGTTAGAGTATATCATTTTAATAAAGACGTAGCAAGGAAGAAGCTTCCTCTCCACTATTTTACGCTTGCCGTTCTTCTCTTCGATAGTCTGCTCCATAGGAATTTTGACGTCGAAAATCATACTCTGCAAGTTGTTGTTTTCTATTAAACGCTCCAAGCTGTCCTTCACCATCGATTCGTAACCCGAATAAGTGTGAAGAATGTACCAGCAAGGGTTTTCCGTATCTGCTACCATCGTTCCCATAAGTTACGCTCCGATATTCGTAATTACTTCAAGAAGGGCTTGCAAGCCGTAGTTTATGCCCGTAACGACGACGAGAAAAACCACGACAACTACGAGAACGACGCAAGTGCCTTTAACGACTTTGGGGAAAGTCGGCCAAGTAACCCTTTTCAGCTCCGAAAAGGTTTCTTTAAGCCTCCTGCCCATTCTTACGAATATATTAGGTTTTTTAGCGTTTTTATCAACTTGGTTTGCCATAAAAAACTCCCTCACAAAAACTTTATTCTATTCTGCGAATAAAGTTTTGCGTGATTTTTAGCGGCTCTGCCGCTCTTTGCGCAATCTATAAGGGCACACGATAATATAATTGCGCAAATTCACACCGCTGAGGTGGCGTAGCCACAAATTGGGTGCGCTGGCGCAAAAGCGCGGTTTTGCTTGCGCCGTATATTCTTTGTGAGATTGGAAATCCCTTTTTACTTGCTCTCTTTATGCTCCGTGTGCTTTTTGCAGAAAGGGCAATACTTTGACATAGTGAGTCTGTCGGGGTCGTTACGCTTATTTTTATAACTGTCGTAGTTGCGGTGTTTGCACTCCGTACACTCAAAAGTTATCTTTGTTCTCACATCTGCTTTTTTAGCCATTTGGAAAAACTCCGTACAAAAAAATTACACCCCCAAATTGAGTGCTAATTGAGTTTAACATTATTTCGGGGGGCTTGTCAACCCTTTTTTATTAAATTCACAAATTATTTTTGTATTATGAATACCGCCCGCCGCGCGCAAAAGCACGCGGCGGGCGGTAAGATTAAAAGACGTCAATCTTTGTTTTCTTTTATTTTGGTATGCGAGCAGGTCCACTTCTCCTCATTGACTGCACGCCAGAAAGAGTAAACACCCAGCGTTACCACCGTAAGCAACCACCACAAAACACATTTGCCGAAGAACTGTACGGCTTTCCCGTCAAATTTAAGTTCAAGTCCGTCAATCTTTTTATGCTTGCAGAACCACCGCTCTTTATAGCAGTGCGCCCAATACCTTCCGAAAGAAAGCGTTATACCTGTAACGAAGTTGCAAAGCCAGTTTACACCCAAAAGCTGATACCAATGCCCGTCGAATTTGGATAAGTTTTCGCTTTCTTCGGTAATAACCGTATCTGCAAAGTGCGTGTGCTTAGTCTGCCATTTTGCCAGCGCAACTTTCATACATACGATATAGTAAATGCCCAGCGTTATCAGGGACAGAAACAGCCATAAAAGATATTTGCCGAAAAGCAGAATTCCCTTTCCGTCAAATACAAGCTGTCTGCCGTTTACGTAGGTATGACTGCACTTCCAACGCAGCTTCCAGCAAATCATTGCAGGATAAGCCAAGCCAAGCGTTATAAGGCACACGAATCCCGTTAAAAGGTTTATACCGGCGTTTGCAAAAGCTCCGCCCGTAAAGGCTGAACCGCCGTTTTCCGCCTTTTCACGCTCTATCTTTTCAATCCTTTTCTGCTCCTTTGCGCGCTTACGTGCAAGGTACTTTTCGTCGGTTGAAAGGGCAAGCTTTCTATCCTTTATTGACCCGATAAGCCCGACAAGGCCACCGCCTACCAATATGGCGTTCATTGCAATGCCAAAGTTGTTTGCGTGATACGATTTGCCGCCCTTGAAGGTTACTGTAAATTGCAAAATCGCAATCACTTCGGCAAAACCACCCGCGGCAATCATTAAATAATACACCAAGGTATCACCGCCGTATTCTTCCGCCCATTCAAGATATCTTTCATAGCCTTCAACCTGAGTAAAACTAATCTTTACCTGTTCGCCTGTTTTGCGGCTTTCAAACGTCCATGTCTTATCTTCCATATTTTCGGACACGAAATCGTAGTATTCATATTCGCAAATTATTTTTATGTTAGGGTATTCCTTGTCAACGTCCCATTCCTCATACCATACTTCTTCCCTTTCCTCAACAAGCACTTGTGCATAAAGCTTGCCCTCATAAACGCATTCAGTATCTTCATCCCAAAAACCGTTCCCCCATGTTTGGGTTTCGTAGATTCCGTCGTTATCCCAATCGATATTGTCTACTCCAAGCCCGCTACCGACGGCGGCATTAACAAAGGACGCAGTATCAGCAGCGGATACAAGCATCATCACGACGGCCATAATTATAATGATTACGGCGGTAATCAGATACATTATAGCTTGCGCAAACCCTAACTTAAAGCCCGTAGTTCTCTTCTTTTTTTCTTTCGTCTTGCTCATAAAATCTCTCCCTATGGCTCATTATAATTTAGGCATTGCCTAATTGTCAAACAAAATTTAGGCAATACCTAATAAAATGAACGTAATGAAAGAAAACTTGGATGCGGTAATAAGCGAGAACATCAGGCGTGAAATAGAAGCTTCAGGCAAAAGTAAAAGCGAAATCGCGCGGGCAATAGGCGTAGCCAAACCGACGATTTCGCAGTACTGTTCGGGCAGAGCGCAGCCTACGCTTGCAACGCTTTCTAAGCTGTGCAACTATCTTGACTGTTCTGCCGACGAAATTTTGCAGATAAAACTTAAATAAACAGCCGCCGTGCATATCACTTGCACGGCGGTTTGATTTTAAACCTTTTCGCAGGTTACGGTGAAGCAGTAAGGTTGTTTGCGCATAATTATTCATTTTAAATTAATAAAAACCCCCGAACAGTGCCGTTCGGGGTCGAAAAAGTTAATTTAGTTCAGGTTGCTGCCCGTGGTGAAGGCGTATTGGTCTCTGTCCTCGGGGAAGATAGGGCCTGAAATGAAGGGCAGGTTCAAGGGCGCTATGAACGCGCTTGCCGTAAGGTTGGTTACGGACGCGCGAAGATAGGGATAGATGAGTTTGGTCGCCTCGATAACGAACTTCCTCTCTTCTGCTTCGCCGTGAATATCCTCTACCTCGAAAATACCTACGAGGGTTACGAGAATGTCGAAAGGCTTAGGCTCTTGCTCGGTGCTCTCGATTTTTACGGAAAGGGAAACGAAATTGAGCTTATCGTTGCCGTTGACCTTTCTTACCTGACGGGAAAACTGAGGCTTGATATCCAGCTTATCTTCGGGATTGAGTTTTACTCTGTTAAGCTTGAAAGTAAGCTCTTCGCCCGTTATTCCCTTGAAATCCATTTTCATAATATAACTCCTTTTAACGACTTTGCGCTGTTATCGCAGTCGGTTATGTTTAATTATAAACCAAGTATAACCCGTTTAAGCAAAATTGTCAACTTTCCTTGCGTTTGCGGGCATTTTTTATTGATAAAATCTTTCATAAAATGTATAATATTAGCGTTTGGGCAAGGAGAAAAGCTGATGTCTGCTAAAAAGACCATTTATTTTGACGGCTATTGCGGTTACACCGTTGCCGTAATTGCGGAGAACGGTAAAGTTACCGAATTTAATTTCGAAAAGCAGAAAAAAAGCTGCGCCGTCGGAAACATTTATAAAGGCAGAGTCGAAAGCGTGCTGAACGGTATGCAGGCGGCTTTTATAAACTGCGGGTTAGAGCGCAACTGTTTTCTTTCAGCCGACGACTTCCTGCCCGACAGCGAGAAGTACGAGGGCACTGTTGCTTCGGAATATTCCTTCCCCGACCTCAAAGAAGGCGACGAAATTTTAGTGCAGATAGCAAAGCTTCCCGTAGGGAAAAAAGGCGCTAAGGTTACTACGCATCTTTCGTTCGTAGGCAATTATTTAATTTACTTGCCCGACTCCCCTTTTATAGGCGTTTCGCGCAAGATTGACGACGAGGAGCTTCGGCACAACCTTGCCTACACGGCAAAGCACATAAAGAACGAAAACGAAGGGCTGGTCGTGCGCACCGCCGCTCCCTACGCAAGACACGGCAGTATTAAGCAGGAATACCGTTATCTTAAAAAGTTACACGAAGATTTGATTGCGAAAGCTGCGACTGCGCAAGTCGGGGAGCTTCTTCACACCGACGACTTTTTGACGGTGAGGGTGTTGAGGGACGTGCTTTCGCGCGACGTGGATAAAATCGTAGTCGGCAACGCGCAACTCAAAGAAACGGTAGAACGGCTTATCGGGCTTTACCCCGAAGAGACGCGCCGACCCGTAGTGTTTAACGATACGGGCAGAGATTTGTTGGACGAAACGGGAATTTCAAAACAGATACTTGCCATAGCCTCACCCCGTGTAGACCTTGAAAACGGCGGATATATAATTATTGAAAAGACGGAAGCTCTGACCGTTATAGACGTAAACACGGGCAAATTTACGGGGGACTATAACCTCGAACAGACCGTATACCATACCAACCTTTTAGCCGCGCGGGAAATTGCAAGACAAGTGCGGCTGAGAAACGTCGGCGGAATCGTCGTGGTGGACTTTATCGATATGAACAGCGTTTCGCACAACCGCGCGCTCGTGGAAGAGTTCGAGCGGCTGTTAAAGACGGATAAAGCGAAGTGCATCGTTTCGCCCATGTCGCAGTTCGGGCTTGTGGAATTTACCCGTAAACGCTTGGGAGCAAACCCTTTAAACTTTATGATAAAGCCTTGCAAGTACTGCCGCGAGGCGGGCTATACAATGACCGAAGAATACGTTCTTTTCGGGCTGAGGGCAAAGCTGTTAAACGCCTTTGCAGACGGCGCGAAAGCGGTGAGAATAGATATGAACGCCGACGTTCTAAACAAGCTTACGAATTGGCAAGAGTTTTTAACCGATTTGAAAGAGCGCGCGCCAGGCGTAAAAATTTACGCCGTACCCCACAGAACCTATCACGAAGAGCAGTTAAATATCCGCCTTAACGAATTCGATATCCCCTCGGACGCGGTAAAAATTATGTAATGCAAGCCGCCCGCACAGAAACGTGCGGGCGGCGTTTAAGTTTGATTTGAGATAAGTCCGTTACCAAACTCAGTAATTAAGATACTTGGTTAAGCGGAACGCTTATTGATTGGAGCGAAAGCCGTTTTACCGCTTCCGCAATTAAGATACTTGGTTAAGCGGAACGCTTACGCTTAAAGGAATGCTTTAAGTTTCTTTTCGAAGCCCTCTTCGAGGTTGATAAGCTCGGTTAAAAGATTTTTAACTTCCGCATCCATAACCCTTTCACCGTCGGTAAGAGAGGTTCTGAGTGAGGTTATGCCGTTAACCGTGCCCTTTATCATCATTTGCGCGATATTCTGAGCCGAGTTATCGTTTGCCGTACCCATTTTAATGGCACTCCACATCATAGCCTTTTTCATAGGGTTGGGCTCTTTCACGTCAACGTCGAACTTATGCGCAAGCTCTGCCGCCTTAGAGCAAATTTTTTCGTACTCTTCGTGCTCACGAAGAATTTCTTCCTTGATTGCCACGTCCTCCACTTCGGGCAGAATGTCCGATATAGACGTAAGCGCAAGCTGTGCGTTGCGGTAAATCTCAGCGATAATTTCGCTTTCTTTTTTCAATTCTTCCATAAGATATATCTCCTTAGTAAAAAGTGTGCGCGCCTTACAAAAATTTATTCACGGCGCTAAAAAGGCTTGACAATTATTTTATACTTGTGATAAATTTAATACCGAGCCGCTTGGAACGGGCTTTTTAAGTGCGCCATTTTGCGCCGCCCCGAATACCGGCGAGACGTGCGTTCGGCTTTGCGAACCGAATTGCAACAGGAGGTAAAATTATGTACGCAATATTTGATAACGGCGGCAAGCAATACAAAGCTTGCATTGGCGACCTTGTTAAACTTGAAAAACTTGCTGGCAAGGTTGGCGACAGCGTCGAGTTCCCCGTCGTTCTCGTTTCCGACGAGAAGGGCGTTCAGGTTGCTAACGACGTTGCGGGATTGAAGGTTAAGGCTGAAATCGTTTCCGAAGGTAAGGACAAGAAGATTATAGTCTTCAAGTACAAGCCCAAGAAGAACGAAAGGAAAAAGCAAGGACACAGACAGCCCTACACTGTGGTAAAGGTTACGGCTATCGGCGCGGCTACCGAAGAAAAGCCCGCAGCTAAAAAGCCTGCCGCAAAGAAGCCCGCAGCCGAGAAGACCGCTGCACCCAAGGCTACCGCAGAGAAAAAGGCAACACCCGCGGCAGAGGCTAAAAAGCCCGCTGCAAAGACTACGACGGCTAAAAAGCCCGCTGCTAAAAAGGCTGAATAATTTAAGGAGGATAACGGAATGTTTTTTATAAGTTTATTCGCTCATAAGAAAGGAACGGGTTCTTCCCACAACGGCAGAGACAGCAACCCCAAAATGCTCGGCGTTAAGCGTGCGGACGGTCAGTTCGTGCTTGCAGGCAACATTTTGGTAAGACAGCGCGGCACGAAGTTCAAGCCCGGCAACAACGTCGGCATCGGCAAGGACGATACGCTTTTTGCGCTTATCGACGGCACGGTTAAATTCGAAAGAGTAGGCAGAGACGGCAAACAGGTTTCTATCTACCCCGTTGCAAAATAATTGAAAATAAATGAGGGCTTTATGCCCTCATTATTTTTATCAAGAGGTTATTTATGTTACAGGTATCCCCCATTAACGACAAAACTCAAAATGAATTCGAAAAGCTCTTTGCGGAATATTACTCAGAACTCGATTGCGGCGAGGACGTCCCCCACCTTTTAAAAGAATATATTATACCTGACCTTTTGGCAGGGCTTATAAAGATAGATATTTTAAAGGACGGCAAAGTTTTTGCGGGGTTCGTCATTTATCAGAAGGACGATATAGACAACGAGTGGAACTTTAAAGAAGGTTGGGGCGATATACGCGAAATTTTCGTTATACCCTCCCTCCGCCGTCAAGGCTTGGGCAAGTTTTTACTGTACACCGCCGAAATGAAGCTGAAAGAAGCGGGTGCGGAAAAAAGTTACTGTCTGCCCGTAGACGGCACGGAAGGCTTCTTCTCCGCCTGCGGCTATAACCGCGGCAACGAATACAGCGAAGAGCTCGATACCTTCGTCTATGAAAAGAAAGATTTAAATAACTGCTGTAAACGTTCCGTTTAATCTAGGTATCTTAATTGCATTTGCAATACACCTACACACCTCAAATCAAACATAGTCCCGCGGCATAAAGCCGCGGGACTTGATTTATACGCTTAAACCGCATATTGCCATTACCGCCATAAGTACAAGCGGTATCGTTACAAGGCTTATCACGGTGTTTGTTACGAATGCGGCGGTTGCCGTATCCTTTTCCCCGCCGAAGCTTTCAGCCATAGCAACGACCGACGCCGCGGGAGACATAGCCATTGCGATTACGGGCGCTAAATAAACGTACTCTTCGAAGCCGCTTTCCGCCCCTTGCCCCAAAAGCCCCCAAAACGGCAGGGTGATTAAAAGAGTTAAAAAGGGCGCTACTATCAGCCTTAACCCGCCCGCAAGGTACACTCCCTTTTTGCAGAATAACTGTTTTGCTGGGGTTTCGGCAATTCTTATGCCCACGATAACCATAGACAGGGGCGCGGTCATATACGCAAGATACTGCGGAAAAATTCTAAGCTCCGCCACTTCGTCGAACATAAAAAAATTTATTTGCGGCACGAAAAACAGCAAAAGCGCAAAAACGTTTGCGATTATCGCGGGGTTACAAACAAGTTTTTTTATTTTTATATCCTTGAAGTTGCCCGTAATCAAAACGACGCCGACAGTCCAACACATTACGGTGAAAACCACGTTGAACACCATCATATACATACTTGCAAGCGGGTTGCCGCCCGTGAACATTTCTATGAACGGTATACCCAAAAATCCGCAGTTGGAGAATATCGCGACGAATGAATACACGTTTGCAGTGCTTTTGTCCTTTGCTTTTATGAAAATCAGTTTGCAAAGTCCAAGCATTAGCCCTATTGCAAGCACCGATATTGCAAGAGTAATACCGAAGTTTTTTAAAAGGGTGAGCTTTTCGATACTTTGTATATACTCCCAATCCTCTTCCGAAAATATGCAGAACGCTTTTATTGCAAGCGCGGGCTGACAAACGTACAGCAACAGGTTGGACAGGGTAAGCGTTCCTCCCTCCCCTATCTTTTTGAGTTTTTTAAGCGCAAACCCGGGCACGGCGAATAACGCCAGCACCGCCATAATTAATAGCGCCTTGACCAAAATATTTATCACGCAATAATTATAGCACCGTTTTTATAATTTGTAATTAATTTGATATGGACAAAACGGATAAATTGTGATACAATACGGCTATGAACAAGATTGTTTTTGCGGGAAAAAACGTCCGCGGCGAAAGGCTTCAAAAGTATTTGGAAATAACAGTTAAGGACGGCGAAGTCAGCGTCGTGCCGCCCTATTGCGACTGCGAGGGCAAGAGTTCGGACGAAGATTTGCGCATTTTTATCGAACAGCCCGTACTGCCGCTTAAAGAGGCGGTAATTTTTAACGACTGCGAGGAAATACGGCAAGCGGCGTTTCAAGCCGAAAAGTTTTTCGGGCACGAACGGGGCAACGCCGTTATGCAGGCGTTGGGGAACTTGTTGGTTAGCTATATCTGTTTTTATGCGGAAAGAACGAGCCGCTCGCCAGTGGTAGAGCTTATAGCCGAGGATATTGCGAAGAACCTTTCAAACACTGCGTACGCTTTGGACGATTTTATTAAAAGGCTGCCGCTAAACTACGACTACGTCAGGAAGCTTTTCCAAAAGGAAACGGGAGCAACCCCGCGGGCGTATCTTGAAAATGCAAGAATGGAGCTTGCGGCAAGCATACTTTCAAGCGGGGTATCGAACAAGTACAGCAATTATTCGGTTTCACAAGTTGCCGAGGCGTGCGGATATGCCGAACCGCTGTATTTTTCCCGCGTGTTCAAAAAGCACTTCGGCGTTGCCCCGTCCGAATATCAGGGTTAACCGTTCAAAAGCGATTCCGACGTTAACGCTAAGCCGAGCTTGAACCCCTCTTTGAAAAACTGCTGTATACGCTCCTCCGCCAACTCGATTTCACCCGTTTCATACTCATCATATTTTTGTTTCTGCTCAACTGAAAGGCTGTTATAAAATTCTTCGAAATTTTTATTTACCTCTTTTTGCAGCGTTAGATATTTTTCGGACAAGGGTGTTAAGTTGAAGCTCTCTTTCCAACAATATAAATTTTCAATCGGTGTTTTCATATGTAACCTCCTTATGATATAATTATATTCCCACACTCGTGGGAAGTCAAGTGTTTTTCCCACATTTGTGGTTTTATAATTATATGGAAAAATTTTTTGAAAGATTAAAAGAATTGCGTCAAGAAAAGGGTTTATCACAAACACAGCTTGCAAAAGAAACGGGAATAAGTAAAAGCGCGATAGGGTTTTGGGAAACAGGCGACAGAATACCGAATGCACAAGCGGTGGTTGTGCTTGCAAAGTATTTCGGCGTAAGCGCTGACTACCTCTTAGGTTTGGAAGATTAAATAAACGTTCCGTTTAATTTAGGTATCTTGATTGCATTTGCGATACACCTACACACCTCAAATCAAACATAGCCCCGCGGCTATAAGCCGCGGGGCGTTTATTTTTATTTTAGTAAATCTTATCTTCTGATTTGGCGAATTTCTGTATACGCCATTACGAACGGCCCTGTACCCTTTGCGTCGTTTTCTACGATAGGTTCTGATATATAATATTCGTAAGTGCCGTCGCGGGTGGGGTTGTTTTCAGGTCCAAGCCCTGCCATAAGGCAGATACCGCCGAGGTTAAGCTGTCCGTCCGTTTCGGTGAGGTATTCTCTGCAAATGCCGTTAAATACCTTTTCGCCGACTGCCGCAAAGCGTCTGTCAACGAAGCCGAGGCGCGCTCCCTTCATCATTGCGTAGGCAATCATTGCGCTGCCCGAGGTTTCAACGTAGTTGCCCTCTCTGCCCATTTGGTCTACGACTTGCCAGAACATATGCTTTTCAGGGTCGATATACTGCTCTAACCCCTCTATCGTCTTTCTGAAAATGGTGATAAGCTCTGTCTTTAAGTTGGGACGGGATAAGTCGAAATAGCTTATTGCGTCAACAAGACCTACGGTGTACCAACCCACCGAGCGCAACCAAAAGCTTTTTGAAAGTCCCGTTTCGGGATTGCTCCAAAAGGCTTGTTTCGATACGTCCCAACCGTGATAGTACAGCTTCTTTTCGTCGTCGTACATATTCTGCCAAACGTTTCTGAACTGCTTAACTATATCACCGTAATTTCTGCCGCGGTTAAATTCCGTTTCATAGCGCGTATAGAATACCTGCGCCATATACAGCCCGTCGAGCCAGACTTGGTTGGGGTAAATCTTCTTATGCCAGAAATTACCCAATTCGGTGCGGGGCTGACTTTGCAACTGACTGTATAAAAGGTTAATTGCCCTCTTGTATTTAAGCTTGCCCGTTTCCTTATACAAATCGAAAAGTATTCTGCCCTCGTTTATGTTGTCAACGTTGTATGTAGCAAGGTCGTAGCCGCGGATTGTTCCGTCCTCGAAAACGTAAAAGTCCACGAATTTATCAATAAAATCAAGGTACTTTTTCTTGCCCGTCAGCTTGTAAATGGTATAAAGCGAGGTCATCATACAGCCGTCGATATAGTTCCATGCGGGGGCTTTACCCTTTCTGATATTCTCTATATTCCAAACGGGAGCGTCGGGCGTGGTGTCGTCCAAAAGACGGTCTATATATCTGTCAATTACCGAATAATCCATAATTTCCTCCTATTCTTCAACTACGTTGCCGCAATTTTTCTTTATAATTTTTTCGCCCTGAACGCCGTCGAAGGTTACGTTTTTAAGTACGAGATTTTCCACGTTGTCAACGTAAAGCCCCTCTTTGCAGTACTCACGCACGTTTTCGAGCATTGCGGGAACGAACGGCTTTGCATCGGCTTTGAAAGCAAAGCTTACGTTTTCTATGCGGATTTCCTTAATGGGCTGTTCCACAAGTCCGTCGAAGTAACCCGCCATACATTCGCAGTCGGTGCACTCTATGTCTTTAAATACGAACTTGCCGAGATAGGGCGTGCCGTCGTCAACAGGCAGCTTCTTGCGCGACCAGACGAACTCGGTATGCCCGTCGGGGTCGCAGAAATAATACATATTTATGACGAGCGGGGTAATTACGTTATCCATTTTAATGTTTTCAAACGTTACGCCGTCGATAATTCCGTCCTTGCCGCGCCCGCGTCTTGTTTTAATTCTAAGTCCTCTGTCGGTGTGTCTGAATACGCACTGACTGACCGAAAGATTTCTGACTCCGCCGCTCATTTCGCTGCCGAGGACGATTGCGCCGTGTCCGTTTTCAAACAAGTCGTTGCGGAGGGTGTGGTTGCTTGCGGGAGTTTTATAGGTCTTGCCCATATACAGCTTGCCCGCTTTTATGGCGCAACAGTCGTCGCCAACGCTGAACTTACAACCTATTATATCGACCTTGTCGCAGCTTTCGGGGTCAAGCCCGTCAGTGTTCGGTCCTGTGTAGGGATTCTGAATTTTTAAATCGTAAAATTTAAGGTTTTGTGAAAAGAAGGGGTGCAAATTCCAGCTTGCGCTGTTTTTGCAGGTTACGCCGTGAAAGACGACGTTTTTGCATTTGTTTAAAAAGACGAGGCGGGGACGGGCAACCTTTCTGCCCTTGGGCGTTGCCCACCAAGTGGATTTATCGGCATTGCCGTTTATCGTGCCCTCGCCGATTACCTTTATATTCTTTTGCCTGTACGCAGAAACGAAGGATTGATGGCAGTCGAAAGGCTCACCCTCCCAACTTGCGAGAACTTCTTCCTTGCCGTTCACCGTCGTGCGGGCGGGAATATAGGGATAGTTTTCTTCGCAAACGTCGCCCAAAAGGGTTGCTCCTTTTTTAAGTTCTAAGGTTATATCGCTCTTCAATACTATGGGACGGACGAGGTACTCGCCTTCGGTAAGCACTACTCTGCCGCCCTTGGGGCAACTGTCTATTGCCATTTGGACGAAGTAGGTATCGTCCGTAATGCCGTCGCCTTTTGCGCCGAGCGATTTCGCGTCTATTAACGCACTGTCTTCTAAAGTCGTGAAAGCGAGCGTCTTTTTGCCTACTTTTACCGTGTACTCGGTATGAGGGGTGAGATTGAAAAGTGAAAACACGTTTGTATCACTTTTGAGCGCTTTTTCACCGTTCAGATAAACGAAGTAAGGTTCGGGCGAGTAATAGGGTTTTTTGTTGGTTAACTCAAAGCAAGCCGACGTGCTTGATACGAATAACTTTTTAAACATTTGCTGCTTTCTCCTTCTTCGATTTTTTTACTAAATAAACGATTAAGTCCTTTATGCCTATGAAAATCATATCCGCAACCACGCAGAACGTGCCGAACAAAAGCGGTTCTACGCCTAAGGCTATTACGTTTTCTGTGCCTTTAATACAGTTTATTAACTCGTTCAGACCGAGATAAAAACCGAAATACATTACAAGAGCCACTACTATATAGTAAAGAATGTTGGTAAAAAACGTCCAATACGCCTTGAACGGGAAAGGAAACATTATATAAGAATTGTACTCACCGTCGTCGTGTTCCATATATCTGAATATGGGATTGACAAAAAGCTCCACAACAAGTCCCAAAACGAAGCCCGTTAAAACTATTGCGTCAAGAGGGTCGCCGTTCATAAATTGCTGTATGCCGAACATTACGAAGTAACATACCAGCCCTGCAAACCACCACTTTATAAAAAGCGCTTTTATCCATACGGGAATTTTGCCCAGAAAGTCGGTTTTGTAAGGGTCGAACTCTTTCTTCTTACCGCTGCGGGTGTAGTTATTGGGGTCGTCCACGCCCGTGCAGTCGGAAATAAACATCGTAAGGTCGTTTGCAGCCGTTGCAGGCGTTTCGTCCTTTAATGCGGCGACGAGCTCGTCAACCTTATCGACTTTGAGGTCGTAATAGTTTTCGATAGTAGTTTCTTTTATAAATTTTTTCTTTTTAGCCATAGGTTACCGTCGGCTGAGGAAACTCCCCGTTGCGCCGTTAATTATTTTAATAACCGACAAAATAGTTTTGCCGGTTATAAGTTATCAATAAGTATTTTTGTCCTGCCGATTATATCAGTCTTCCTGAATATCGATTGCGCCGCTCATATTCTCGGTAGCAGACTCAAGCTCAACCTTGGTATTGATTTTGTTGATGAGTTTGCTGTATACGGGAAGTAACGCGAACACAACGGCAGATAAGCCGAGAAGAACGATATGTCCTATAATGTAAGGCAACGCCGTATCCACAGCAATGTATAATAAAGACGTGTTTGACGACAAATTTTGAAGACAGTTTGTCATCTGGATATAGCTGACTATATCGCACGCTAACATAGCCCCTATCATTACGAATACTAAAACAATAAAGAAAATATTGGGTTTTTTGCGCTTGGGGAATGCGTTTAAGAAACTTACCAAAACGAGAAGCGATAAAAGCGTTACTACGAAGATACAAATACCGGTTGCCTTAACATATTGGTTTGATTCACCCTTAAAAACTGCGTCAGACAGTTTGAAAAGTATCAGCATAAAGTAAATCGTAGAAACCGCAAGCAATAATAGAGCAATATTCTGAGGTTTACGCTTTAAGCCAACCGTTCTTTTTCTGAACCATTCTTTTACGCCGCTTTTGAACTTTTGCCCCTTGGAAGGTTCTTGCGGTGCGGGAGAAACGGGTTCAACTGTCTCAATAGCTTGATTTTCGGGTACTTCATTGACCAATACGGTTTCGTTTTCAGCCATAGTTTTTCCCTCCTTACCTTATCGCCTTACCGGGCATATCGCCTTCGGGTTTTTCAAAGAAATGCGTCATCGCAGGGTCGAAACCGATATTAATTTCATCCCCCTCAACGTAGTTGCACCATTCGGCAAATTTGCAGACGACGATTTTAGTGCCTCCTATTTTACCGTGAACTAGGGTATTCATCCCCAAATTCTCATTATTGGTTATAGCAAGCTTAACAGGTCCTTCGCGCACGATATTTTCGGGACGTACGCCCAAAACGACTTCCTTACCCTCATAATCCTTTAAAATCTCTTTCTGTTTTTCGTTTAAAGGATAATTGAAAAGTTCGCACTTGAAGTCGCCCTTTTCCACTTTGCCCTCGAACATATTCATAGGAGGAAGTCCTATAAACGTTGCAACGAAAGTGTTTGCTGGTCTCTCGTATAATTCGATAGGCTTACCTATCTGCTGAACGTGCCCCATCGACATACAAACTATTCTGTCAGCCAAAGTCAAAGCCTCGGTCTGGTCATGGGTTACGTACATCATAGTAGCGTTCAGTTTTTTATGAAGGAGAAGAATTTCTCTACGCATAGAGCCGCGAAGCTTTGCGTCGAGGTTAGATAAGGGCTCGTCAAAGAGGAATACTTTGGGGTTACGCACGATTGCACGTCCCATAGCAACACGCTGACGCTGACCGCCCGAAAGCTGTTTGGGCTTTTTGTTGAGCTGAGATTTCAAATCAAGAATTTCAGCCGCAGCCATAACCTTTCTGTGAATAACTTCTTTATTCTCCTTGCGGAGTGTGAGCGAGAACGCCATGTTCTCGTATATAGTCATGTGTCCATACAGAGCATAGTTCTGGAAAACCATCGCTATATCTCTGTCCTTGGGAGGAAGACGGGTACAGTCCTTGCCGTCGATAATGAGTTTACCGTTAGTAATGTCTTCGAGCCCCGCAACCATTCTCAGCGTCGTGGACTTGCCGCAACCCGAAGGCCCTACAAGTACGATAAATTCGCCGTCGGCTACGTCAAGGTTGAAGTCGTAAACCGCTTGCACGCCGCCGTCATAAATTTTGTCGATGTGTTGCAAATTTACGTCAGGCATTTACTTCACCCCCTGCGTTTTCTTCCTTTTTGAGTTCACCTTCTAAATCGATTTCGCCGTTTTCAACTTTCTTTTCAAAATCTTCAACAGCCTTAGCACGGATAAAACCGATGACCGCAGACGCAATTATGCAAGCACCTGACGCCGCCAAAGCAATCGTCATCAAAAGGAACGAGCCTATATCGATTTTTTCCGCCATGATACCGCTTAAAGGTAGCCAGAATATTCTTGCGATTTGCAGTGCACCTAGCACGAGCTGGAAGGGGAACAACTTCCTCTTATAGTTTTTGACCTGTTCTGAGAAAAGGAACACAAAAAGAAGGAAGAATAAATTGTAGATAACGTCAAAAGCTATTGCCCAAGTGTAATAGAACTTTTCGTTATTTACCTGCGAATACAGTGAAAGAAAATATATACAGCCGAGCGCAAGCCCTAAAAGAGCAAGGTTTGCCGCAAATTTATTTTTCTTGTACCTGCTTATATCGTTCTGAATAACGGGATTTTTAGGAGCTTTAACCTTCTCAGTTTTAGCCGGTTTAATCTCGTTAGTGTTTTCGATCTCAATTTTTTCAATCTCTACGGGGTCGATATTGTTCGTCATACCACACCTCCCGCTAAATTTTCGTTTGCAAGAAGTTTCTTTTCCCCTTGCATAAGTTTAATCTTCCATACAAGATTCAAAATTAAAGCAACCGACGCCAAAATTACGAGTATATAGACAACAAAACCTATATCGAACGCAGCCGTGCTCTCACTGTACTGTTTCACTATATTAGCACCAGGACGGCTTGCAATTCTGTTATCCCAGTAAGCTTCCCACTCTACGAAATCTACGTTTAAGAATTTGCTTCTCCAAATTCCGTTAAGAACCAAACTTACGACAGACATCACGATATTTCCGCCGGCACATAAGCCTATTGCCACGTAATTGGAAACGTAATAGTTTCTGCGTTTATTGCAAGAAGTAATATATAAAAGTACTGCAAGCAAAATCATCGCAATACCGAAATACATCAACAAATTATTGAAGCTTTGTATTTCAACGTAAAGTGTTGCATCGTATTTACCATCAGACGCATCGAAAAAAGATTCAAAACTGTTATCAAGCGTCTGCCCCAGCTTTACCATTGATCCGGTACAATAGCAGAAAGCGTACAGCGTTGCTATTGCGCCTAAAATAATCATTGCAAGGCACAGATATTTTTGAAATCTCATTTGAGTCTTCATAGAAACCCCCAAAAATTGTTTAGGCGCCCGCGCCCTTGCGCGGGCGCCTAAATCGTACAAATTTACAGTACTTTAAAAATTATTCTGCGTCCGCTGCGGGCTTAAGATAATTCCAATAAGACTTAGCGGTTTCCCATGCGTCCGCATATACTGCTTCTCGCGTTGCGGATAGCGACTTGATGGACGGAGCGTCATTATCAACCGACTTGTTACGCAAATCAGAAATTGAGCTATAAACTAACGTAACACCGTCGGAATTGAACGTTGAAGAGGTGCCGTAACAAATTATCCAAGGCATAATACCCATTGCGCTCTTAGAAGTACCGAAGAACTTCTTATAGTTAGTATAAGCTGCTTGATTGAGAATTTGCTGCTGGTCTTCGTCCGAAACGGGCAAACCTGAAGGAACGCAGGTGTACCACAAATTACCGGACTCCATATCAAGCGACATACCCTTTATAACGCCAAGGTCAAGTAGAACGCCCACTTTATCAGAACCAACCTTACCTGCTTTAGAAGTAAGCTGGCTCTCAAACGACTGATCTTTTACGCCTACGGGAAGAGTTGAGCCGATAAGATAACGCGCATAGTTCGTAAAGCTGAGACCTGCGCCGTTAACGCTACTTGTATCGGTTACTTTCCAACCGTTAACTTCTTTCTTCATAAAGGATTGTAAAACTTTGGTTGTTACGGTAGGGGTTATTCTGCCCTTATATTCAGTACCCGAGTATTTAACGCCCTTGTAAGTGAAGTATTTTTCGGCATCTGCCGCAGCGGGTTCATTATACCAGAAGCCGCCGTCCCCGTTTGCGTTGGTTGCCATAGGGCCGTAGGTGGATACGATTTGTCCGTCTTCAGAGTACAAATAGTCGATAAACTGTAAAGCTGCCTTCAATTTTTCAGGATTGTTTGCAAGCGCTCCGTTAAGCGCAAGACCGCTCGTTTTAACGGTACGCCAGCTTTCAGTAAATCTCATAACGTCAGTATGGTTACCGTCGCCGTCAACGTCCCATTTAGATACAGGTGTAGCTATCGCTGCGAATTTAAACGTACCCACTGTATCAAGATAAGCGGGAGCGCCTGAAATCATATCACCCTGCATATAGAAATTGTATTCAGTCTGCGTCTGCGAATAATCATATTCCATAAAGCACTCGACAGGCTTTTTGCTCTTCGTATTAGCAGATTGAGCTATACTGCTCTTTGCATTAAAGTCAAAAGAAGCCGTACAGTCAAGAATTAAACCTTCCTGGAAGAGTTGGTTCATCCTTACTGATACCTCGTAGAACTCATCGTCGTTTCTTGCATCATGCAAGTCGCCGTTGCTGTCGATATACATATATTCGTTAGCGGAAGCAGTACCGCGAACGCCGTAAAGCTGTCCGCCAAGACGAAGGAGGTCAGGAGTACGGTTATTGTTGCCTTCACGCGCGGTAATACCGCCGATATCATTGCCATCTTTAACGCCGAGAGCCGACTTGTTGGTCAAAATGCAACGAAGCATCGCCACTAAGTCGTCTGCATCCCAACAAGCGTCGTAACCATTGAAAAGGTTAGCACGCTCATTAGCAGCGTAATATTTCTGACCATCTACCTGATAGCACGCGTCTATATAAACGCGGAAAAGGGTTAAAAGCTGAGCGCCCGTTGCAGCAGGGTTAACCGTAAGAGCGGCGTTCTGAATTGCAACGATATTGCCGCTATCACCGGTGTAAGCCGTACCGGCAATTGCTCTGTATGCGGTATCAAGCGGAGTATTGTCAGTCTTGATCTGAGTAAGAACGTTACCGTAGTTCTTTACTATGGTGATTTTGCCTGTACCGGTCTTGTTAGCGCTTTCAACTTCCATAGTGCCGGTGCCCGCCATAAAAGGTTCAACTTTTACACCGTTGTATCTAAGGTTAGTCGTACCGCTCTCATACTGCTGGCAGCTTACGTTGAAAGCCGTGCTACCGGTTGTTTCCGTATCGCTGTTGAGAAGCTTTTCGGTCCAGTCCTGACGGATAAGGCAATATCTTTCTATATCATCCATACCGTCAAAATAAGGAGCAACATAAAGCGTCTTACCTTCGCCCGCTTTATCTCCAGTAGTCTTCATTCCGTCTTGCAAAAGCGAAAGATATACAACGGGGTTCTGGTTAAGGAACGCCGCATAATGAGGCATATAATCAAGATAATCGGCAAGGTTCAAGAAGCTCGTACTGCCGGCCTGATCGACTACCTTGCTCAAATCGCTTGTAAAAATATCAACGTTCGAATATCTGTTTTCGGTTTGCGAGCTTAAAATCTTAGAAAGGTTTTCGCTCGTTTTAGTACCGTCCCAAACGTCGTTAAATCCGATATGCAATTCGTTGCTCATGGTTTGCCAAGCGGGTTTAAGCTGACCGTCGGTATACGTATTATTGTCAGGTAAAGTGATTTCATCACCCAACTCTCTGAAAGACGTTGAGTTGATCAATTTCTCGTGCCCTACGGCAAGATTCAAAGTTACGTTAGAACGCTCGTAACTGGAATAGTTGATATCTCCTGTAGTATCGTTTACAACGTCATATCCGTCAGGCAATTCAAGCAGGTTTCTGCTTGTGGGGTCGCCAGGGATTTTATCGCCTTTGCCGCCGTTGCCATCATTAGGACCGCACGCAGCAAACGATAACATCATTGTTCCTGCCATAACGGTTGACACGACCGCCATAGCGATTTTTTTGTTCTTGTTCATCATTATTTCTCCTTATATATTTTGTTTTTACGGTTTAACCGATATAACCTTAATATTAATATTTTTTACGCTTTTAATTTTTCCAAATTATTCTTTTACGCCGCCCATATTTACGCCCTTAGCAAAGTACTTTTGTATGAAGGGATAAATTGCAAGAATGGGAATGATAGCGCATACAACCATTGAATATACTACCGAAGTTGCCGAATAGCTATAAAGACTGTCCCAAGTAGCAAGTTTATCTGCATCCAAACCATCACTTCCGGCTATATCCGTATATTCTTTAAGGAAATCCCTTATATATACTTGAATAGGCCAGCTGAAACGTTGGTCGCTCATAACTTTTGCTGCCCAGAAGTAGCCGTTCCAACGGGAAATTCCGAAGAAAAGCGCGACTGTTGCAATAGTTGCTTTACTCATAGGAATATAAACTTTGGTAAGTATCTGCATTTCGGTTGCGCCGTCTATTCTTGCCGCTTCCTCTATCTCAGATGGAACGCCCTCAAACGAGTTTCTGAGTAAGATAATGTTCGTTGCGTTCATACCCATTGCAAGGACGACCGTCCATTTAAGGTCGTTAATGCCAATACCTTGGAAAACACCGACGGTGTTCATATAGTTTGTATATTGGGGAATGATGCCTGCGGAGAACCACATTGTAAATACAAGGAAGAAGTTCCAACCGTGTCTGCCTAAAAGCCTTTTCTTGGAAAGCGCATACGCGCCGAGAATTGAATATCCCAATGCCCAAACCGTACCGAAGAAAGTTACGAAGAGAGTGTTTGCATAGTTGATCCAAAATTTGTTATCCGTAAGAACCCGCATAAAAGCATCGCCCTGAACGTCAACGGGCCATAGGATGACAGAACCTTGCTTTATCGCTTCGCCCGAGCTAAAAGCCGAAGCGAGCGCGTAAATTAAGGGATATAAACACATGAGTGCGAATACCGTAAGAATGAAATAAGCAACTATTTTGAATATAAGTTCGGAAGTTTCTGTTTTTCTTCTATTTGCTTTTGCCATTTCACTCCCCCCTTAATACAACGAAACGTCTGACGCCGTTCTTGCGATTTTGTTTGCGCCGATAACCAAAATCATACCAATTAAGTTATTCAGCATTTCCGCAGCCGTACCTAAAGCTTTGAACTCTTTATCGTCAGCCTCGGACCATTCGTTTGCCAACGTAGAAACGGTATGCGCAACTTCGTAGTTGCTCATTGCGCCTTCGCCTCTGCCTTCGCCTAAGAGGAGGTATATCTTTTCGTAACCTACGGAAAGTAGCGAACCTATCTTCATAATGAGCATAATTACGACGGTGGAAAGAATGCTGGGGATAACGACGTAACGCATCTGGGCCATCTTGCCTGCACCGTCTATCTGCGCCGCCTCGTATGACGTAGGCGAAACCGCGATGACCGCCGCAAAGAATACGATTGAGTCATAGCCGGCGTGCTCCCACAAATCCGTAATTATGTATATTGCTCTGTAATATTGCGTAGTCTGAACCAAGCCGTTGTTCAAAGCTGCGGAATCTGCACCAAACCAAGAGAATACCGTTGAAACAATACCTATGGACTGAGTTCCCATCGACGTGCCGCGGAAAAGTACGAGTACGAGCGACGTTACGATAACGGTCGAGAGGAATTTGGGAAGGTAAACGCAGACCTGCATTATACTTCTTACAACGTTTGACTTTACTTCGTTAAAGAAAAGCGCCAAAATTATGGGCATAGGGAAGCCGAATAACAGTCCGTAGAACGCTGTGGTAAACGTGTTTCTGAACGCCATCCAGAAATCGGGACTTATAATTTTATCCGTGAAAAGCGTTGAGAAATATTTAAGACCCGTCCAATAATACGTCGAAACGTGCATCGTATCGCCCGTAGTAGGGTTTTTAAAACAGCCCATAAGCTCATACATAGGCAGATACTTCCAAAGGAGATAAACTATCAGCATAGGTACGAGCATTATGTATAGACGCCAGTCCTTTAAGACCGTCCATCCCGTGTTCTTCCATCTGTTCCGCTCAGTTTCGTCCCTTACCTTCTGTTCGTCCGACATGTAATAAGTGCCGGTCTCTTCATTGTAGATAAGGAAGTCATCACATTTGAGTTTGAACATTGAAATTTTTCCTCCATATCACTTAAAATTAAGTAAATATACAAAAAGCTAATGCTTTAATTGCCGAAATTTTTGCGCCGTTTATAAGTCTTTTAACGGCTCTCGGGCGGATATTCGTCCCGCATATCTATCCCGTCGCCCTCTTCTTTCTCGATTACGGGCAAATCGTGAAGCCTTCTCAGTTCGTCCTCGTCAAGCTCGGTGTAGCCTGCCCAAGCTTCTTCTTTAGGAGTTTTTGCTTCTTCGCGTTCGCGCGCAACGCGTTTTAAGTAGGTTTTTTGGTCTTCGAGCAGACCTTCAAGCCTGCTTAATATCAAAAGCGCGATTATCGCAAAAACTATATTAAGGCTTTCCGTAAAGAAAGTGTTGCCAAGATACGGAATAAATTCGTTGCCGAAGCACGCTGCGACCGCAGAACGCCCGAATATCACCAAAACGAACGCGATTATGGGATAAATTATTACAAGATACCACTTGGAAAAGAGCTTTTCCTTGGGAATGACCTTAAAAATAAACCACGAAAGCAGTATAAACGCGTTGCCGACGGCGTAAACTACGTAAGTTTCGATTTGCGCGCCCATAAACGCACTGTATAAAATTCCGTGCAACACGGGAAAAATCGCTGCAAGCCAGTTCCAACGAACCAAAACTATCAGCGATACGGTGAACATCAGCGAAACCGCAAACAGCATATCGGGAAATAATTTCTGTATTGCGTAGACGTTCAACGCCTCTAACGCCGTCATAATCACTATAAACAGTAATATATCGACAAGCTTATACTGATTATATGAAACGACGCCGTTAATGTTTAATTTTTTCATAAAAATTTAGTTAGAAACAATATGAAAGGGTAAAAAATTGTAGATTTTCACATTTAGCTAACTAATTATAACATGCGGGTTTTTAAATTGCAATACTTTTTTTATTGTTTCACGAAAAATTTGTGATATAATATATAATGAAAAAAGAAAATTACCCCACCGCACGTTCAAGGAGATTTATTTATGAAAACGCTGAGATTGACGCCGAAAGACGATTTACAATATATATTGAATAGAATTTGCGAGCCTACCACGATATATTTGGCTGCGGGTGAGTATAATCAGAAAATCGAGATAACCGCAAACGACCTGACGGTTATAGGCGAAGACCGTGAAACAACGGTTATTACCTACGACGATTACGCAAGAAAAATGCACTCCGACGGGAACGAATACAACACCTTCCGCACCTACACCGTTTGCGTAACGGGCGAGAGAGTGCGGCTTGAAAATCTGACCGTGAAAAATTCCAACACAGACCCGAAAACCGTAGGGCAATGCGTTGCCCTGTCTGTAAACGCAAAGAATTTCTATGCTAAAAATATAGATTTAAAATCCACCCAAGATACCCTCTTCCTTTACCCCTTTCCCGACGATTTGGTCGTGCGTTACCGAGGGTTCATTCCTCAAAATCAGCTTTATACCGAGGGACGCGCAACGCACATCTTCGAAGATTGCCGCATTTACGGTACGGTTGACTTTATTTTCGGCTGTGCGGAGGCTTATTTTAAGAACTGTAAGATAATTTCCATTGACGACGGGCGAGATACGGGTTTTATCGCCGCACCCGCACACCCGCTTGCAGAAGACAGCGGGTTTACGTTTTTGGATTGCGATATTCTTTCGGAAGGCGCTAAGCAAGCAACGATTTTCCTTGCTCGCCCTTGGCGGGACTTCGGTAAATGTGTTTTTATAAACTGCCGCGTCGGCGAGCATATCAGACGCGAGCTTTTCGACAAGTGGAACGACACCGAACGCGACAAGACCGCAAGGTTTGGGTACTATAACCTTGATTGCTCCTTTACTCCCGCCCCCGTCGAATGGAGCAAAGAACTTAGCGTTGCCTATGCAAAAAAAATTATAGCGCGCTTTGAAGAGAAAATTAAAGATTATATTAAATAATTTTGTAGAATGATGTAACGAAAAAGCCTGCGGGAAGAATTACCCGCAGGCTTTTTAAATTTATATTTATTCCTGAACATTTATCGCACAACTCGTTTTAAAGGAAAGTTTGTTTATTACTACAATGCACGCAAGCATCACCGCGTTAAGTATTAGCACAGCAATGGGTATAGCATAACTGACGGTGTAATCGATATGTTCGTTCATCCCTGTTAATTTAACCGTTAAGGCAACAGCTATTGCCAGACACGCAGCTGACAAAACGAAACAGCTTACCGAAGTACCAACTGAACTTTTACCGCATCCTTCTGACACCCTGACGGCCATATTATAAACTATTTTTGCGGTTAGAGCAATTAAAACAGTTTGCAGAACGTAGCCTATCGTGCCACAACATATAAATGTAAGTAAATTCTCGTCGCTGTCCCTGAAAACCAAAGAAGTAATAAAGCTAGTGAAGCTGCACGAAGAAGATACTTTATAGGTAATCGTCTGTCCATATAAAGATAGGTCGTAAGATATCTTGCTGACCGGCTTTGCTATTAACACCGTAAGTACTATCGCAATTAAGCCGATAGCAAGCGCACCCGTAAAATCAAAAAAGGCTTTTTTATCTTTTAATTCCGATATTCTTTGAACGAATTTCGAAACGAAGTATGCACCCGTGCTTATACCGCCGAGAATAATCCCCGCAAGATTTGCATCACCATAATATAACTGCATACTGTCATCGTTTCCTACATACCCGACGTTATGGAATGCATAAAATGCCGCAGAAAAAACTGCGAATGAAAGAAAGGTAGCTATTGCGGGTTTTGCAAAATTTGCACCGTCTTCTTTATTAATAAACTGCTTTACGCATTTAAGGACTGTAATAATGGCAAATACAGCCATACTTAAAAGTGCAATAGCGGCAACGGTAGTACCTAACGCCGCGTAGGTATAATATGCGGCGATATCCAAGTCGCTGTACTGAATCCACGAACCTTCACTGTTTAATTCACTGAGCGATTCATACATTTTTCCAAAATAGTCGTAAATTGTTATAATAGAGCTTTCAAGAACTACTCCCTCTGAACCGTTGACTTTCAGACCGATAAAAAACGTAAAAATAATACCAATCAGCGCAGCAAATGCAGCAAAAGCACAGCTCGCGTATTCAAAGTATTTTTTATAGTTCGTTTTATTAGTGCAATTAACCGCGGAAGCTTCGGCTACGGCTGTTTCTTCAATCACCTTATCGCCATTAGCAGAGTCATCATCCACGCGCATCCCGCACTCGCCGCAAAAAAGTCCGTCTTCGGGAATTTCGCTTCCGCACTTGGGACATATCTTTTTCCCTAAGCGTTTACCGCAATAGTTGCAGAACTTGACGCCGTCGGCGATTTCTTTCCCGCAATGTCTACAAATCATAATACTCCTTTGTTGATTTGCGCGCGGCTTTCGCCGCGCGCAACGATTTATTTTTAATTAAAGCCGAAGAACTCCGCGGCGTTATTATAGCAAACGTCTTCGACTATCTGTCCGAGACGGGGAAGCTCTTCCGCGGGGTATTGCCCGCTTTCAACCAATCTTCCGAGCATTTGGCAAAGAAGCCGTCTGTAATACTCGTGGCGGGGATATGCAAGGAACGAACGGCTGTCCGTGAGCATACCTACGGACTGCGCAACCAAGCCTACCTGCATAAGCGTTTCGAGGTTCTGGCGCATTCCGTCCTGCTGATCCAAGAACCACCAAGCCGTGCCGACCTGTACTCTGCCCTTTACGCCTTCCTTCTGGAAGCAGCCCGCAAGCACGGTAAGTGCGTAATTGTCGCGGGGGTTGAGGCAGTACAGAATAGTTTTAGGCATATTGCCGTCCTTATCGATTTCGCCCAAAAGCGCTGAAAGTTTTTCCATATACACCGCGTCCTCGATTGCGTCGAAGCCCGTGTCAGGTCCGATTTTTTCAAGCATGGACTTGGAGTTGTTTCTGAGCGCGCCGATATGATACTGTTGCGCCCAGCCGTATTTTGCGTATTCTTTTGCAAGGAACACGAGAACGTAGCCCTTGTATTTATCCTGCTCTTCAACGGAGATAGCCGCGCCCTTCATGCCCTTTAAGAAAATTTTGTTTGCTTCCGCGTAAGTTGCGGGGGCATAGCAAACCACGTCCAACGCATGGTCGGAAAGCTTAGAGCCCATTTCGTCGAAGAACTTTATTCTTGCCGCAAGCGCATCGCACAGGTCCTGCAAGCACTTAATGGGTTTACCCACTACGCCTGCAAGCTGATTTACCCAACTTGCAAACCAAGAGAGTTCTACGTTAATCGCTTTGTCGGGACGGAACGCAGGGCGCACCTTTACTTTTAAGGTCGGGTCTGCATTCATTTTCTTGTGCCACTCCAAACTGTCAACGGGGTCGTCAGTCGTGCACACCGTCTTTACGTTGAATTTGTACATCATTTCGCGCGCGGTCAACTTTTCCAAAACCTTGTTGGCTTTGTCCCAAATGACTTGTGCGTTTTCTTTATTGATAATTTCGTCTATGCCGAAATATCTTCTCATTTCAAGGTGCGACCAATGATATAAGGGGTTGCCCACAAAATAAGGCATACTCTCAACGAACTGCATATATTTTTTGTAGTCGTCGTCAGGTCCTGAAATGCTGTCCTCGGCGTATCCCCTTGCGCGGAGGGCGCGCCATTTGTAGTGGTCGCCGTATCTGTCGCCCGCGCCCAGCCATACTTCGGCTAAGTTTCTGAATTTCTTGTCCTCGAAAATTTCCTTAGGCTGCAAGTGGCAGTGATAATCTATAATGGGCATCTTCTCGGCGTGCTCGTGATAGAGCGTTTTAGCCGTTTCGGTATCGAGAAGGAAGTCCTTATCCATAAAAGCTTTCATTTTATATACTCCTTTATTGAATAATCCCTTGACTTAGAAACAAGCAAGACAAGGCGCGTGAGTACTGACCGCAGTGAGTTTACTTTGCGTAAATGAGCAAGGCGGCACGGAACTCAACGCTGTATTGCGCAGTTTATAAGTCAAGTATTGTTTTAAAGTGTTACGCCCGTTTTGAAGATTGCTATCTCTTTGGTTTCGTTAATTTCATTTTTGGCAAGCTTGCCGTTTGCCGTGTCTACGACTAAGTCGATTAATTTTTCAAGCTGAGTTTCAAAATCGCTTTCCAAGACTGCGCCCGCATTGAAATCAATCCAGTTCGACTTGTTCTTTGCAAGGTCGGAATTAGTCGCGATTTTAAGTGTGGGCACGAACCCGCCGAAGGGCGTTCCTCTGCCCGTCGTGAAAAGTACGAGATGGCAGCCGGCCGCCGCGATATTGGTTACCGCGCACATATCGTTGCCCGGTCCGTTCAACAGGTTAAGCCCTTTTTCGGTTACGAAGCCGTCGTCGAAAACTACGTCTTCCACAGGACCTGCGCCCGACTTTTGCGTGCAGCCCAAAGACTTGTCTTCGAGCGTAGTTATACCGCCCGCCTTGTTGCCGGGGGAAGGGTTCTCGTAGACGGTCTGTCCGTTGCGACGGAAATAGTCCTTGAAATCGTTGATTAATTTTACGACTTTATTAAAGGTTTTCTCGTCCTTTGCGCGGTTCATTAAGAGCTGTTCCGCGCCGAACATTTCGGGTACTTCGGATAAAACCGTCGTGCCGCCCGCCGCGACTATATAATCGGAGAAAAGTCCGACGAGGGGGTTTGCGGTTATGCCCGAAAGCCCGTCGCTGCCGCCGCATTTAAGCCCGACTTTGAGGCAAGATATATCCCGCTCCTCGCGCTTGTCCTTTTTGACGGTTTCGGAAATTTCCTTTAAAAGCTTTACGCCGCTTTCAATTTCGTCCTCAACTTCCTGACAAACCAAAAATTTAATACGGCTTTCGTCAACTTTGCCCAAGCCCTCTTTGAAGGCGGACATCTGGTTGTTTTCACAGCCCAAGCCGAGTACGAGCACGCCGCCCGCGTTGGGGTGCTTGACGATTTTCTGTAAAATGAGCTTCGTCCTTTCGTGGTCGTCGCCGAGCTGCGAGCAACCGTAAGGGTGCGTGTAGGTAAACACCCCGTCGCAGCCCTTTACGCCGTACTTTGACTTGAATTTTTCAACGATAAGTTTGGCTTGTCCGTTGACGCAGCCGACGGTGGGAATAACCCAAATTTCGTTCCTTATGCCGACGTCGCCGTTCGCGCGGGGGTAAACCTTTACCTTGCGCCCCTTTACGGGTTTTACGTCAGTGGGAACTTTGTTATAAGAATATTCCAAATTTTCCGAAAGGTTGGTGTGCACGTTGTGCGTATGCACGTGCGCGCCCTTTGAAATATCCGCCGTTGCGCAGGCAATGGGGTTGCCGTACTTTATGATATTTTCACCTTTTTTAATATCGCGCAAGGTGAACTTGTGCCCTTTAGTGATGTCCTCAACGAGGGTTATCCCCTCGTGGACTTCACCCTTTTTAAGGTCGCAAAGGGCAACGGCAACGTTGTCGAGCGGATTGATTATTATGGTTTTCTTTGACATTTGAACCTCTTGAATTATTTACATTCACCGGTGCAGCCCGCAACGAAGCACTCGACCGCTGCGCGCATACCCTTTTCTTCCATTGCTTTCAGATAGGTTGCAACAGTGGAAGTGATTTCGGGGTGAATCGTATTCATATCCATACCCCATGCGTCGGTCCAACCCAACGCGTTCTTTGCGAGTGCGAGGTAGTCGCCGCCGAAATCAGTCCAAAGCTCTTTCCACTTTGCAAGGTAAGCGGGGTCGTCGTTGAGTTTTATATCCTCTTCTCCCCTCTTGCCCTTGTGGAAGAGAACGAGTGCAGAATACGCAAAGAGAAGATGCTTGGGAAGCGCGCCTTTAATTCTCACGTAATCCAAAAGCGTGGGCAGAAGCCTCGTTTTGAATTTGGTCGTGGAGTTAAGCGCAATCGACATCAGCTCGTGGCGTATGAACGGGTTCTGATATCTTTCGATAACGCTGTTTGCAAACGCCGTCATCTGGTCGGCGGGAAGGTTAATCGTAGGGTTGACTTCCTCGAATACGAAGTCGCGCACGAATTTGCCGATAACGGGGTCGTTAACAGCTTCGCCTACGGTATCTATGCCGCAGAGGTATGCGACGGGCACGAGCGCGGTGTGCGAGCCGTTGAGAATTTTGACTTTTCTCTGCTTGTAAGGCTTAATATCGTCTGCAAAAATTACGTTAAGCCCCGTGCTGTCCGCGGGGAATACTTTCTGGATATGGGGTTCTTTCTTCAACACCCAAAGATGGAAAATTTCGCCCTTTACGACGTTGTTGTCGATATAGCCCGTCTCTTTTTGGATATCCTCGATTTCGTTTCTGGGATAGCCGGGAACTATGCGGTCAACGAGGGTCGAAGTGAAATGGTTTGCGGTCTGCAACCATTCGATAAACTTTTTATCCATTTTGTTGATTTTCGCAAGCTCTACGAGACAGCGGTACAGTTCGTCGCCGTTGTTGTCGATAAGTTCGCAGGGAATAATGCAAAGTCCCTTGTCCTTTGCGCCCTTGAATTTGTCGTAACGTCTCTTTAAAAGCGCGAGAAGCTTGCCGGGGTAAGACTTGGGGCAAACCAAAAAATCGGTGTCCGTAGGGTCAACGGCAATACCCGCTTCGGTGGTGTTGGAAATTATAACTTCCAAGTCCTCGCTTTCGCCGTACGCCAAAAACTTTTCGTAGTCGGTGAACGGGTTAAGGCAGTCGCCAACGACGTTTATAACCTGACTGTTCTTTACTTTTTTGCCGCCGTCGATACCTTCCAGACGGAGAGTGTAAAGTCCGTCCTGCTCGGAAAGCTCCTTAACTCTGCCGAACGGCATAGGCTGAACGAGAACGACGTCCGCTTCGATAGCGTGCTTGTCGTTCAAGTCCTGTATTATCCATTCGACGAAAGCTCTTAAAAAGTTGCCCTCGCCGAACTGCATTATTTTTATCTTTCTTTCGGGTTTAGCGAATAATTTTTTGCTGATAAGTTCCATAGTGCGTATCCTCGATTAATGTCTTTTTAAGTCGCTCTCAACTGCCAATTCGGTTTCGCAGTCAAAGACGTACGCTGCCGAATAGGGAACGAAGAATTTGAAGCGCGAGCCCATTTCAGGCGTGTGGTGAGGGTTGACTTTAAGTATTACGTTGACGTTGCCGACGTTTGCATAAACGTTGGTCATATCACCGAGAAGCTCGGTTAAATCTACTACCGACTCGAGCTCGTAGCCGCCCTCGGCTTTGCTGCCCTTTGCGGGAGCGGAAAGCTTGATTGCTTCGGGTCTGAACGCGAACGCAACCTGTTTGCCTTCGAGCGCCTTTACGTCCTTAACGACGGGGGTCAGGTCAAGCTCTAACTCGCCCGCTTTAATCTTGCCGCCCGAAACGGTGCTTTTGATAAAGTTCATGGGAGGTTCGCCTATGAACCCTGCAACGAATATGTTGCGGGGATAGAAATACAGCTCGTACGGAGTGCCTATCTGCTGAACGTAGCCGCCCGATTTCATTACGACTATTCTGTCCGACATAGTCATAGCTTCGGTCTGGTCGTGGGTTACGTAGATAGTCGTTGCTCCGACCGAACGGTGAATTTGCTTAATCTCCGAACGCATCGTAACGCGCTGCTTTGCGTCGAGGTTGGACAAAGGTTCGTCCATAAGGAAGATTTTAACCTTTCTTATGAGCGCGCGGCCTACCGCTACACGCTGACACTGACCGCCCGAAAGGTTACGGGGAAATCTTTCAAGATAATCCGTAAGCCCGAGAATTTTCGCAGTCTGCTTAACTTTCTCGTCGATAACGTCCGCGTCGATGCCTTCGAGCGTAAGCCCGAAGCCCAAGTTTTCATACACGGTAAGGTGAGGATAAAGCGCGTAGGACTGGAATACCATCGCGATACCTCTGTCCCTTGACGACATTTGGTTTGCAAGAACTCCGTCGATATAGAACTCGCCCGAAGTAATTTCTTCGAGCCCCGCTATCATACGGAGGGTCGTAGACTTGCCGCAGCCCGAATCGCCGACAAGGCAAATGAATTCCCCGTCTTTAATTTCCATATTGAAATCGTGCACGGCGTGGTATCCGTTAGGATATACTTTGTTTACGTCTTTAAATAAAAGATGTGCCATTTTGTTTTTCCCCTTTGATATAATTAATATAGGTTAATAAGATTTATACGCATTTTATTTTAAGTCGGGCGTTGCGATATTGTCCATATCGTCATAAGCCTGATTTTCGCCGCACATACCCCAAATGAAGGTGTAATTGTGCGTACCGACGCCGCTGTGGATAGACCAGCTGGGCGAAATAACTGCCTGCTCGTTATGCATTATTATATGGCGGGTTTCGTCGGGCTTGCCCATAAGGTGGATAACAGCTTGGTCGGAAGGCACTTCGAAGTACATATATACTTCCATTCTCCTCTCGTGGGTGTGGCTGGGAAGGGTATTCCAAGCACTGCCCTCCGCAAGCTCCGTCATACCCATTGCAAGCTGACAGCTTTCGCAGACGTCGCCGATAATGAACTGGTTAATGGTGCGCTTGTTAATTCCTTCAAGCGTGCCGAGGTGGCGCTGAACGCAGTACTTTACGCCCTCGGGAGCGGGAACGCCCTCAACGGGCTTCACGATTTTTACCGTGGGATAAGTTTTGTGCGCGGGGCTTGAATTGATATAGAACTTAGCGGGCTGCTTTTCGTTTTTGGAAGAGAACTCGACCTGTTTAGTGCCCATTCCTATATAGATGCCCTCTTTAAAGCCGATATCGTACTTTTTGCCGTCGAGCGTAATAACGCCTGCGCCGCCGATATTGATAACGCCCATTTCGCGGCGCTCTAAGAAGTAGTTTGTAGCAAGCTCCTTGAAAGTGCCGAGGGACAAGGTCTTTTTTACGGGCATTGCGCCGCCCGCGATTATTCTGTCCTGATGGGAATAGGTCAGAAGAATATCGTCCGCCTCAAAAAGCTTTTCTATTAAATATTTTTCCCTGAGTTCCTTTGTGTCGTACTTCTTGGAATCGTCGGGGTGGTTTGCGTAGCGAATATCGAATTTCATAATACTTCACTCCATTTTTTATTTATAGATTAAGTTCACAAATTTTCTTTGCTATTATGTTTAAATGCTGTTCCACTTATCGCGGATAAACTCCGAGCAAGGCACAATGTCGTCCCCTGTCGTGCCTTCCAGAACGAGGTAGGCGTTTTTATCGTACGCCTTAATTCGGGACAGTATTTTGTCAAAGTCGAACATTCCCTTGCCGGGGGCAACCTGTTTCAGTTTTCCGTCTTCGAATACGCAATCCTTAATATGGAAAACTACAATATCGGCAAAGGTCTTTAAGCCCTCGTCGAGAATTTCGAGATAGTTGCCGTAGTTGGACGCGTCGAGATAGTTGTAAATATCGAAGATAACTTTTACGTTGTCCGCGTTAATTTCGTCTATCGCGCGCTTTAAGGTTGCGACGTTCCAGCAAACGTGCCCTGCCGCTCCTTCCATTCCGACGAACGCGCCGACTTCCTTTGCATATGCGGCAAGCTCTTTGAAAGTCGTAATAACCGTCTGCAATGCTTCTTCGGTGCGGTTTAAGGGATTATACGTCCACTTGTCGTCGTTAAACGAGCCCGTTTCCGAACCGACGATATTACAGCCGAGTTTTTTGCAGTACTTTAAATAATCTTTAAATACCGCTTTGCAATTAGCGACTTTTTCCTTATCGGAATGAACGGGATTAAAGTATGCTCCGATAAGCGGAACGTCTATTCCCGCGGCTTTAAGCGCGCTGCCTATCGCCGCGGAATTGGTTTCGTTCAAAGCGTCAGGGGCGTACTTTATTTCGTCCATAAATTTATAAGCAACGAGCTGTACCGCCGAAATACCGCAGTCCTTTGCTTTTGCGATTGCGTTTTCAAGCCCCTTGACGCCGAGGTCGTGCGTTCTGAACGCTATTTTCATTATCTCTGAACGCGACCCGAGCCGTCGCCGCCTGCCAACGCTTCAACTTCTTTACGGGATACGAGGTTAAAGTCGCCGGGGATTGTATGCTTCAACGCGGAAGCCGCAACGCCGAATTCAAGCGCGGACTTGAAGTCCTTGCCGTCAAGGAAACCGGTAATTACGCCGCCCGCAAAGCTGTCGCCGCCGCCTACGCGGTCAACGATGGGGGAAATTCTGTAAGTTTTGGAATGATAGAATTCTTTCTTCTCAGCGCTGTAAATGCAAGCCGACCAACCGTTGTCCGAAGCGGAATGGCTTACGCGGAGGGAAGAAATAGCGTACTTGAAGCCTAAATCTTTGCACATTCTTTGGAAGATGTCCTGATAGCCTGCAAGCTCCAAATCGCCCTTGGTTACGTCGGTTGCGCCGGGCTTGTAGCCAAGCACGAGCGCCGCGTCCTCTTCGTTGCCGATGCAGACGTCAACATACTTCATAAGTTTGGTCATAACCTTTTGAGCCTTTTCGCTGGACCAAAGCTTTTTGCGGAAGTTCAAGTCGCAGGAAACGGTAACTCCGTGCTTTTTAGTAGCCTTTAAAGCCTCTTCGGTGAGCACTGCCGCGCTGTCAGAAACTGCGGGGGTAATACCCGTGAAGTGAAACCAATCCGCGCCTTCGAAGATTGCGTCGAAGTCAAAATCTTTCGCGGTGGCGGTAGTGATTGAAGAATGAGCTCTGTCGTAAACGACTTTGGAGGGACGCATAGCCGCGCCCGTTTCAAGATAATAGATACCGAGGCGCTCGCCGCACTTTGCGATGTGGCAGGTCTGAACGCCGTACTTTCTCAAAGATGCGATTGCACATTCACCGAGTTCGTTATCGGGAACTGCCGTTACGAATTCGGCGTTATGTCCGTAGTTTGCGCAAGATACGGCTACGTTAGCTTCGCCGCCGCCGTAGTTGATGTCAAACTCGTCAGCCTGAATAAACTTTTCGTTGTTGGGGGTGGAAAGACGAAGCATTATTTCGCCCATGGTTACTATTTTTTTCATAAGATTTTTCTCCTTAATTTTTCTTAGATTATTTTTTTCTTGACATTGAAGTCAAACATTATTTTTTTAATACGAGATGTACGGCAAACCCGCCGAATTCGTGCTTTAAGTACGCCACGTTCATAACGCCTTCCGCGTTGTACTTTATCGAGGTTTCGTCAACGTCGTATCCGCGCAGTTTAAGCTGATACAGCGCGCGCTTTACCGAATTAGTTGCAATCGCAATGTGTCCGTGAGTGCCCTTGAACGGCTTTTTCATCATCTCCATATAGGTCGAAGCGAAGACCGAGCTGTTGCCCACCTTCTTCGTAAAGCCGAACGCATTGTCGAACTCGTCCGCAACCGCTTCCGCCTCTTCGGGGTTCTGACAGTTCAACCCGACGTGAACCATAGTAAAGCCGAGCATTTTATCTATTGCTTCGCGGCAGAGTTTGGTTATGCCCGCCCAATCGCCCGCGTTGACGAGGGCGGCGGGAACTATCCAACTTCCTCCGCAGCAAACTACTTTCTTAAATGCAAGGTAAGTGTTGAGGTTATCCGCCGTAACGCCGCCCGTAGGCATAAAGCGCATAGTTGAATAAGGCGCGGAAATTGCCTTTATGTAGGGCAGCCCGCCCGCCTGTTCTGCGGGGAAGAACTTCGCGAAGTCAAGCCCGAGCTCCAACGCCTGCTCTATCTCGCTTGCCGAAGAAAGCCCCGGCGCGAAAGGTACGCCCTTATCGAGGCAGTGCTTGACGACTTTGGGGTTAAGCCCCGGCGCAACGAGAAATTTTGCGCCCGCCTTGATTGCCGCATCGGCTTGCTCGCAGGTCAACACCGTACCCGCGCCGACAAGCATATCGGGGTATGCTTTTGTCATTCTGCGGATAACTTCGTCCGCACCCTTTGCACGGAAAGTAACCTCTGCGCAGTTGATGCCGCCGTCGCGAAGTGCCTTTGCAAGGTTTTCCGCGTCGTTGACGTTATCAAGCTTTATTACGGGCACGATGCCGACGTTTTCAAGCTCGTCAACGAGCGCGTTGATTTTGTCTTTAACGGTCATTTGAAATCCCCCTTGACATTTCATTATTATTCATAATAATTATAGCACCGCCGTTTTTTAATTCTATACACAAAACGGATTAGTTTATACATTTTTCGTAACTCAATATTGTCGAAAAACAGCAGCCGCCCGCGGGTTAATCCCGCGGGCGGCTTTATTAATTAAGTTGTTTTGGGTACAAGTTTTATAAGGTAAACCGAGTTTTCGCCGTTGCCTTTTACAACGGTGTGGTCGCCCGCAGACAATTCGAGAGATATGACGTAATACCCGCCCTCAGCCACGGGAGTTTTTTCGTTGCCGTCTACGGAAACCGTTTTAGCGTTTAGAACGTAGATATACAAAATCATAATTTCAGTCGTGGTAAACTCGATTTTTCCGCCGCTGTCAAGTTTCAGCGCGGTGTTTTTGGGTACGGTTACCCCCGCCACGACTATTTCGGAATGAGATTTAGTCCCGCCCGTAACGGTAAAGCCGCTGCCCGAGGCTGTGGGAATAAAGCTTACTTCCCCCGCGACGGGTCCTGTTTCCGTGCCGCCCGTTGAACCGCCTTCTTCCGTCGAACCGCCCGTTGAACCGCTGTCGGGAGTGCCTACTTCTATGCCGCCGACTTTGACTAAATCGGACGTGTAGTTGGTAAGCGCGGCTTTAAGTTCGGGTATAACCGCGTAATTGGCGTCCTCGGTTTCGTCGTCGAATTCCCATTTGAAGTCGCCGCCGCCTATTCTGCCCGCGTACTTTTCAATCTTTTCCTTTGCTTCTTCGGCGGTGTCTACTTCGTATTCGTAGAAATCCGAAGCCGTATCGAAGTTGCTGTAAGCCGTTCCGCCCTGCTTCGCCTTATACTCCGCGGGAACTTCTTCCTCACGCGATGAAGCAAGATAACAGTCAAGGTTGGTCTTATCGGCAGTGTCGTTCTGCGTGATTAATTTCAGGTTAGATGCAGTGCAATCGAAAACGTTGCCGAACGCTTTTATCATACCTCCGTCCTCGCCCGAGAAAGTACCCGCTCCCAAAGCGTCAGTACCCTGATTGGAGGATAGCATAGGGTGCATTGACGCCGTAGAACGGAAATAGTTGTTTTCAACGAAAGCACTCGCCCCGTAAGTTACGCCCACACCGTACTTTGCATTGCCGTCGAAATAGTTGTTGTAAACGTGAACGGTGCAAGTTCTTATTCTCGGGTGGCGGCTGTCGGAATGGTCGTACCAATTGTGGTGGTAAGTAATATAATTCGAAGTAACTTCATTCTTCATACCCTGCAAGTTGCACTTGCCGCTATCCCAGAAATGGTTGTACGAATGTGTTACGTACGTAGAAAGTTTAGTGTCAAGCGCTCCGTCGCCCTTTGCTTGGTCGGCGTCTCCGCCCGCGCCACCGTAAAACATATCGCAGTTATGTACCCAAATATGATCGTTTGAGTTTTCAATACCGACGTTATCAGAACCGTCGCCTACGGTGTTCATAAAACCTAAATTACGGATTTCTACGTTAGAGCTTCTCACAATGCGCAAGCCCCAGCCGTTTGCCGTCGCGTCGTTGCCTATGCCTTCTACCGTAACGCCGGCGGTGGTTTCCTTTATAAGGAAGTTGCCTACGTCCGACATAGCAGTAGCCGTATCCAGCACACCGATATTGCCGATAAATCGCACGGAAAGGGGCTTCGTTTCCTTTTTATATGCCGTTAAAATTGCCTGTAAGCCCACACATTCTGTGCCTGAAACAGTCATTTTAACCGAATGTTTATTTTCGTCCGTAATGTATAAAACGTTTGCGTTTTCCCTTAAAGTGCCGTCCTCGTTGTATGCGCCCGACGAAGTGCCGTTAACGAATGCATAGCCCGAACGGTCGTGCGCAAGAACGGTTATTTGAGTTGCGGTTGCCGCCTTGCTCTCGTCCTCTGCAAGCTCCGCGCCGCCCGTGGGCACGACTTTGAGCGTATACACGCCCGCTTTAAGCCCTACCGCGTCGGCACGGAAACAGTCTTTATATTCACGCACCAACGGAGCGTCAAGCTGAGTATAATCTCCGCTTTCGCCCTTTACGTAGACGTTGTAGCCCATTGCGCCCGCGACTTTATCCCAAACGACGTACGCCGCTTCCAAATCGCCTGCGGCTTCGGTTATCTTAACCGAGCCTTCGGGAACAGTCGGAATAACGGGTTCGGAAGGTTTCTCCGCGCTATTATCGCCCGAGCCGTTGTTATTATCCGAGCCGTTGTTGTCGTTTGAACCGTTACCGTTGTTCGAGCCGCCGTTTACGCCGTCCTCGGGTAATTGCGAAGAGCCGCCGCCGCTTCCCGTGCCAGATTCTCCGCTTCCGCCGTCAGTGCCGCACGCGGCAAAGACGAACAAGCCTAAGCTTGCAACCGCAGTCGCAATAATTTTTTTGATTTTGTCGTTCATATTTTCCCCCAAAGCCGCCTTGGGACGGCTGTTTTCGTTAGTTTATTATATGCCCGCCTAAAACGCCGATAATCTACGGTTATCTGCGTTTTAACGCCCGAGCCAGCCGCCGTCAACTGCAAGGGTAAACCCGTTAACGTAGTCGGAGGCTGACGAAGCAAGGAACACCGCCGCGCCCTGTAAGTCCTCGGGCGTGCCCCACCTGCCTGCGGGGATACGCGCTAAAATATCCGCGCTCCTTTCGCCGTCCTGACGGAGTGCTTCGGTATTGTTAGTCGCCATATAGCCGGGCGCTATGCCGTTTACGCATATGCCGTACTTAGCCCACTCGTTGGCAAGGGTCATAGTAACGCCCTTAATTGCCGACTTCGACGCCGTGTAAGAGGGAACTCTCACCCCGCCCTGATAGGAAAGCATCGACGCAATATTAATTATTTTACCGCCATCGCCCTGCTCTATAAACTGCTTTGCAACGGCTTGCGTCAAGAAGAAAACGGTCTTTAAATTGACGTTTAAAACGCTGTCCCAATTCTCCTCGGAAAACTCTATACTGTCCTGCCGTTTGATAACGCCCGCGTTGTTGACAAGTATATCTATCCTGCCGAATTTTTCGACCGTCTTCCCGATTATCGTCGGAATGACGGCAGTATCGCTCAAATCCGCAATTACGTTGTAAAAGTTCTTGCCGCAGATTTCAGCCGTTTCGTCGCTGGGTCGGCGGGATACGCCCACCACCTTTGCTCCCGCTTCCGCGTAGGCTTTGCAAATTCCCTGCCCAAGCCCCGTGTTGCTGCCCGTAACTATTGCAACCTTGTCCTTTAAGCTGAACTTATCTAAAATCATATTTCCCCGCCTTATTAAATTCGAATTAATCCTATCATACACTAAAACCGCGGGTTTTGCAATACCCGCGGTTAAATTTATTTTTCAAACACTGTTTCTCCGCCTGCGGGCACTTCGTAAATTTTTCCCCTCAGTTCTACGAATACAGGCGTGTGCGACGGGTTAAACACCCTTTCTCCGTCCAAGGAATATACCAAACTTCCGTAAGCCTGACAGTAGTTATAGATTTCGCCGTTCGTCGCAAACCATATATCTTTTTTATGTTTTGCAAGCTCGGCGCAGGCGTTTTCAATCAAATTCCAATTATTATCGTCGTCAAATTCGTAGCTATGCCCCCATATATATAGCAAATACGGCTCTCTGTGCTTAAATTCGTCGGTTGGCGAAGTCGATAAAAATTTCGTCAAAAGTTCGTAAAATTTCGGGTCTGCGTGGTGGCAGGTGGGCTTTAACCTCAACCAATCCGCGGGGACTTCGAAAGAATACGACGGCTCGGTAGTGCGGGCGTAAGCTACGCCCAAATTAGCCATTGCCCCCACAATATCATCGTTATAACCGTTATAAGCGTAAGCCATTCCGCGCACTATTCGCCCAAACCTGTTTTCGAGATAAAGCCTGTTTTGGACGATTTCGTTTATTGCCTCGGGCAGAGGCACTTTATTCAAAAATATATGCCGTGCGCCGTGCAAAGCCACCTCGTGCACGCCGCTCTTAAATGCGTTGAAGGTTTCCTCCTCGTCCATTCTGCCGTGCCAATTTTCACAGTCGAACAAATCGCTGTTGAGGTTGAAAGTACCTTTAACGCCGTATTTATCGAAAATTTTCAAGAGCTTCAAATCGGCTTTTACGCCGTCGTCGTAACTGAAAGTTACAGCCTTCGCCTTACCGCAGGGAAAGCGCATAAATTTTTCTTCAAACATCTGTCGTTTCATTTTCTGTCTCCTCGATTTCTGTAACGGTTTCAGGGCACGGCTCGCGCAAAAGCCCCGAAGACTTTTTCCACCTGCCCGACAAAAGCCTTGAAATAAACAGCACGGAACGGGCAACCCAATCGGCGCACATCGCAATCCAGAAGCCCATTGCGCCCATTCTGAACGGAAGAATATCCGTAGTCAAGATAAAGCACACGCCCACGCGCATAAGTATCATTGAGCCTATCGCCGCGAACATTACGTACTTTACGTCCGAAGTCGCCTTTAAAATAGCGGGCGTCGTGAACGAAAGCGGATAAGTAACAAATTGGAACGCAAGACACATATACAGACAGTTTAACGCGATTTGGCGGGTTGAGTCTGGATAGTCGTACAAGAGAACCAACCACTGCGCAGTACCCATTATGAGTGCGACGGTAACGGCGTTGGCTAAGTAAGAAATGATAAACATTTTCTTCATATAGTACTTAGTCTGTTTAACGTCGCCCGTGCCGACCGCCTGACCTACTACGGTGAGCGCCGAAGTACCCACGCCGCCCCCCACGACCGAAGCGATATTGTTTATATTCGACGCCACGGAGTTTGCGTTTGCCTGAACGTTAGTGCCGTTTTGGGTGTAGAACTCTATATTGATAAATACCGAAGTCATCAGCTTGCCGAGTTGGAAAAGGCAAGCCTCGATCCCGCTTGGAATTGCAAGGTGCAAAATCTTTTTAATCATAGCCTTGTCGAAGCGGAATTTTTCGAAAATTTTAACGTGCACGGCGTAGTTCTTTTTGCAAAGTAAGCAAAGCATAAAAATTGCGGGCACGCTGCGGCAAATCAGGGTAGCAAGCCCCGCGCCTATTACTCTCAAATTCAGGGCGTAAATGAACAGCGCATTAAAGCCGACGTTTAAAGCGCAGGACAGAACCGCGCTAGACATAGTGAAAAACGACTTTCTCTGCGCCCTCAGAAGTGCGGCGCTCGCGTTGAATATGCCGATAAACGGAAACGATGCGGCAGTTAAATAGAAGTACTGCTGCATATAGTCGAAAGTGTTCTCGGGCGCGCCGCCGTAGAAAAGCTTCAAAAGCGGCCAATTAAGCGCAAGGCATAGCCCCGCAAGCCCGACCGAAACGAGCCCGACGAGAACGAGCACCTGCTTCGCGCTTTTGTTCGCGTCGTCAAGGTTCTTAGCGCCGAGATACTGTGAAGTTATAATAGCGCCGCCCGTAGCGAACGCCGAAAAAAGCTGAATAATCAGGTTATTAATCTGGTCGACATTGGATATGGCGGTGCTGGCGTTTTTAACAATTTCTCCCGCATCGTTCACGTCGGCAATGCTCGAAACCATCATTGAATCGAACAGTCCCAAGGACGTGGAAAAAATCTGCTCGATTACGATAGGCGCAATAAGCAAAAGAAGGGCTTTGCCCGTAAAAAGCGAATATCTTTGTTTCGATTTCGTCATACCGCGCGCCCTCCTTTATAAATTCACTACATTGTAATACTTTAATACGTAATTGTAAAGTGTTTGAAGCGCGCCCGCGTTTTCAAAAACGCGGGCGCGCTATTATTTTAATCTTTTACTCTGTTATCGGTGCAGGTTACGCGGAAAAATTTAAAAGTTGCGCTGCCTTTACCGCCTGCGCCGCGCGCGTAGATACCTATTTTCGCGCCCGTCCATACTCCGCCCTCGGCGTAGAATTTATGCGTGAACGCGTTGCCGCCGAACGAGAATTTATACGCCAACAAGTTAGGGCTTTCGAATTTAGCCGACAGCTTGAAGGTTACGTTGCCCTCGTCGTAGGGCTGACTTTTTGCAAGCGTTTCGTCCTCTTCCCCGCCTATTTCGCCTTTGCGGATTTCAAGGAAATTCTGCCCGTCCCTTCGCACTACGCAAACGTAGGCGTAGTTCTTTCCGAACACGGTAAAGCCCGCCTCGTCCCCGTCGTTTACAAGGTTCAGCTTGCACTTGCAGTTGACGGCGAAATTCTTGTAATAAACTTTTTGCATAAACAGCTGCGGCAGGTCCGAAAGCGCAGTTTTATCAAAAGCGCAACAGTTGAGTTTAAGCCCGCGCTTGAATGAGTACCACTCTTCCTTTCTGTTCGCGGGGGTCTGCCAAACGAGGGACAGCCTGTCGCCGTCGAATTCGTCCGAGGGGTTTATTTTCGCGCCGCTTACGAAGTCAACGGGATATTCCCCGCCCGAAACGGGCGTACCCGCAAGCCCGTCGTCCGAGTTGCCGCAGACGAACCAACCGTCCTCGAACGAGGCGGGCTGTAAGTGCACCACGCGCCCGTACGCGCCCATATCCTGAAAATGCATAAACGCCCACCTTTCGCCCGCGTCGTCCAAGTCGATAAGCGCGCCTTGGTGAGGTCCGTTGACTGCGGTGTCGCCCTGCATTAAAATTACCTTCGTTTCGTAGTTGCCGTAGATATTTTCGCTGCGCAAGGCAACCTGCCAACCCGTTTTGACGCCGCCCGCAGGAGCAAGAATGTAGAAGTATTTGCCGCGGCGGTAAATCTTAGGTCCTTCTATTTTGGGCGCAAGGTCGCGCCCGTCGTAGATAATTTTGTAGTCGCTTGTAACCTCTTTCAAATCCTCGTCCGCCTCGAAAACGGCAAGACGGGAGTTAAAACCTATACGGCTTTTTACGAACGCAAACACGACGTAGCACTTGCCGTCCGCCCAAATCGGGCAGGGGTCTTCGTAGCCCGCGCCCGTAAGAAGGGGACGGAGAAGAGACCATTTGCCGTAGGGGTCTGTCGTTTCGGCAACAAAAATGCCCTCGTCGGGGAAGGGAATAAGACAGTAAAATTTGCCGTTATGATACCTGAGCGACGCCGCCCACGCGCCCTGTCCGTGGCATACTTTATCGAACTTGGAAAAGGGCAATTCGTCTAAAACGTAGTTGATAATTTCCCACTCCACTAAGTTTTTGGAGTGAAGAACGGGCACTGCGGGAACGTGGTTGAAGCTTGACGCAACCATATAAAAATCGTCCCCCACCCTTATCACGTCGGGGTCTGAATAGTCTGAAAACAAAACGGGATTTTCATATTTCATACGTATTTCTCCATTAATCGGTTAAGCCTAATAAATAGTCAGCGGAAACATTAAAATACTTTGCAATTTTAACAAGCGTATCCATATCAGGCTCACGCTGTCCCGTTTCCCAAAAACTTATCGTTTGATTACTGAAACCTAAATTTTCACTAAGTTCACGCTGTGATATTTTTTGTTCTATTCTTAACTCTTTGATTTTTTTACCCAAGCAATTATTTTTCATAATTAAATTTTAAAACATTTTTCCCACATTTTGTTGACTTCCTACATTTTGTAGGATATAATATTTTTATATTTTTTACGCAAGGAGAAATTATGATATCTGCGATTGAAGAAATTTATAACGGCGATGCGGGCGACACAAACGTTAAGACAACCGACGAATACCGTAGACTTATGAGAGAAATGAACGGCAAAAACGAAGAGATAATGAAAAAAATGTCGGCAAAACAAAGGAATTTGTTTGACGAAATTTTGACGTTGAGCAATTTGTTGGAAGCGGAAGCCGGTTTTGCCAACTTCAAGTACGGGTTCGAGCTGGGGTTATCTATCGGTATGGAAATTGCATTAAAATAAAACGTCGCGGAGGGTGCAGCCCCTCCGCGGCATTTTTATTTTCTGTTAAAAAAGTATTCGTGTACTTCTTCTTTTCCGCCCTTGGCTTGCACTTTGCCGTCCGCGATAAATACCGCTCTGTCGCAAAGCGCTTCGGCGCAGCGCATATCGTGCGTTACCGTTATCATTGTATTGCCGCTTTTATCGTGCAGCTCGTCGAGAATTTTAACAAGCTCGCAAAGACCTTTATAATCCTGCCCGACCGTAGGCTCGTCCAACAAAAGCACTTCGGGGTTGCCCGCCGCGACGGCGGCAATCGAAACCCGCCTTTTCTGACCCTCGGACAACGACTGCGGGTGGCGCTTGCGGATATTTTCCAAACCGAAAAGCCTGATTATTTCTTCCGCGTATTCTTTCGAAACCGCGTTGAATGATATTTCTTTTTCTACCGTGGGCATAAACAACTGATAGTTGGGGTTCTGATACACAACCCCCACGCTTTTAAACCATTTCTTGCTTCGCCTTTTTTTGCCGAACTTGGGGTTTAATTTCTGAACTGTTTCCCCGCCGTTGGGTTTATTGAGCCTTGCGATAATGCGTAAAAGGGTCGTTTTGCCGCAACCGTTTTCGCCCAAAAGCAACAGCCTTTCACCGCGCTTTACAGACAGGGTTACGCCCTTTAAAATTTCACGCTTGCCCGCTTTATACTTTACGCCCGAAAGCGAGAAGATTTCTTCCCCCTCTTCGTGCTCGTCCGAATTATCCTCAATTGTAACCGATTGCGAAAGAAGGTAATTCCACTTATCCTCGACCTTGGTAATTTCGCCCGCGCTTATACTCCACACGCTGTCCACGAACGGAAGAACCATATCCAAGCGGTGCTCCACGACGAGAACGGCGTAGCCTGCTGCGGCAAGAGAGCGGAGTGCGTTCATTAAATGAGTTGCCCCCTCGGCGTCCAAGTTGGCGAGAGGCTCGTCCAAAATTAATATTTTCTGACCCGTGGCAAGCGTCGAGGCGGTTATGAGACGCTGCTTCTGACCGCCCGATAAAGTGCGCGTGTTCCAACCCCTTTCAAGTTTCATAAGCGCGCAGACGCGCTCTATCTGTCCGTCGGTCGTTTGGGGGGAATAGGCGAAATTTTCGCACCCGAAGGCTATTTCGTCCTCGACGGTTTTATAAATAATCTGACTGTCGGCGTTCTGCAAAACCACGCCCACTTTGCGGCAGACCTTAGAAAGCTTTTGACCCTTTATATCCTCGCCGTCGATTTTAACCTCGCCCGTAATTTCACCCGAAATCACATTCGGAATAATGCCCGAAACTATCGATAAAAGCGTGCTTTTGCCCTCGCCCGAGTGCCCCGACAAAAGCGCGACCTCGCCGTAGTCAACCGAAAAATTTACGCCGTTTAAAACTTTTTCTTCACTTTTGCCGTAAGAAAAGCTTACCGAAATTAACTCTATTGCTTTCATAACACCACCGCCAACACTACGCCCGTTATAAGCCCCGCGAGATACAGTAAATCGAAAATATTTACTACCTCTTTTTTGTAGACGGTGTAACGCCTTTTGCCGAGCGTGAAACCGCGCGTTTCGATTGAGAGCGCAAGCGTGTCGGAAATATCGACCAATCTTGTAACAAGCGGAATTAAAAAAGCGCGGTAAAAAATTTTGGGGTTTAATACGCTGCCCGCGCCGCGGGTCTTCATTGCCTCGCGAACACGGCGGATTTCACCCTTTAAAACGGGAACGAACGACGTCGTAATAAGCATACCGAGGGTTATCCCGCGCGGCGTACGGAGTTGGGAAAGGTTTCGCGTCATTGCGACTGCGCCGATGCTCATACCGGGGATAATTGCTATAAACACCGCGCCGAAACGGTTAGCCATTGCGAGGGCGGCGTTGAAGTCCCGACCCGCGGCGAAGTAGGCAATAAGCGTGAAAATTCCGCCGAAGATTATATAGACGGGAAGAACCTTTAAACACTGCTTCCAACAGCCGAACAGGAACAGCCACAGATACGCCGCAAGTAAGAAGTACGAGCATACGACCGTTTTTGCCGTTACAAGCCCGAAAACGAGAATTAACAGCGCGGACGCAACCGCAATGAGCGGATATAATTTACTTTTGTATTTTATAAAACTCATTTCAACTTTCCTGCTTTTTTGAGTTCGCGCGCAATTACCATTCCTATTACCGAGCCGACGAAGCACAGCGCAACGACGGCTACGGAAATTCCGACCATAAGCCCGATATCATTACCGCCGATAAACATAGATACGGCGGCTTTTTCGGTGTTGTCAACGGTGTAGAAAACGTTGTAATAGAGATAAAGTAAAGGCAGAGTTAAAGGCATATACAGCGTGCCCGCAAGCACGCAAGCCCAATCGTTTTTATAGCCGCGGAAGATTATCAGGGTAAGTCCTTCCGCAACCACCGCGCAAGCAATCAGCATCACCATGGGCGGGAACATAAAAACGAGGAAAACCGAAATGAATACCGACTGAAAAAACAGCGCGAAAGGTTTTCTGACCTTCATCATTCCGATAACGGGGAAAAGCGAAAACTGTAAACCCAGACCAAGCTCGATTATGCCGAAAAGCGGGACGTTGACGAGTAACGGCATTATCGCGCCCGTAACCAAGGTGCACGCCGTAATTATCGCAAGAAAGACGATATCCTTTATTTTGAATTTTCTGAAAAGGCGTTTTTCGGCGGCAATCTCTTTTTCCTTGAAAAGGGCTTCCGCCGCTTCGTTCTCGGCGCGGTTCTCTTCCGCGCACGCGACTATGCCCGCAATTATTTGTTCGGTGTTTTCCATCAGGATTTAACCTCGCTCATCTTGCCGTTTTCCACGCGGTAAATTCTGTCCGCAATTGCCATCGTGCTTTCGCGGTGGGATACGAGGATAATGCTCTTTTTGTTTTTCTGCTGATTTAAAGCTTTTAAAATTATACCCTCGTTTATGCTGTCTACGTTGCTCGTGGGTTCGTCCAGAAGAATAAGCTCGCTGCCCTTCAAAAAGGCACGGGCAAGACCTATTCTTTGCTTTTCGCCCGCGGAGAGGTTGTCGCCCAACGCGCCCACCTGCGTCTTGTAGCCTTCCGGCAGTTTCAAAACGAAGTCGTGCACGGAAGCGAGCCGGCAAGCCTCTTCGAGCTCTTCCTGCGTGGCGTCTGGCTTTGCTATGCGCAAATTCGCTTCGATAGTTTCGTCGAAAAGATAGGTGCTTTGCGAAACCATAGTTACGCTTTCGAGAAGGCTCGAAGTGTTGATTTTATCAACGTCAACGCCGTTATAGTTTATCTCACCCTCGCCCTTTTGCCAAAACCTTAACAAGAGCTTTAAGAAGGTGGATTTACCGCAGCCGCTTTCGCCGACAACGCCGATAATTTCGCCCTTTTCGGCGTGCATTTTAATATCTTTCAGAACTTCGGTCTGGCCGTCGTAGGAAAAACTTAAACCGTTGACTTCGAGATTTTCGTACTCTACGTTTTCTCCGTCCGTAACTTCGGTTACCGCGGGCTTTTCGGCAAGTAAATTCAAAACCCTGTCTCCGCTTGCGAAAGTCTGAGTAAGGTTGCCGGGGAGGGCGGAAATTGCTATTACAGGTCCGAACGAGCCGAACACGGCAACCACTCCGATTATCATTTTGCCCACGGAAAGCAAGTCGTAGCTGACGAGAACTATCCCGACTGCAAGCGTGATTATTATAGACAGCGATACCGCAAGCTCGGTCGCAGCACCCGCACGGGCTATACCGTGCTTCATTCTCTTGGTTTCTTTTAAGAGTATTTCGCTGCGGCGGTTTACTTCTCTTTCCCTGTCTTCGCCCGCGTTGTTTAAAACTATATCCTTAATTCCCTTTATGCTGTCAAGGAAGTACGCGTTGAAGCTTGAAAACTCCGCGCGGTATTTAACTCCGCTTTCTTTCAGCCTTGCCGAAGATATGAGCGGAACTATTATTCCTATCGCAAAGTACGCAACGAGCGCGACTGCGGCAAGATACCAACTCGAAACGAACCCGACGAATAAAAGCACGGCAACCGAAACGAGCACTGCTATACATATGGGCGAAACGGTGTGCGCGTAGAAAACTTCGAGCGTTTCTATATCCGAAGTTATCATTGCGATTATGCTGCCCTTTTGTTTGCTTTCGAGCTTGGCGGGGCACAGCTTGCGCAGTGCCGCAAAAATTTTATCGCGCAGAACTGCAAGTAATCTGAATGCTATGAAGTGGTTTGAGTACTGCTCGAAATATCTGAGTATTCCCCTGAGCACGCCGCAGCCCACGGCAATGCCGATTATCCAATAATAGGACAGCTCGACTGCTTCGCCCAAGGCTTTGGCTACGCCGACCGCACCCGACACAGTTACGCCCATTGCGCAGATAAAGCCGAGCGAGCCGTTTATTACCGCAAGTACCATAATATACGAGAGGCTGCCTAAAAGAAGGATTAGGCTTGCCATTATTTTTGCACCGCTTCTGCGAAGTTTCTGCTTACTCATAACGCGTAGCCCTCCTCTAAGTTCTTCTGTGCGGTAAACAGTTTTTCGTAGCCCGCTTTGGCGGTCATAAGCGCGGAGTGCGCGCCGCTCTCTTTGATTTCGCCGTTTTCCATATAATATATATTGTCCGCGGGGACGACGTTAGCAAGGCGGTGAGAAATTACTATTACGCTCTTTTCTTTGGAAAGCTCTTTCATATTGTGCATGATTATGCCCTCGCTCTCCACGTCGATATTGCTCGTCGCCTCGTCAAAGACGTAAATATCCTTGTCCGCAACGAGATTGACTGCAAGCGCGAGCCTTTGTTTCTGTCCGCCCGAAATATTGTTGGCGTCCTCGGTTATGACTTTTTCAAGCCCGCCGTTTTCTCTTATGAAGTCCGCAAGGTTGACTTTTTGGAGTGCGGAATAAATTTCTTCGTCCGAAACGTCTCTTTTTGCAAGGTAAAAATTTTCACGCACGGTGGCGTTGAAAATATAGGTATTGTAGCTTACTTGCGCCAAGTGCGAATAATAACTTTCACGTGAAACGTTTTCAAGCGGGACGCCGCCGACGGTTACGCTGCCGCACTTTGGACGGAACGCGCCGACTAGCATATTTACGACGGTAGATTTGCCGCAGCCGCTTTCGCCGACGATTGCCGTCATACCCTTTTCGGGGAAAGTCATATTAACTTCCTTCAAGACGTCGCGAGTGCCGTCGTAGGAAAAAGTTACGCCGTTGAGTTCGATTTTTTTACTTCCTACGCATTGCGTTCCCCAAACGGGGTCGGGAGTATTTAAAAGGGCGATTATCTTTTTGCCCGCGCTCGCGCCGTTCATTGCGACATGGAACGCCGAACCGAACGAACGGAGCGGAAGGAAAAACTCCACCGCAACGAGGGTTAAAAACAGCGCGTAAACGGGATTAAGACCCCAGAACGCCGTACCGCAAACCGCAAGAGCTATACCCGCCCCCGCACCGCCGTATGCAACCAAATCCATTATGGTGGTGCTTGCAAGCTGCATTACGAGAACCTTCATTGTAATTTTGCGGAACTCTTCGGCGCTTTCGTTCATTCTTTTGTGCTGAGCTAAGTCCGTTTTGAAAATTTTAAGTTCTTTAAGTCCCTGCACGCTGTCTAAAAACTTATCGCCCATAGAGGTGTACTTACCCCAATATTTTGCGAAAATTTTCTTTGCGTACTTGGAAACCGCGATAATTGAAACGGGAATTAAGGGCACGCACGCCAACAGAACTAAGGCTGTGCGCCAATCTATCCAAACGCAGATAATAAAAAGAATTACGGGAGCAAGCATTGCAAAGAAGAATTGCGGAAGATAGCTTGAATAGTACAGGTCGAGTTGTTCAACTCCTTCCATCGAAACCTGCGTAAGTCCCGCCATACTCATTCCGTCCGTTGAACGCACGCCGAGCTTTACTATTTTGTTATAAGTTCTTTCGCGCAGGTCCTTTTTGACTTTTCTGCCCAAAATATCTTTAACGTCGCCCGTGAGCCGCGTCATAGCGTAGCGAATTACGATGCCCACGACTGCGCAGATAGCGGGATAAATATAGTTCAACGGCTCGGCGTTTTCGATAACGAGGGACACCGCCCAACAGATGCTTGCCGTAATGCCTACGTTTGCCAACAGTCCGAAAACCTGCAACAGTGCGGCAACGAAAATATACTTCTTGTTTTTACCTATTAATCTGAATAATTCTTTATCTATCATTTTTCAGCCTTTTATACTTAACCATTTGCGCGACGTGCGAAATTGCAAACACGGGGTGCGTGAATAACATTCTCGGACCTGAATATTTCATTACCGCCTTTATTTCTTCACGCATTTCGGGTTTATAACAGTGGATTTTGCAAAACGAGCAGAACTTTTTGTTCACCTTAAAGGGGCACTTTTCAAGACGGAAAAGCGCGTAAGCCGTAAGCTCTTCGCACTTGTCGCAAAGCCCTTTCTTTATCCTGTGTCTGCCGCAGCAATATTTTTTTATCATTACGGGGATTAGCTTTTTTTCCTTTTCCCACGCCTTTAAAGATTTGTCTTTCATAAAAAATAAACGGCGGAAACTTAACCACCGTTTATTATTATAATATCTACGTTATTTTTTGTCAAACGGCTTTAACCTTGCCCAAACCGTTTTTTTAAGTAAATTAGCCGTTGCCGTGATCGCAACAATCAAATCGATTTGCCCATTTCGTAGGCTTGTTTAAAAGCGGGTTTGTTTTTGATTTCACCCTTCTCGTATACGCCCGTGCCGTAAATTACGCCGCGCTCAACCGCGCCTTCGACGCAATCGGCGTAGCCCCTGAAACAGGCAAGCGTGGTTTCCATTGCTTCTTTCGTGCCGTCTGCGGCAGTCATTATGTAATAGAATTCCTTGTTCTTGACTTCGAGCCACCGCGCGACGGTACGGTCAATGACGGCTTTAAGCTGCGCGTCTATCGAATAAAAATAGACGGGGCTTGCAAAGACGATAACGTCGGCGTCTATCATTTTCTGAAGGATTTCCGCCATACCGTCGTTAATTACGCACTTACCGCCGCTTTTGCGGCAATAATAGCAAGCCTTGCAATAGCCGATATTTTTATCGGCAACGTTTATTTTTTCTACCTCGTGTCCGCTCTCCGCCGCGCCGCGCATAAATTCGTCGCAAAGCGTATCCGAATTACCGCCATTTCGCGGGCTTCCAGACAATATCAAAACTCTTTTCATAACTTTTCACCTCTTAATTCACGGTAAAACCGTTTGCTTCTAAGTATGCGTCAATCGTCGCGGTGCTCGTTGCACGCGCAAACAGTCCGTCATGAACGGTTGCCGTTCCCGCACAGCCGCGAACGAAGTCCATAGAAGTTTCGAACTGTTCCGTGTTCATTGACGCCGACTGCGAAAACGGATAAATATCTTTACCTGTCAAATCGTTGCTTTCCAAAAACGTTCCGATTATCATAGGCGCTGTCCACCACCATATGGGATAGCCGATAAAAATAACGTCGAACTGCGAAACGTCTATCGGATTTTTGATTTCGGGGCGGGCGTCAGAGTCGCGTTCTTCCAGCGCCACCTCGGTACAGCGCGTATAGTCCGTAGGGTATGGCGTTGCGGGCTCGATTTCATAGAGCACGCCGTCCGTTTTATCGGCTAAATATTCAGCTAACCGTTCGGTATTCGACGACCAAGTGAAATACGCAATCAAAACGTGTGCGTCCTCGGGAATTTCGGGCATTCCCGCGCCTTCGGGCTCATTGTTGCACGCGGTTAGCGTTAACCCGAAAAGGCAAACAACCGACAATAAAAACACCAAAGCTTTTTTCATAGTGTTCACCAATTTTTCTTTTCCTTGCTGTGGTCGTTATTCTTCTTCCGCTCTTGTACCATTTTCACAAACCATTCAACCATGTTAGGGTCAGTGTGCGAGAAGAAAAGACTTTGCTTTTTATCGAGGCTTGCCATAACTTTCATATCTTCGTCTGAAAGCTTAAAATCGAACACGTTGAAATTCTGTTCCATTCTTTCGATATGCACCGATTTGGGAATAACTACGATACCGCGCTGCAACTCCCAACGGAGTATTACCTGCGCAACTGACTTGTTGTATTTGGCGGCGATTTTCGCTATCGTTTCGTTGGTAAACAGTCCTCCGCGCCCTTCTCCGAACGGGGCCCACGCCTCTATTTGAACGCCGTATTTTTCCATCCATTTCTGGGCTTCTGTCTGCTGATTGAAAGGGTGAGTTTCAACTTGGTTCACCATAGGGCGGATACGCGCGAAGCTGCACAGGTCAATCATTCTGTCGGGGTAAAAATTAGATATGCCTATCGCGCGGATTTTGCCTTCCGCATACATATCCTCCAAGGCACGCCACGCACCGTAGTAATCGCCGAACGGCTGATGCAAAAGAACTAAGTCGATATAGTCGCACTTTAACTTCTGCATACTTTCGTATACGGACTTTTTCGTTTCCTCATAGCCGTAATGCTCTATCCATACCTTCGTTGTTATAAACAATTCCTCACGGGGGATACCCGACTTTGCAATTGCATTACCGACTTCTTCTTCGTTGAAATAGCTCTGCGCCGTGTCGATATGACGGTA
>CAMWIW010000003.1 GCA_947174415.1 uncultured Clostridia bacterium
TTTTTTTTTTTTTTTGCCCCCCCCCCCCCCTTCCCACACTTCCATTTGGGGGGCCCGCTTTTTTGTTTAATAATACTATATTTAAAAATAATAATTTTTGGCGGCGCGGGCAATTGCCCGCGCCGCTTTGCGTTTGGCTTGTGAATTGCATTAAAAGCAACGCTTATCTGCCGCGGAAACCGCCACCGCCGTGTCCGCCGCCTACGTGTCCGCCACCGCCGTGGAAACCGCCAAATCCGGACGACCCTGAGGACGAGGGGCGAGAAACCATATTGGAAGTCATATGGGACATCGATACGCGCATAATCGAATTTAACACATAGAAATTCATAAGAGTTTGCGTCGTTGAGCAAGTTGCCCATTGAGGAGGCTGAACGGTGATATCCTTGAACTTGTTTTCCCACTTGTCTGATACGCCCAAAATCTGAGCGTAAGGCAACACGTGATAGTAGAACTGCGGGTCGTCTTCAAGCATCTTTTCGAGTTGGTCTATTTCGGCAAGTTCTATAAACTGCTTAAAGCCGACTATATCGTTGAGCTGCTCGGTGTATTTTTTCGTTCTGGTTATTATAATAACCGAAGATGCGACGGTCGCGCAGGTTACCAAGCAAAGCAAAATTTTCGGAATAACTCCGATTATAAATGACGGCACGAGCAATGTATAAAACAGTGTCGTCAATGCGCTTATGCCTAACACGGCGCAGATAAAACCTATCTTTGTGCCTTTCTTGGATTTGAATTTATTGTTTACAATACCCATAGAGAAAACGTAAACGAACATAAGGGGTACTAAGGCAATAAAGGGTGCGATAACCAGATAGTGCAACGAAATTTGAGTAATGGCAAGAATTAACGGCGTAATGCCAAGCATTAATCCCGATACAAGAGCAATTATCCATGAGAGAATAACGCTTTTTCTTTCGTAAAGTTCTTTCGTTTGTTCGTTGACCATTTTTGTAACTTTGTCAACGGTGCGGTAGAATTTGTATTTTAAAAGGCTCGGTTTTATAGCGTCCTGACCGTTAAATAACTCGGCAAACATTATCTGTTCGTAAGCGGGCGCGTCTTGCGGCAACGCCTTGACTATCCGAATAATGGAAGGGTCTTTCTGGTCGTCCAGATTTATCATTAAATACCCTTTATCCGCCCAGTAGAAAATCATTGAAGTTATATCTTCGGAATCGATTTTGCCGTCAATCAGCTTGCCCATTAAAAGGGGGTTCATTTTGTCGGGTGCTTCGAAGTTAACGACGGGAGTAATGGTGCGTTTATTAAAACAAAGGAATTTTAACGCAATTACTAATAACAGAATTACAGCCACGACGATAATGAACCAATACGGGGTAATGTCGAAGTAAGTCGTCAGCGCGCCCTCTTCAAACGTAAGTTTAAATGTAACGCCTTCGTTGTATGCAAGCGGCTTGTTATTAAGCGTTAAAACCGTTCTTCCGTCCCCGTTTTGTGAAGTGGAAAAACTCTCTTCGGTTTCGCTTAAAACCTTTCCGACTACACATTTTCCGCTTAAATAACCGTCAGGAAGGATAAGCGTTACGGTTGCGCTTTTAATATCGCAATATGATTCTCTGTCCACGCCGATTGCGTTCAGATAGAGAATATTTGCGCCTTCTTGCGCTTTTGTAAGGCAGTAGTCGTAATTTATCAGATAAGTGTGGGTTTCGTTCGTCTTTTTAGTGTAATCGCCGATATCCACGGTTATATATTGGTTACTTGCATCGTCGTTTATTGAATCAACGTCAAAGTAAACCGTACGTTCAGTTCCGTTTACAAGTTCTGCAACCCTAACGTTTTTAACTATTTCGCCTGCATTTACCGGTATGCTTTTAACAAAACCCGTACTTTCTCTGCCTGTAAATGTTATTTCCAACTTTTCGGTAACACTGATTTCGCGGTTACTTTTAATATCGTACGTTACGTCGTAGTTTTCAAAGTAAAAAGAATATCTGTAAAGGTTTGGGTAAATTTCTGCGCTTGCGGTCTTTACCGTGCCAAAGCCTACGGCAAGGCATAAAACCGTCAAAATAAGCATAACAAGCGCGATAAAATAAGGCTGTGATTTTAACTTTTTCATATTATCCCTTTCACGAAGTAACGGCGCAACCGCGCCGTTACCGAAATAAAAATAATTTTAGAATTGTACTTTAACGTTCTGTCTTTCTTCGGGCGCGTCAACCGTGAAGTAATCGCGCTGGCTCAATTTCATAGCTTTTGCAATTATGAGAGAGGGGAAGGATTTTATCTTTTTATTCAGTTCCCTTACGCATGCATTGTAATATTTTCTCGCTTGTACAAGCTCGTTTTCAATGTTTTTAAGTTGAGCTTGTAAATCAAGGAAGTTGGTGTTCGCTTTTAACTCGGGATAGTTTTCGGTAACCCTTCTGAACCCTTGTAAAACGGTGGTCAATTCTCTGTCTGCCGCAATCTTTTCGCTTACGGTGGTTGCACTCATAGCCTGAGCGCGCGCTTGCGTTACCTTGGTAAAGGTTTCGCTTTCGTGTTTGGTATAGCCTTTAACCGTTTCGACAAGGTTGGGTATAAGGTCGTATCTCTTTTTCAGATACACGTCAATTGTGGAAAACGCATCGTCTCCGTTTGCGCCTAAGCTTACGAATTTATTGTAAGTCGCAATCGCCCAAATAATGATAATCAGGACGAGGGCAACGGCAACGCCTATGCCAATCCAACCGCCGGTTTCAATAAGTAATTTCATTTTTTTACCTCACTTAAAATTTTTAATTTCAGCCAAAGCGCTCTTTAAAAACGCTTCCGCAGTCGAGTCTTTTTTTATCGCTTCCAAAGCTGCGTCAAAGTCAAACCATTTAACTTCCTCAATTTCCTTTTCGTCAATTACAGGTTCGCCTTCCTCAGCCATCGATAGATAGCCAAGCATTAAAACGTTCTTCGGCTCGTGGTAGCGGGACGACATATATTTGTACTTAACGGTGTTGAGCTTCGTTTCTTCCTTAAACTCACGCGTTACGGCTTTTTCCGCAGTCTCGCCTTTTTTAACGTAACCCGCAAACAATATATAATCTTCTTGACCTTTGTGTTTAGCCAAAAGAATTTTATCTTTACTTCTGTTGGTAACAACCATACTTACGGCTGTTGCAAATTGCGCAAATCTGAACTGTCCGCAAGTTTTGCAATAGGGAACTAACCCCTCGCCGCTTGCAAACATAAGCGTTAATTTTTCTCCGCATTCCGTGCAAAACATAATTTCCTCCTTATCGCGAATAAACGCATCTTATTCAATTAACTATTATACAGCATTATTCCTGAATTTTCAACAGGTTCACGCAAATTTAACAAATTTATTGACTTTGTACTACCTATAATATATAATAAAAACATTAAATTTTAACAAACTTTTATAAAAATTTCACCATAAGGTTTTAATATGGATTACGAAAGGGCAAAAATTTATTTGGAAGAGCGCGGGCAACAGCATCTTTTAAAATACTACGGCGAACTGTCCGAAGAGGAGAGGGCGCAACTTTTAAAGGATATTGAAAACACCAACTTTTCCATAATAAAAAAGCTTAATAAAACGCCTAAAAAAATAGGTAAAATAACGCCCGTAAACGCCGTTACGGTTCAGGATATTAAGCGCCGCAGACTTCAATTCGAGAGTGTTGGACTTAATATGTTGCACGAAGGTAAGGTTGCCGCCGTGCTTCTTGCGGGCGGGCAAGGTTCGCGCCTCGGCTACGACGGTCCGAAAGGCACTTTCAATATTGGCGTTACGCGTGAGCTGTCTATATTCGAGCTTCAAATGAATAATATCTTTTCCGTCGTTAAAAAGACGGGCAGATATTTCCATCTGTTCATTATGACCAGCGTGCAGAACAACGAAGAAACCGTACAGTTTTTTAAGGACCGTAAATTCTTCGGCTATCCTAACGATTTAATTCACTTCTTCATTCAGGACGTCGCTCCGACTTGCGATTTTGACGGAAAGATATTCCTTGACAGAAAAAACCGAGTTTCGCTTGCGCCCAACGGTAACGGCGGGTGGTATTCGTCCCTTGTCAACAGTGGACTTGCGAGGGTAATGGAACACGAAAATATAGAGTGGCTCAACGTATACGGAGTTGACAACGTTTTACAGAAAATCTGCGACCCGTCGTTCATAGGCGCAACCGTTTTAAAGCAATGCCGTTGCGGCGCGAAAGTCGTTTCGAAAACGTGCCCCGAAGAAAAGGTCGGCGTAATGTGCAACGAGGACGGAAAGCCTACGGTTTTGGAATATTTCGAAATTCCAGAACATCTTAAAAGCAAAACAAGAAAGGGTGAGCTCGTTTACCGTTTCGGCGTAACGCTGAACTATCTGTTCAACGTGCACGATTTGAACCTTACACTCTCGGGCAGGCTGCCTTACCACCTTGCGGAAAAAGCTATTCCGCATATGGAGGACGGAGAGAGAGTAGTACCCAATCAGCCCTGCGGATATAAGCTCGAAACGCTTATCGTGGATATGGTTAAATTTATGGACAGTTGTCTTGCCTACGAGGTCGAACGTGAAAAAGAGTTTGCGCCCGTAAAGAATTTATCGGGTACGGACAGCGTAGACACGGCAAGGGAACTTCTCGCTAAAAACGGTATTACTTTATAGCTTTTTAAAGATAATAAATATAAATTAAGGAAATTTATGAAAAAATTTTTCGCAGTGATTGCGGCAACGTTTTTGTTTGCCACGGTTCTATTTTGCGGCTGCTCGCTCCCGTTCACAAACGGAGTTGACGGCAGGGACGGAAAGGACGGCACTAACGCTTCGGTTTACGATTATTACGAATTTGCCAAAACTATTCCGGGCAATGAGAATATGACCAAGGAAGAATTTTTAGAAAAGTATCTTGGCTATTCTTCGTCTGAGATTGAAGAAGCGTTAAACTTGCAAGCAAGCATTAACCGTTCTATGCGCTCGGCTGTTGCAATCGCCGCACAGTTCAACGGCGGCGGTATTTCGCTCGGCTCGGGCGTAATCGTAGATTTGGATAAGGAGAAAGGCGACGCTTACGTTCTTACGAACTGCCACGTCGTTTACAACGACGCAGCGTACGGTTCTCACTATGCGGGCACGGTTTATCTTTATCTTTACGGACAGGATACAGACTACAACGACGAAACAAACAGGTTTAATGCAACCGTTATAGGCGCGTCTATAACCTACGACGTCGCACTGTTAAAGGTTACGGGCAGCGAGCTTTTGAAAAACAGCGTGGCGGAGGCGGCGGAGTTCGCTACGGACGACGATATTTATCTCGGTGAGCAAGTTTATACCGTCGGCAATGCCGAAGGTTACGGAATTTCCGTAACGCGCGGAATTGTTTCGCGGGACAGAGAAGTTATTCCCATTAATATGTCTGAATTGAATTCAGGTTCGAGCAGGTATTTAAGATACTACACGGTTATGCGCACGGATGCGGCAATAAACGAGGGTAACTCGGGCGGTGCGCTTTTCAACGGCGAAGGTAAAATCGTTGCGCTTGTAAATTCCAAATCCTCCGATTCCGAGGACGCAAACGGTTTCATGATTGACGACGTTGACGGAATGAGCTACGCGATACCGGCAAGCACGGTAAAGCGTCTTTACCCTCTTATGAAAGAGAGTTACGAAAATAACGGCTTTAACTCTTCAAATCCGAAGCTGTCCCGTGCTCACTTCGTTGTAAAAGAGGACTTCACCAAATCAGTAATCGACGCAGGCAACTATACCAAAAATTTGGAAGTAACCGCCACGGGCAGCGCCGCAACTTGGAATTCGGAAAAGAATGTTTTGGTGTTTAACGAAAAAGTCAGCGTCCTCAAGGACTGTTACGGACTTAAAGCGGGTGATTTAATTACGCATATAAAGATTACTAACGGTGAAAATGTAGTAGAGGACAGACCCGTAGACCGTCTTTACCATTTGCAGGATACTTTACTTTCGGCGCGTGAGGGATATTCGATAGAAATTACCGTCAAACGCGGCGGTGAAACGGTAACAGTTCCCACGCAGATAACTTTCTCGCAATTCGATTAATAAACTAAAACCCCTCGGCAATTTGCCGAGGGGTATTTTTATTCTGCGTCGATAGCGGTAATATCGTAAGGCGTAACCTGATAGACGTAATAGTTAAGCCAATTTATGTAGAAGAGGTTTGCCGACGAAGTCCAGTTCATTTTGACTTCCGTCATATCCTTGTCCGCAAAATAGTTGGCGGGCGGCTTTATATCGAGCCCTGCGGCTTCGTCGCGCTCGTACTCGTTTTTCAGAGTGTATCTGTCGTATTCCATATGTCCCGTTACGAATACTTGTCTGTTGTCCGTACTCTTGATTATAGACGCGCCCGCCTTTTTGGAATAGGCGAGAATTTTCAGTCCGCTAATATGTAGAATGTCCTTTGCGTAAATAATCGTGTGCCGTGAGTGCGGCATATGGAATTCGTCCGAAATTCCCCGCATAAGCGGTTCGGCTACGCCGTCGCGTATGCGCTGATGCGCGAATATCCCGAAGCACTTTTCCTTTAAGGGGTGCTTTTTTATTCCGTAAAAATGGTAAAGCGCAGCTTGCGCGCCCCAGCAGATAAAAATGGTAGAAGTTACGTTGCTCTTCGTCCATTCGAAAATTTCTTCTAGCTCTTTCCAATAGGCGACCTTTTCAAACGGCATATTTTCAAGCGGTGCGCCCGTTATTATCATACCGTCGAACTTCTGACCTTTTACTTCGTCAAACGTCTTGTAAAATCTGTCTAAATGGCTCTTATCAACGTGCGTAGACTTGTAGGAAGAGGTATTTATAAGCGTAACGTTTACTTGTAACGGCGAGTTGGAAAGCAGCCGCATAAACTGTGTTTCGGTAGTTTCTTTCGTCGGCATAAGGTTTAAAATCGCAATTTCGATAGGTCGGATATTCTGCGCAACCGCCCGTTCCTTATCCATAACGAAAATTCTCTCGCCCGTCAAAATCTTGTATGCGGGTATGTCTTTGTCAATAACTATGGGCATAACTTTAAACCTTTTTCAATGCTTGCTCTAAGTCGGCAATAATATCCTCGGGGTTCTCTATCCCGACCGAAAGCCTGACCAAATTGTGCGGAACGCCCGCAGCCTTCAAGTCCTCTTCCGAAAGCTGCCTGTGCGTTGTCGAAGCGGGGTGAAGAACACAGCTTCTTACGTCGGCAACGTGCGTTTCTTGCGTGATAAGCTGCAACGCTTCCATAAACGTTGCGCACTTTTCAGCACTGCCCTTTATGCCGAAACTCAACATTCCTCCTTGTCCGTCAGGCATATACTTCATTGCAAGTTTATGGTACTTGTTGTCGGAAAGAGAAGGGTGGTTAATCCACTCGATTTTAGGGTGTCCGTTAAGATATGCGGCAACTTTTTTCGCATTTGAACTGTGTCTCTCCATTCTGAGCGCCAGCGTGTCGCAGCCTATGTAGGATATAAATCCGTTCTGCGGGCTCATAATCGCCCCGAAATCGCGTATCATCTGCGCGCGGCATTTCGTTCCGAAAGCAACGGGCAAGCTTGCGTAAATAAGTCCGTGGTAGCTTTCGTCGGGTTCGTTGAATGAAGGATAGCGTTTGTTTCCCTTAAAATCAAAGTTTCCCAAATCCACGATAACTCCGCCCAACGCCGCCGCGTGCCCGTCGAGATATTTCGATGACGAGTGAATAACGAGGTTCGCGCCCCATTCTTTTGGACGGCAAAGTATAGGCGTTGCAAGGGTATTGTCAACGGCAAATAAAACGCCGTGTTTTTTCGCAATCTTCGCAATCTTTTCGAAATCCAAAACTACGATAGAGGGGTTTGCAACCGTTTCGGTAAAAATCATTTTGGTTTTACCGTCAATAAGTTTCTCGATTTCTTCGGCTGTAGCGTCGGGGTCGAAAAATCTGCACTCTATCCCAAGCTTTGGTAAAGTGGTGGAAAACAGATTGTAAGTTCCGCCGTACACCGCGGAAGAGGACAAAATATTATCACCCGAGCCTGCAACCGTGAAAACGGCAAGGGAAGTGGCGGACATGCCCGAAGCGCAACCTATCGCGCAGACTCCGCCTTCGAGCGCGGCAACTTTTCCTTCGAACGCCGCAACCGTCGGGTTTGCAAGACGGGAATAAAAGTACCCGTCGCTTTTTAAATCGAAAAGGTCGGCCATTTCCTGCGTTTTGGGATAGAAATAGGTAGTGGATTGAGTTATGGGCGGTATTCTCGCCTCGCCCGATTTGGGCGAATACCCCGCCTGTACGCAAAGTGTGTCTAATTTATAGTTTTTCATTTTAACCTCTGTAATTCTTAATTTCTCTATCCAAAGCGCGCTTTTGGTCTCTTTCGGCAATGGTACGCTTTTTGTCGTAGTTTTGCTTGCCCTTGCAAAGCGCAATTTCAACCTTTACGAGCGCACCCGAAAAATACAGCGCAAGCGGAACGATAGTAAACCCCTTTTCGTTCACCTTTCCCGCAAGGCGCGCGATTTCGGCTTTGTGCATTAAAAGCTTTCTGTCCCTTTTGCTGTCCTTCGAAGAGAACGCTCCTGCCTTGTCATAAACGGGGATATGCAGATTTTTAAGCGTAAGCTCTCCGCCGCGCAGAAGGCAAAAGCTGTCCTTTAAATTGCAGTTGCCTTGCCTGAGCTGCTTAACTTCCGCGCCTTCCAAAACTATTCCCGCCTCGTATTTTTCCAGAACGAAATATTCGTAAAGGGCGTACTTGTTGTAAGCAATCTGTTGCATAAATCAATTATACCTTCATAATCGTTAAATGGCAAATTTTTCAAACGGCAAGTTTGAAAAGAACCCTCATTCTGCCAAGGTCGCAGTCGGCAACTTTAACTCTTATCTTTTCGCCGAGTTTAAACGAGTTTCTTGACCCCGCCAAGGTAAACTTTTCCTCGTAATAAGTATAGGCGTCTTTCGGCAAGTCTTCTAAGGGTATAAGTCCCTCCACGGTGTTGTCTAGCTCAGCAAAAATCCCGAACGCCGTAACGCCCGAAATAACCGCGTCGTATTCCTCGCCCAACCTTTCTGCCATATAGTAAAGCTTGTATAAGTCGTCAACCTTTCTTTCACATTCGTCGGCAACGCGTTCCCGCGCGGAACAGTCCACGCCCGCGTCGTGGGCAAAGCTTACAAGCTTATCGCATTTATCGCCGCCTAAAACCGCCTTTATAGCGCGGTGCACGAATAAATCGGGATAGCGGCGAATGGGGGAAGTAAAGTGGCAGTAACACTCCGAAGCCAGCCCGAAATGCCCGCGGTTTTCTTCCGAATACCTCGCCTTTTGCATAGAACGCAGCATAACCTTATTCACAACCGAATAAAACGGCTTGTCCTCAACCGATTTCAAAATCTCCTGAAAATTCAAAGGCTGCAAATCTTCGGTATCGTATTTTGCCTTAACTCCCAAATCACGCAAAAACGCGAAAAAGACGTTCGCCTTTTCGGGTGCGGGCTGCTCGTGTATACGGTAAAGGCAGGGCGCGCCCTTCTTTTCCAAGAACTCGGCAACCGCCTCGTTTGCGGAAATCATAAACTGCTCTATTATTCGCTGCGAGACAGTGCGCTCTGCGGGCGGAATAACTATTTCGCCCTTGTCGTTTACGTAAATATGCGCCTCTTTAACGTCAAGATTTACGCTTCCGAGCCTTTCGCGCCTCCGCTCCATTGCGAGACAAAGTGCTTTCATATCCGCAACCGTTTCAATCAAATCTGGATACTTTCGGTTATCGCCCTCGCAAACCGCGGTAATTTCAGTGTAGGTGGTACGGTGGCGGCTCTTTATCACGCTTTTGCACACCTTATAATCGAGCCTATCGCCCTCAGGGGTAAAGGTCATAACGCAGCTTAAAGCGTATCTTTCTTCGCCCTCGTTTAACGAGCAAGCGCCGTTTGAAAGTTCTTTCGGCAGCATAGGCAGAACGCGGTCGGGGAAATATACGCTCGTTCCTCGCCCGTACGCGTCGTTATCCAACGCCGTGCCCGCCTTAACGTAATGGCTCACGTCGGCGATATGCACGCCGAGAACGAAATTTTTGCCCTTTCGCTCCAAGGAAACGCCGTCGTCAATGTCCCGCGTGTCCTCGCCGTCAATGGTGATAATAAGCTTATCCCTGTAATCTTCCCGCCCGTTTAAAGTAATTTTTTCTTTGGCTGCTTGTTGTGCTTCGTTTAAAACGGGCTCTGGGAATTCTTCTTCTAAGTTGTAAGAGCGGATAATCGAAAGCTCTTCGGCTTCGAGTTCGCCGCTCTCGCCCAGAACTTCGAGAATTTCGCCGCCCGGTGCTTTGTTCTTGGGGTACGAGGTGATTTTGCAAACGACTTTTTCACCGTTTCTTGCCCCGTGCGAAGAGGATAGGGGTATAAAAATTTCGGGCTGTTTGGGATTGTCGGGGTAAACGCAGGCGCGGTTTCTCTCGCGCTCGAAAGTGCCGATAAATATCTCGCTTCCGCGCTCTAAAATTTTAATTATATACGCTTCGTCCCGAGTTCCGTAAGAATGCGCCGCAAGTACTTTGTCGCCGTGGAAAGCACCGTTGACGGAATGGCGGGGCACGAAAAAATCGTGTCCGTAGCTTTCGTCGTCGGGAATAATAAAAGCATAGCCCTTGTCGCTGCCCTGCACAGTGCCTGTAAACTTTTTATCTTTTTTATTTTTTAAATATCTCTTGTCCATATGTATTAAAATCGGCGGCTAAAAATTAGCCGCCTTCGTAATTTCTGTTTATTCTGTTAAGGTGCTATTATCTGTACGATATAAGCAACAACGGAGAGAACGCCGATAACACCCAAAACAATCCAAGACCACTTTTTAAGCTTGCTTTCAATCGAGCGGCCTCTGTTTTTGCCGTAGAAGGTTTCGCTTGAAGCGGTTATGCCCTGAATACCGTCGGAATTGCTCTTCTGGAATAAAACCAAAATAATTGCGAAAAGCGCCGCAAGGAATACTACCACAAGGCAGATTATCATTATAGTCCAGTAAACGGCTTGTTCGGTCGCGTTCATGCCCGCGTCAGCCAATAAATTAGCTAAAAACATATTTAACCTCAAATTGAATTTACCGAATAATTATAACACACCGCTTTGTCTTTTTCAATCAAAAACGCATTGAATTTCAAATTTTTTATTCCGAATTTTGGTCTGTTTCCTTATTTTCCGTAATTTCGTCAATTTCTTTGGGTTTAGGCTTTCGTTCTCCGAATTTATTTATCACGAAAATTCCAAGACATACGAGTGCAAGGGCGGGCAGAGTGAACCAGCTTAAACTTTTATCCGTTTCGTACGGGTTTAAAAGGGAGAATACCGCGCCGAATATGGGGTTGGTACTTTTGAATACCGCGACTTTGGAAACGGGGTTATAGCGTAATAGCACGCCTTGCAAAGTAAACGCACACGCCGATAAAAATGCAAGATACAACAGCATAAACGCCGCCCCGACGTCTATATGCGGAATAGTTCCGCCAAAGCTCGCGCCTATGATTATAAGGATAATTCCGCCTAAAAAGAATTGATATCCGCAAAGCGCGGTGGTGTCCTCGTGCTTGGAAAAAATCTTCACGAGCCCCGCAGCAACCGCTGACGACAGCCCCGAAAATATGACGAAGCCCTCGCCGAGTATCGAAAACGAAAACGAGAAATCTCCGCCTATATTTATGAGAATTACGCCGCCGAAGCCCAAAACGCAGCCTATAAGCTTAATGAGGTTGAATTTTTCGGTGCGGAATAAAAAGCAAGCCGCAATAATAGTGAAGAACACGCCCAAGCCGTTTAAAACGGAAGCCTTAACGCCCGCAGTGTTTGCAAGCCCTATATAGAAAAAAGTGTATTGCAGTACGGTCTGAAAAAGACTGACAAGCCCTACGCGCCATAAATTTTTCGGTTTCGGGAATAGGAATTTCCGCTTTATAATGCAGCCGAAAATTATTACGAGAACACCCGCAAGCGTGAACCTCGTCCCCGCAAACAGCATAAGAGACGGCACGCTTTTTGTATCGATTTCAAAGAGCTTATAGCCGATTTTAACGCAAGGGAAAGCGCTGCCCCATAAAAGACAGCAAAAAATTGCACATATGCACACTATATAGGTTTTAGAAAAGAATTTCTCTTTGTCTTTTATAAGCACGCTATTATTATATTTCAAATCACAAAATATGGCAATTAAAAAACCGCTTGGATTTCGTTTAACTTAAAATGCTTGACTTGTAACTGCCGCATACCTATAATTGAACTGTGCTTGTTTCATAATAAATTTTTGTTTTTTGAATTGTATTAAAATTTTTTTGAACAAGCAGGGCGCAGCGGATTATTCCGCCGCGCCTTTTTGATATGGCTTATTCAGTAATCTTTGTAAAAATAACAAAACCGCGGCGAACAAAACGTCCGCCGCGGTTTTTTGAATTTGTATTATTTACTTAATAAGGCTCTTCCCCGTCATTTCTTTGGGTACGGGTAAGCCCATAACCGTCAAAAGGGTGGGTGCAAGGTCCGCAAGCACGCCGTCGGTGCGCAGAGTTGCGCTCTTGTATTCGTTGCTGACCAAAACCACGGGTACGGGATTAGTGGTGTGCGCCGTGAAAGGTGCGCCGTCCTCTGTTAAAAGCTTGTCGGCGTTGCCGTGGTCGGCTGTTAAAAGCGCACTGCCGCCCATTTCGAGAATTTTATCTGTAACTTTCTTTACACATTCGTCAACAGTGCCAACAGCTTTCACCGCCGCGGGAATTATTCCCGTGTGCCCTACCATATCGCAATTTGCAAAGTTCAGAATCATAACGTCGAATTTTCCGCTGTCAAGCTCTTCGATAACCTTGTCGGTTACAAGGTAAGCGCTCATTTCGGGCTGCAAATCGTAGGTCGCAACTTTCGGTGAGGGGATAAGGTCGCGCTGTTCGCCTTCGTTCGGTGTTTCCACTCCGCCGTTAAAGAAAAACGTTACGTGCGCGTATTTTTCGGTTTCGGCAATTCGCAGTTGTTTCTTGCCGAGCTTTGCAAGATATTCGCCCAAGGTGTTGGTTAAACTCGTCTTGGGGAAGGCAATTTCAAGCCCCTTGAACTCACTGTCGTAAACCGTAAAGCAAACGTAGGTAGGGTCAAGATAGCCCGTTTTTCTCTCGAACGCCGTGCCCTTAGGTACGGTGAAATCCTTTTGCGAAACTGCACGCGTAATCTGTCTTGCGCGGTCGGGGCGGAAGTTAAAGCATATTACGCTGTCGCCCTTTTCCAAAAGTCCGACGGGCTTTCCGTTTTCGTAAATTTTAGTGGGCTTAATGAATTCGTCGGTTACGCCCTCTTTATAGCTCTCTTCAACCGCCGCCACGGGGTCGGTTACCTGTGCGCCCGTGCCAAGCGTAAGCATATCGTAAGCAAGCTCAATTCTGTCCCAATTGTTATCGCGGTCCATTGCATAGTATCTGCCGCAAACCGAAGCAACTTTGCCGATACCGATTTTATTCATTTCGGCTTGCAGACCGCGAATAAAATCCGCGCCGGAGGTGGGGGAAACGTCCCTGCCGTCCATAAAACAGTGAACGAAAACTTCACTGAGTCCGCGCATTTTAGCCATTTTCAAAAGCGCGTAAATATGGGTAACGTGGCTGTGAACGCCGCCGTCGGATAAAAGTCCGTAAAGATGCAGCTTTTTGCCGCCTCTTTTTGCGTTGTCCATTGCCTTGATAAGGGCGGGGTTCTCGAAGAAATCCCCGTCTGAAATGGCTTTGGTTATCTTCGTCAGGTCCTGATAAACAATTCGTCCTGCTCCCATATTAAGGTGTCCGACTTCGCTGTTACCCATCTGTCCGTCGGGCAGTCCTACGCACATTCCGCTTGCGCCGAGAGTGGCGGAGGGGTACTCGTGAATAAGCTGTTTAACGTTCTTACTGCCGTTAAGATATATCGCGTTACCGTCGCCGTCGGGTGCAAGCCCGTATCCGTCCATAATAATTATCGCATAAGGAATTTTTTTTGCCATGTTTGCTCCTTGTATTTATAAACAGCGTTGCTGATTTTCATATCTCCGCCGTTGGATATTGCAGTTGGGTTTGTTATTTATCAAAATTTACTATCGTTGCAAAGTCAATCTTTAACGACGCGCCGCCTATAAGTCCGCCGTCAATGTCAGGTTGAGCCATGAGCCCTTTGCAGTTCTTCGCGTTCATGCTGCCGCCGTACTGAATGATTACCTTTTTAGCACTTTTAGTATCGAACAGCTTTGCAAGCTTCTTGCGTATGAAAGCAATGGTTTCTTGCGCTTGCTCGTCTGTTGCGGTCTTGCCTGTGCCGATTGCCCAAACCGGTTCGTATGCAATAACGACTTTGGTAATATCTTCAACGCCGTTAAGTCCGTCAGTAAGCTGCTTAGTAAGCACCTTTTCGGTTTCGCCGTTCTCGCGCTCTTCAAGCGTTTCGCCGACGCAGACGATAGGGGTTATGTCGTTTGCAAGCGCCGCCAAAGTACGCTTGTTTACACCCTCGTCGGTCTCGCCGAAGTACTGCCGTCTTTCGCTGTGCCCAATAATAGCGTACTTAACGCCGTATTCTTTAAGCTGTTCGCAAGAGATTTCACCAGTATACGCGCCCGAAGCCGCCCAGTGTACGTTCTGCGCGCCGATTTTAATTTTAGAACCCTTAGCCGCCTTAACCATAGCGGGTATCAATATTGCGGGAACGCACAGCGCAACGTTGCATTTTGCTTCTTTCACAAGGGGCTTTAACTGCGCAATAAGTTCCTTGCCGCTATCCGCAGTCATATTCATTTTCCAGTTGCCTGCAATAAAAGGTTTTCTTGCCATAATTTCTCCTTAAATTTTCAATAGACCCCAATATATCCCCCAAATAACGGGGGATATACTGTAAATTTGTATTTATTGTTTCTCGTTCAAGCAAGCGATGCCGGGGAGGACTTTGCCTTCAAAAAGTTCAAGCGATGCGCCGCCGCCCGTGGAGATGTGGGTTACCTTATCTGCAAATCCGAGCTGTTGAACCGCTGCCGCGCTGTCGCCGCCGCCGATAATGGTGGTGCACTTGCCGTAGACGTCAGCGAGTGCTTGCGCAACCGCTATAGTGCCCTTTGCAAGAGTGGGGTTCTCAAACACGCCCATAGGTCCGTTCCAGATAACAGATTTAGCCGAAGCAACTTTATCTGCGTAAAGCTTTCTCGTCTTTTCGCCGATATCCATACCCATTTTGTCTGCGGGAATTTTATCGGAAGGAACGGTTTCGGTTTCTATAGCTGCGTCGATGGGCTCGGGGAAGTGAGTTGTAACAACCGTGTCGATAGGTAAAAGAAGTTCCTTGCCGGCTTTTTCAGCCTTTGCCATCATTTCTTTGCAGTATTCGATTTTCTCTTCGTCAAGAAGGGAAGTGCCAACCTCGTAGCCCTTTGCTTTCAGGAACGTGTATGCCATTCCGCCGCCGATAATAAGCGTGTCGCACTTTTCCAAAAGATTTGAAATAACGTTCAGCTTGTCTGCAACTTTCGCTCCGCCCAAAATTGCAACGAAGGGGCGTTTGGGGTTCTCAAGCGTGTCAGCCATAACCTCGAGCTCTTTTTCAATAAGGAAACCGCATACCGCGGTTTTAACAATGCCGTACTCAACGATAGCGGCGGTAGAGGCGTGAGAACGGTGCGCCGTGCCGAACGCGTCGTTTACGTAAACGTCAGCGTTGTAAGCAAGCTCTTTGCAGAAGCCTTCGTCCTTTTTCTCTTCTTCCCAATGGAAACGGAGATTTTCCAAAAGCACTGCTTCGCCATTCTTCAATGCATCGCGTTTAGCTTTCGCGTCCTTGCCGATAACGTCGGTTGCGAACGTAACCTTTCCGCCCAAAAGCTCGTTAAGTCGTTTTGCAACGGGTGCAAGAGTGAGCTTTTTGGGCTCGTCTTTCTTTGCCTTCTCAATAAGAGCCTCTTTCGTGGTTTCTCCGGCGTCAACCTTCTTCAAATCCTTTTTATTAAGCTTGACTTCCGCCGAAAAAATGGAGTGGGGCTTGCCCATATGCGAGCAAAGCGTTACCCTTGCGCCTGCGTCGAGCAAATATTTTATAGTGGGCAACGCGCCTTGAATTCTGTTTTCGTCAGATATAACGCCGTCTTTCATCGGTACGTTAAAGTCGCAACGCACCAAAACGTTTTTACCTTTGAGGTCTTTTAAATCCTTAACGGACATTTTGTTCATAGTTAAAAAATCTCCTTTAAATTTTATTCACAAAATATTATAGTAATTTTTTTATCGATTGTCAATGAAATGGAGTGAAAATTACTTATAGCGAAAAAACTGTTGTATAACCTTGCAAAATATGTTATAATTCTTAGCAAGAGTTAAAAAAGGTGAAAAAATGAAAATCTGCGTTGCGGGGCTTGGCATAATGGGCGGCTCTTTATGTATGGCGTTAAAACGGGCAGGGTACGCCGTGGACGGTTGGGATATTTCTTCATTCCCCCCCGAATATGCCTTAAATAACGGTATAATTGACGGTATAGCGAACGGATTTGAAAAATACGATTTCGTGTTTGTGGCAATGCCTTTTAAGGCTACGGTTGACTTCATTTTAGACAATACTTTCAAAAAAGGTGCAATTGTAAGCGATATTTGCGGTGTGAAAAAACCGATTGAGGCGGCAATATGCTTGAAATACCGCAATTTTTCATACGTCGGCTGTCATCCTATGGCGGGAAAGGAAGTGAGCGGAATAGAGAACGCTTGCGCCGGCCTTTTTGACGGTAGGAGTATGGTTATAACGAGCAATGCCGATACCGATGCGGCGGCTTTGGATACTCTCCGCAGACTGACTAAGGATATGGGATTTGGATATTTGATAGAATGCTCTGCGGAAATTCACGACCGAAAAATCGCCTACACCTCGCAACTTGCACACGTCGTTTCCAACGCCTACGTAAAGGACGGGGATTTGGACGATTGCCTCGGCTTTACGGGCGGCAGCTTTCAGGACATGACGAGAATTGCGGGTGTGGACGAGAACGTCTGGGCTGCACTGTACCTTGCAAATGCGGAAAATATCACTGAAAAAATTTCTTCGTTGATTACTTCCCTTACGGAAATCAAGGACGCAATCGAGGGCGGTGAAGCTGAAAAACTTAAAAAAATACTTGCCCGCGGTCGCGAACTTTTTAACGGTAATGAAAAAAATAAAGTAAATAAAGATATTTTCGTACAAAAATTGAGGTAATTTTTACAAATTTATGATATAATCATTAAAGGTGAACCAAAATGAAGTGTAAAGTAATTTTAAACAACGGTAAACCCGACGGGGTATTTACCGCTAACGGCGAATTGAATATTGGCGTAGACGGCTTCGGTCTTTTCTACGATTTGGACGGCGACAAGTGCCTGTTAAGCTATGCTAAGGGTGAGTTGGTGCAGGAGCGCCGCGGTTCAGTGCCTATGCTTATGCGCTTTAAAATGGGACAGGAAACTTCCTGCACTCTCGGAATGGGCGCTGCTTCGGGCAGTTTCCCTGTATTTACTAACAAAATAAAAATTAAAAACGATGAAAAATCTGTTTGCGTCAAGTTAAACTATACTTGCGGCGGTGAAAACGTTACTTTGGAAATCACCGCCAAAGCATAAGGAGATAAAATGATTATTGAATATCTTGGTCATTCGTGTTTCAAACTAACGGAAAGTACGGGGACTTCTATCGTATGCGACCCGTATTCCGAAGATACGGTGGGTTATGAAATGCCCGAAGTTGAGGCTGACGTGGTAACCGTATCTCATCATCACAGCGACCACGATCTTATAGCGAACGTCAGCGGTAAGCCCGTTATTATAGATAAGGAAAGCAATTACGAATTTGACGGAGTTGAAATCAATTCTATAAAGTCTTTCCACGACGCAAGCCGCGGTAAAAAACGTGGCGAAAACGTAATTTTCAAGTTCAGAATGGACGGAATAGACGTCTGCCACCTCGGCGATTTGGGCGAAAAGTGCTCTTCCGACCTTATAGAAACTCTTTTGCCCGTAAACGTTCTGTTAATACCAGTAGGCGGCACTTACACGATTGATGCCGAAATGGCTAAGGAATACGTGGACAGAATTATGCCCGATATCGTTATCCCCATGCACTACCGCACTAAGGACTGTAAGTTGGATATTGACAAGGTTGACGAATTTTTAAATCTTTTCGACGGGGAAATTATCGACGAAGTCGAAGGGAACGAGTTGGAGCTTTCCAGAACGGATTTGGGCGGAGAAACGAAAATCGTGGTTTTAAGGAGAACCTGATGGTAAGCGAGGAAATGCTCAAAGACGTTGAACTGCGTCTTGACAAAATGACAATCTACGAGGTTCGGCAAATCGCGCGTGAAGTAAAAGCCCACGCAACCAGCGGGCAAAAAGGCACTATCATTGAAGCGATTTTGGATATCGCGCGCGGAGAGGCGGAGTTCGCCCCCGTGTCAAAACGCGGCGCTCCCCCTAAATCGGACAAGTACGACGAAAAGTTGGTTTCCGATATTTTGGGTTTAAGGGAATATTTTTCCGCATTAAAACACGGCGAGAAAAGCGACCCTACGATGAGAGTGAACGATTCCGGATACGAATGCGGTCTGCTTTCGGAAAAGGAATACCGCGGTTACCTTGACTTTGACGGACAGAACTGTTTTCTTCACGCCGAAGAAAAAGTTTTTATTTCCGAGTTTTTCGTAACGAGATTTTCTTTACGCATCGGCGATTTTATTGTTTGCAAGGGAAGAAAAAAGAACTTAGCCGACCTTGTTGGCGTATGTAAAATTCTGACCGTAAACGGCTTACCGGCAGAAGAAAGCGATTTCAGACGCGACTTTTCTTCACTCACGTATTTGTATCCGTCTATGCGCGTCCGTCTTTCTTGCGGATTAGACGCGGCATTGAGAATGATTGACCTTTTCGCACCGGTGGCGCTCGGTCAAAGAGGGGTGATTTCCGCCCCTGCAAACAGCGGCAAAACCACACTAATAAAATTGATTGCCCACGGAATATGTGCCAATTACCGCGATTTTGAGGTAATAATTCTAACCCTTGGCGCACGCCCCGAAGAGATAACCGAATTTTCAAAATCAAGCGATAAGGTAACTTATTTTTACACCTCTTTCGATAAGTCCGACGAAGAGAATTTATCCCGTGCAACTCTTGCATTCGAGTACGCTAAACGGCTTGTCGAGCTTCATAAAAACGCAATCGTTCTCGTGGACGGATTATATGAAAATATTCCCACAGAACAAATCAAGAATTTTCTTTCTTGTGCAATTAACGCCGAGGAGGGCGGTTCTTTAACCGTGCTTGCCTCAATGCCGCAAGAGTTTAATTATGCGGGCGTTGCTAATATGGTCGTTAACCTTTCGCCCGTTCTTGCGGCGCAAAGGATTTATCCCGCAATCGATATTTTAAAGACTTATTCGGGCAGGGAAGAAGTGCTTTTAAACGAAGAGGAAATAAAGCTGTCGCATAAGCTTCGCGCAAAGCTTGCGCAAGGTTCGGCAGCCGAAGAAATAATTAAGCTTTTCAAAGAGACAGAAAACAACGAAGAGCTTGCAAAACTTATATAAAATGGCTGATAAAAATTTATTTACCGACAGAGTAAAGATTACAATTAAATCGGGCGACGGCGGGGACGGAATGAATTCGTTCAAGTCCTTTAAGGGCAAACCCGCTTGCGGACCGGACGGCGGCGACGGCGGAAACGGCGGAAACGTCTATATTCAGGCGGACGGCAGCGTTAGCGACTTGCTGTCCTTTCGTTATACGAGCAAATATTTTGCCGGCGACGGTGAGAGAGGGGGCTCGAATAAGTGTTTCGGCAAGTTTGGGCAAGACGTGGTTATCAAAGTCCCCTTAGGCACGGTCGTAAAGGACTTTGAAAGCGGAGCTGTCATAGCCGATATGTTTGAGGACGGAGAAAAAAAACTCATTCAGGAGGGCGGAAGAGGGGGTAAAGGTAACGTTCGGTTTACGACTTCGCGCCGCCATGCCCCTAATTTTGCACAGAAAGGTGAAAAAACCGAGCCGCACGTTCTTGTATTAGAGCTAAAAGTGATAGCCGATGTGGGCATAATAGGCTTTCCTAACGTTGGCAAGTCCACCCTTCTATCGAAAATATCGGCGGCAAAACCCAAAATTGCAAATTATCACTTTACGACCCTTTCGCCGAATTTAGGCGTCGTTAAATATTACGACAATTCTTTCGTTGCTGCGGACATTCCAGGGCTTATCGAGGGCGCTGCGGACGGCGCAGGGCTTGGGCACGATTTTCTGCGCCATATCGAAAGAACGCGCATGCTCGTTCACGTCATAGATATTTCGGGAACTGAAGGGCGCGACCCCGTTGAAGATTTTAAAAAGATTAATCTTGAATTAAAGGGTTATTCGGAAAAATTAGCGGCCTTGCCGCAGATAATCGCGCTTAATAAATGCGACGTTTTCGGCGCGGAAGAGAACGCAAAAATCTTTAAGAAAAAGTACGGTAAAAAGTATAAAATCTGCCCGATAACCGCAGTCAGCGGCGAGGGTACGGAAGAGCTTATTTCAAGCATATTCGGCACTCTATCGTCGTTGCCGGCCGTTTCCCGTATGGAAATTGACGAAGATTTCACGTACCGCAAAAGCGGCAATCTGGGCTTCGAAATCTATTTGGACGGAGACGTCTATGTGGTCGTCGGCGACCTTGTGGATATGCTTTGCAGAAACGTGGTTTTAAACGACCCCGACTCAATGGCGTACTTCCAAAAAATAATCCGCGAAAAGGGCGTAATTTCAAAACTGAAAGAAATGGGCATAAAGGAAAACGACACCGTTTCAATCGGCGACGTTGAATTCGATTTTATACCTTAGGAGAAATGATGTTAACTTCAAAACAGCGTAGTAAATTAAAAAGCCTTGCCGCAAACATTACCCCGATTGGGCAAGTCGGCAAGGAAGGGATAGGGGAAAATATGCTTGCAAGCTTTTCCGACTGTCTTGAAAAGCGCGAGCTTATAAAAATCAATATTTTGGAAAATGCAGACGGTGAACCGCAAGAGATCGGCCGAGAGCTCGCAGCAAAGCTTTCTGCAGAGTGCGTAATCGTAATAGGCAGAAAGGCGGTATTATACCGCCCCTCGAAACGTAAAGATATTGAGCATATTAAACTCAATTAAACACCAAAGCCACAGCAGAAAGAATAATCATTATTCCGCCGCTCACAATATAGTATATGGGAAAAAAGGTGAAGTAGCTTAGTGCAAGAAGCGCAGCGCCCGACCAAAACAGCGGCGCGCAAAGTTTTCTTGAAAAGCGCAGCTTAATACGCTTAAATAAATTCGGCTTTTTTGCTTCTTCGTAAACGTACTTTTCAGGCAAAAGCTCGTTCTTTTTTAAAGAAGAAAACACTTCGTCTATTCCTGCAATATCTATTGAAAAGTTGCTTGCGAGTATTGCTGCTTCGGCTGAACATTTAACGCAGTAAATTTTCTTTTCGCCATCGCATTTAAACTTGATTATGCGCGCGACGTCGTCCTCTGTCAACGGCTGCATTTTAAAGTTGAAAAAATACGATACACCCCCACATATGACCCGTTTTCCGCGTATTTTGGCGTCATCTCCCAAACATTTTTTAAAAAGAGTTTTCACGTCTTCGTCGCGGGATAAAGACAGATGCAATGCAAGAAGTTTCTTTTGCTTTTCGTCTTTGGATAAAAGTAGGGATTTACTTTGTTTTCCGCTTATGTAAAGATACGCAAGAGTGCCGAAAAGCACCCCGCCCAATACACCGAAGACAAGCCCTATAACCGCGCTTTTGGTATAGAACCTGATAGCCGTAAAAAACAGTAGAAACGCGCATACGGCAGCAAACAAAGTATCTAAAATCAAGGGTAAATTCAATCTTCTCATATTCAAATTATTGCCGCGATTTTTAGTAAATAAACTATGAAAATAGCACTTTACGGCGGGGCTTTCAATCCCGTTCATTTGGAACATCTTAATATTGTTCTTGCCGCCAAAGAGCGGTTGGGGCTTGACAAAATTATAGTTATTCCCACCAATATTTCACCCCACAAGAAAGGCGAGCTTTGCGCCAGAGGTAAAGACAGGCTTAAGATGTGCCGGCTTGCCTTTGAAGGCGTCCAAGGAGTTGAGGTTTCCGACGTGGAATTGAAGCGCGGCGGCGTAAGCTATTCTTACGTAACCTGCCGCCATTTCAAGAAAATTTACAGCGAGGACGAGCTTTACTTTATTATCGGCGCGGATATGCTTAAATCGTTCGAATTCTGGAAAGAACCCGAAGAAATATTAAAGTGCGCAACCCTTGCAGTTTGCGCCCGCGAGAATGAGGAAGAGCTCACTGCGTTAATAAAGAAGTTTCAAAAGCACTTTAAAAAGGATATCGTTAATTTCGGTTACGTCGGAAAACCCGTGAGCTCAACCCGTGTAAGAACTCTTGCCGCTTTGGGCGAGGATACGGCAGGATTAGTTTCCGAAAGCGTGCGACTCTATATCCGCAAACACAGAATTTACGAAATCCCCGAGATTTCAGGCGTAAGAAAATATCTTACTGACTCGCGTTGGCAACATACCGTGCGTGTAGCCGTTCTTGTAGCGGAGTACAGGCGTGCAGCAGGCGTTTACGAATTTGACGCAATCACCGCGGCGGCTCTGCACGACTGCGCAAAATATATTGCGCCTGACGCGGCCGAGCTTAAAAAATTCGTTCCCCCCAAGGGCGTGCCTGAGCCCGTTATGCATCAATACAGCGGAGCGTTCGTTGCGGAGCATACGTTCGGTGTTAAGGACGAGGTGATTTTGAACGCAATCCGCTACCACACGAGCGGCAGAGAGAATATGTCAAACCTTGAAAAACTGATATTTCTTGCCGATTTGTTGGAAGAAGGCAGGGATTTCGAAGGTGCTGACGCGCTAAGGGCGAAGTTAAAGGACGGGTTAGACTGTTGTCTTATTGCAGCTCTCGAACACCAGATTAATTATTTGAAATCTACGGGCGAGCCCGTTTATCCGCTGACGGAACGGGCTTATAAATATCTGAAAGAGGTAATTTTATGACGAGCAAAGAAAAAGCGCTATTAATTTGTGAATATTTATCGTCCAAAAAGGCGAAAGGAATAGTTTATATCGCGGTTGAACATAAGACCAGCCTTTGCGACTATTTCGTGGTTGCGGGCGGTTCTTCAAAGACGCAGGTTAAATCTTTGGGTGAAAATCTCGAAGAGCTTTTGGAGAAACAGCACGGCTTGATACCCCGCCGCCGCGAAGGCGTGCGCGAGGGTAGGTGGGCTGTTTTGGACTATGCCGACGTTATCGTGCATATTTTCGGCGACGAAGAGCGCGATTTTTATAACCTTGAACGCCTTTGGGAAGACGGGGAAAACCTTGTAAGATACGAAGATTAACTTAATCAAATTGAACGGGCGCGCGCCTTAATTTAAGGCGCGCGCCCGTATTTCATTTTTTAAACTCTATTTCTTTGGGTTCTGAATAGTTTGCTTTTCTTGCCCGTTTCTTTTCAACTATGTAATAGACGGGCTCGGTTTTGGGGGGAGGCGGTTTTTTTTCTTCAACGGCGGGCGGCTTTTTTAAGGTAGTTATTCCAAGGTACGCAAGTTTAATGACGACAATCAGAATAAAACAAAAAATAAAAGTCAAAAACAAATATAAAATCCCCATAAACATGATTACATTTTACCAACCGTAAGAAACAGTAATTTGTAAAATTTTATCCGTTTATGTTGGAAAAAGGGAAAGATTATGGATAACTCAACTACAACGGCAAATACGCCCGTCTCTCAAAGTGAAAAACTTCTTTATTCTCAGTTCAGGCGCAAAATCAACGCCGAAGCAGCCCGCTCACAAATCAAAAAATTGGAATACGACTTGGCAAACGTCAAAGCGGGGGTGAACGTTCTTAAAAGCGCTTGTGCCGACGCAAACTCTTTGGAGCTTGGCGCAGTGTGCGTTCTTCCAAGCTTTGTAAGAAACTGCTCGGTCTTTCTCGGAATGCAAAGAAAGTGCGGGTTGGTTGCGTGCATAAGTTCGCCCCACGGCGGCGACGCAACGCCCATAAAAGTTAAAGCCGTCAAGCGCGCTATAAACGACGGCGCTGACGAAGTAGAGGTAACCGCACCCGTTGCGCACATTCGGGACGGAAATTTTTCTTACGTCAAAAAGGAATTTAAAAAACTGAAAAAAGCGGTCAAGCACAAGTCGCTCAGAATAGATTTGGAGAGCAATCTTTTATCTCACGAAGAAGTCGTTCGCGTGTGCAACATAGCCGCCGATTGCGGAGTTAATTCAATAAAGACGGGTTCGAGCGCGCTTTCAAGCGGAAACGAAATCGAACGCATAACTGAGATTAAATCTGCCGTAAAAGACAAATGTACTATAAAGGCGGAGGGGGTGGCAACCGTCTTGGAAATGTCAAGCGCGATAGATATGGGCGCAAGCGTAATAGGTAGTAAAAACGCTGCCGACGTAGCCCGCGCAATACTCACCGCAGCTGAGACCGAATTTTAATTAAAAATAAATCTTAAAAAAACTCTTGGACGGTTCAATCCAAGAGTTTTCTTAATTTATGTAATCTTATGTGCGGTTATTATCGTGTAACTGTAAGCGTTGATAGTGATAATTATATCTTCGATTTCACAATACCAATTTTTTCCTTGTCTGTAAATTCTGCAACCCTTGTTTAAGACCTTTTGCTTACAATGTTCGACAACGTTATCCGTATCTAATTTAAGGTTCTTTTTTATTCTTGCAATTCCCATTTCGGTAGTGTGAACCTTATCTATATTTTCAAGTAAATCCATTAAGTCGTCTCGCGCTTTTATCTCACTATAACCAACCGTTTTTTTGCTCGGGTTATTGCAGTGTACAGCCAACGGTGTTTGTCTTCTTTAAAGCAAAAGCTTTCGTCAAAGACAACCACGCCGTTAAACTCGCTGCCTTGCGCTTTGTGGCACGAAATGCAGTAACCGTACTCAAATCTGTTCAGCGTCTCCGCGCCTACGATTTCCCCTTTATTATTGAATTTAGGGAAGTAATCGCCCCGCTTATATCTGAAATTTCCGTCCTCGAAGTTACCCGTATCGAACCTTACCACTTCGGGGCACAGCTCGTTTGTAAAGTCGGGCAAAAATTGCATAAAGCCTATATGGTCCTTTAAATCGTAAAACGGGTCAACGACAGTGCCGATAATTCCGTTAATCAAATTAAATCTTTTTTCCGCGTCGATAAACTTTTCCCAATTATTCTGTATGCATATTAGCTTTTCGCCGCTTTTAGGCATTCCCTCAAAGCCGATAAGTCTTCTGACTTCTTCGTTTATCTGCGCCCTCGTGCTGTTCGTGCCGCAAATAATCTGGTCGGCTTTCATAAGATAATTTTGCCGCCGTTCACCTGTAAAAGTTCTTCTGTCAACGACGAGCGCGCTATCGCCGAACTTGCCCAATGGCAAAGGCCGACCTTCGCGTGCTGCCTGTGAAAGCATAATTACGGGGTTATCCCGTTCGTGCCGCACTATGGTTTTTAACGTGTAATCGGGTGCGGTTAAAAATCCGTTCAAGCCCTCTACGGGCGGTAGCTGAGCGTTGTCTCCGCAAATCAAAAGCTTCACGCCAAAGCCCGCCAAATCAAGCAATAGCTCGTCCGAAACCATTGACGCCTCGTCCAAGACTATTAATTTTATGCTTTTATCAATGCTTTCGCGCCGCGTAAACCTCAACTTTTCAACGGTTACTTTTTTGCCGTTTAACGAAACTTCCGTCTCTTCCAAAATAGAGCGGTAAATGAGCTTGTGCACGGTAGTTGCGGGTATACCGTTTTTAATAAGCACCGTAGCCGCTTTTCCCGTGGGAGTAACGAATGCCGCATGTTTTTCCGCGTCAAGTCCCAAAACCTCGCAAACGGTATGCTTTAAAAGGGTGGTCTTGCCCGTGCCCGCATAGCCTGCGAGTACGAAAGTCTGCCTCGTAGAGTGCAAAAACCAATCTTTAATTAATTTGCAAGCCTCAATCTGGTCGGCAGTCAATTCTTCAAGCATAATATTATTGTATCACACAAACAAAAGTTTTGGCAAGTTTCTGTGCCGGTTAAATTAAATTTATGATTAAATATTAAAATCACTATTGACTATATTGACGAATTGCGGTATAATTTTTATCGTGGAAAAAGCTTGAAAAAGTTAAATTTTGGAGGAAAACGATGGCATATAAAACCAAAGAATGGCGCAACAGCATGCGCGTAACCGTGGACTATAACTATATGATGGCTAAATCCCTCGGCGAAAAGGGCGTAACCGATTCCGACTTGAAAGGGATAAAGGGCAAGGCTGAAAAAGCTTTCGATTACGTTATGGCAAACCGCGGCAAGGACGAGCTGTATATGGGTTGGACGGAGCTTCCGTACAATCAGGACGAAATAGTTGCGGACATTCTTGCAACCGCAAAACAAGTCAGAAAGAAGTTTAAATACTTTGTTGTTTTGGGCATAGGCGGCAGCGCGCTCGGTCCTATAATGGCTTTTAACGCTTTAAAGCATCTTCACTATAACGAGCTTCCCCCCAAGAAGCGCGGCGGTCCTAAATTCTACGTCGAAGACAACGTTGACCCCGTAAGAATGCAAGCCCTTTTGGACGTTATCGTTCCAGAAGAAACCTGCTTCAACGTAATTTCGAAATCGGGCGCAACTTCCGAGACTATGACGCAGTTCTTAATTATTGCCGACATTCTCGAAAAGAAGGGGCTCAGCCTTCCCGAGCATATGATATTCACCACGGACGCAAGCCGCGGTAACCTCATCAAAATTGACAACAAATACGGCGGAAAAATCAAAAAATACGTACTTCCCGACGGTGTTGGCGGCAGATTTTCCGAGCTTTGCCCCGTTGGACTTCTTCCCGCGGCGGTGCTTGGAATAGATATAAAGGGTATGCTTGCAGGCGCTGCGTATATGGACGGGCTTTGCTCCAAACCCACGGTTGCCAAAAACCCCGCGCTTGCGTGCGCCGCATTGCAGTACGTAACTATGATGCAGGGCAAAAATATCAACGTTTTAATGCCTTATTCGGACAATTTAAAACTTATGGCGGATTGGTACTGTCAGCTTTGGGCGGAGTCCCTCGGCAAGGCGGTTGATTTTGCAGGCAATAAAGTTAACGCGGGTACGACTCCCGTAAAATCCCTCGGCGTAACAGACCAACACTCGCAGGTTCAGCTCTATATTGAAGGTCCTTACGACAAGGTTATAACCTTTATTTCTGTAACGAATTACGGCTGCGAAATGCCAATTGCGCACGGCTGTGAAGATATTCCCGACGTAGGATTCCTCGGCGGACACACAATGCAAGAGCTTATCCAAGCCGAAAACAAGGCCACAGCTTACGCACTTATGAAGGCGGGCAGAATGAACTACACCATTAACCTTCCCGAAGTAAACGCGTTCACCTTAGGTCAGCTTATGTTCCTTTTGGAGTTGCAGACGGCTTATACGGGCGCACTTCTCAATATCGATACTTATAACCAACCCGGTGTAGAAAACGGCAAGAAAGCCACTTTCGCGCTTCTCGGCAAGAAGGGCTATGAAGGACAGAAAAAGGAAATGAACGACGCGCCCGCGCTCGAAGAAAAATATATAGTATAAATAGAGGAATAAGGGCGGGTTTTTCCCGCCCTTTTTAAATCAAATGGAAATTTGGACAATTGTTCTCATAATAGTTTTAGCGGTTATTTTAGTTCTTTTGACGCTTGCATACGCAACTTACAGAGTTGCGTTCTGGAAAAGATACGATAAGAACCCTCTTTTGAAATATTTCACTGCGGAAGATTTTAATCTTACTGCCGAGAATATCGAAATAGGCAGACTGCGCGGCGCAATCTATAAGCAAAACGAAGTAAAAAACAGAGACGAAATTGTTATTTTCGTCCACGGAATGGGTGCGGGACATATTGCCTATACCACCGAAATTGCTTACTTTTGCAACCTCGGCTATACCGTCGTTGCCGTTGACAGCTTGGGTTGCGCTCTATCAGGCGGCAAAAGAATTAACGGTATGTACGAGGGCGTGAAAACGGCGTTTGCCGCAATAGACTACACTCGCGCAAAATTCCCCGAAAAAGCGGTTTATCTCGTCGGGCACAGTTGGGGCGGGTATTCGGTTCTATGTGCTTCGGCAAGAAGAAAGGTTGAAAAAGTCGTTGCAATAAGCGCACCTAATACGCCTGTCAGAACGCTTTACGAGGGTGCTGCAAAGTTTATTTCAAAGCCTGTTGCCGCTATCTTGTGCCCATTTTGGTGGTTTATAAATTTTCTCTTGTTTGGAGCGAACGGCAATAAAAGCGCAATTAAATGCGCCCGCAAAAACGGCACGCAAACGCTGCTAATTCACGGAGACGAGGACAAAATAGTTACGGCGTCAAAATCAGTATTCTACAAAAATTACGGAGAAAACGTAACTAAGTACCTCGCGAAAGGTAAAGCGCACAATCCTTACAATACGGTTGAAGCAGAAAAGAAATTAGCCGAACTTCAAAACAAACTTGCAACAGCCTCAAAAATGCCTGACGGCGAAAGAACGGAATGCTTTACGAACTTCGACTACGCTGCCGCCACCGAAGAGGACGAAGTGGTAATGAATGTTATTGCGGAATTTTTAATGTAAACAAATAGCGTGGGCTTTCAAAGCCCGCGCTATTTGTTTATTTATTATCGCGTTCTTCGAGAATATTTTTGATTGTATCAATGTCGGTAACGGCTTTACTTAAAGCTTCGATAACAACACTTAATCTTATTTTTTGTTTGTATTTTGTATTATAGTTTTCACAACTATCGTGTCTGTCACAAAATTTATCAAGCTTCCAGCACCGCCCAACCTTCTCTTTGTAAAACCCGCAATACGTTTTAGAATAATACCTTGTAAAATATGCGCACTTGGAACAGTCTTTTGCCATAAATCTTTCTCCTTAATTGTATTATAACTGAGAATACTCACTTTGTCAATGAGTTTACTCAGTTTTTGTTATTATAAATATATGATAATAGCAAAAAGAATAAAAGAAATGAGACTAGAAAAAAGATTAACGCAAAAGCAACTTGCAGAACAGGTTGGGTGTAGTTCGTCAATGGTAACCAGATGGGAAAAGGAGGAGTGCGAGCCAACGGCAAGTGCTATAGTAAAACTATCCGAAGCGTTGAATTGCACCACGGATTATCTGTTAGGAAAAAGTGATTTATAAATTTAGTGGGGGAATATGTTAAAAACTTTATTAATTAATTTAGCGCGCGGTCTTTTGATTAACGTTTTTGCTGCGGCGGCGTCATTCGGCATACTTTATCTTGCGTATTGGTTAAATATAGAAACGTGGCCGGAATATTTTTCTATTTACTTGCTTATGTTCATTGCAGCAGTAATCTCGGTTGCTTTAATAGTCGTACTTTTCGTGTTGGCTAAGGTTTTCAATTGGCGATTTATTTTCGGAATTGAAACTATTAAAAGATACGGGAAAGGCTATTGGCAAGACCGCATAAAAAACAATAAGCCTTTAAAAGCGTGGAAATTGCGCACTGTACTTTTAATTCATTTGCTTCTATGTGCCGTTGCGGTCGTTGTTTTCGTGTTTACAAGAGAAACGCTCGAAGAGCAGTTGCTCACAACAGCTTCTGATAAAATGGATGTAATAAAATTACTTTTAGCGCTTTCGGTGCTTGTTTCGGTTGCGTTCGTTCAATTTATATATTTCGTCGCAATGCGTTCTCACTATAAAAAAGCTAAATGCAGGAAGTGCAAAAATATCTTCTGTATCGTGGACGTGGGCATTGACTACGAAAACTCAACCACAGACTTTAAGTTCGCTAACGACCACGTTTCTGTAAGTGGCTACTACTTTGACAGGGACGGACGTATGAACTTTACGGGCGGGAAGGCAGCTTCTTCAAGAAAAATTACCCACAAAGATATTTGCTACAATACTAAATGTTTGGTTTGCGGGTGCGAGTCTTACCGATATGACAGCAAGACAATTAAAGATAATTGGGTTGAAGGCGAAAGATATTAAAACAAATTTGCTATAATGAAATTACGATAAACAGTAATTGACAGATATTAGACCTATGGAAAATAAATTACCATATTCGCAAAGAAATTTTCGCGGTAAATTCAAATATTCAATGCTGTTTTTTGCAATTTTGTTAATTGTAACGGTTGCATTATGGGTTGTTACATTTAGAGGCAATCAGTTGAGCAATATTGCAAAGTATAATAAAACAGTAGATGCCACGTTAATCAGTTATGACATAATTGATATAAAACCTTCAAATCCAACCGTCATCGAAATTATGTATCATTACAAATATGAGGACGAAAACGGTGTTGTTTATGAAGGTGATGCTCGTACTTATATTAACGACTATGAAACCGCAGATAAGGCAATAGAAAACGGGCAGACAGTAAAAATTTATATAGACGGCAAAGGAAACAGTTTTCTTGCTAATACCAATATTTCTCAAACAAAAATCATAACGATTTTGGTATTTAGCATAATTTTAACTATCAGTACTGTTGTATTTTTTATTATATTTTTAATACCTGTAAAAAGTAAAACCGAACAATAAATTTCAATTTAGTGCACTATTTAATTATTAAAAAAATTATCCCCCGCAATTTTTGCGGGGGATTTTTAATGCCTTAACGCGGCAAACGCTTTTATATTATTTATTTTAGTTTGATTAGAGCTTACTTTGATTACAGATACCGCAAATAAGATACTTGATTAAGCGGAACGCTTATTCTTTGCCTGCAAGCTTCTTGTAACCGTCAAGCCTTGCTTTTGCGGACTCTTCGGTTCTCTTGAATAACTCGTTTGCAACGTCAGCACCCTGAGTTTTAACAAGCGAAGCGTATCTCGTTTCGCCCGCAAGGAATGCCTGATAATCACCCGTAGGTTCTTTAGAATCAAGCGTGAACTTCTCGCCGTCGGGGTTGTATCTGTAAAGCTGCCAATATCCGCAGTCAACAGCTGCCTTCTGTTCAAGCTGGCTCTTCGTCATATTAATGCCGTGGTTAATGCAAGGCGCATAGCAGATTATAAGTGAAGGACCGTGATAAGCTTCAGCCTCAGTCAATGCCTTCAAAAGCTGTGCGTTGTTAGCGCCCATTGCGCACTGTGCAACGTATACGTAGCCGTAGGATTTAGCAATCATGCCCAAATCTTTTTTCTTAATTCTCTTACCTGCGGAAGCAAACTTAGCAACTGCGCCGATGTTGGTTGACTTGGAAGCCTGACCGCCCGTGTTGGAGTAAACTTCGGTATCGAGCACGAGTACGTTTACATCCTCGCCGCTTGCAAGAACGTGATCCAAACCGCCGTAGCCGATATCGTAAGCCCAACCGTCGCCGCCGAATATCCAGATTGACTTCTTAGCAAGGCAATCCTTGTCCGCGAGAATTTCTTTAACGAGTGCGGAACATTCAGCGTTGCACTTCGTGCAGCCTTCAAGCGTAGCTACGAGTTCTGCGGAAGCCTTCTTTGAAGGTTCTCTGTCCTCGAATGCTTTGAGGTAAGCGTCGCAAGCGGGTTTGCAGGTTTCGCTGATTTCAGCAAGATGCGCAACTTTTTCTTTAAGCGCGTTTCTTCTTGCGGAATATGCAAGGTTCATACCGTAGCCGAATTCCGCGTTATCTTCAAAGAGGGAGTTAGCCCAAGCAGGACCGTGTCCTTTCTTATTAGTGGTGTAAGGGCAAGTGGGGGAAGAACCGCCGTAAATCGAAGAGCAGCCCGTTGCGTTAGCTACAACCATATCTTCGCCGAAGAGCTGGGTTATAACCTTGACGTAAGGGGTTTCGCCGCAACCTGCGCACGCGCCCGAGAACTCAAACAAAGGCGTTGCAAATTGGCAGCCCTTTACGGTGTCTTTCTTGAACTTGGAAGTATCTACCTCGGGAAGGTCAACTGCGTATTCCCAATTCTTGTCTTCGCCCTTTTCAAGCGACTCGGCAAGAGGTATCATTTTGATTGCGCCGCCGTCTTTTACGGGACAAACCGTAGCGCACACGCCGCAGCCCATACAGTCAAGAGGTGAAACCTGCATCTTGTAATCGTAACCGGCAAGTCCGATTGCCGCCTTCGAGGTAAGCGTTGCGGGTCTTTCCGCGCCGCTTGCAACAAGAGCGGGTCTGAGGCATGCGTGAGGGCATACGAACGAGCAAGTGCCGCACTGTATACATTTGTCAACGATAATTTCGGGTACGAGAACGGCAACGCCGCGCTTTTCGTATTTGGTCGTGCCCGTGGGAACGTGTCCGTCAGCGTTGAACTGTGAAGATTTAAGCTTGTCGCCTTCAAGGTAAAGGATAGGCTTAATAATTTCCTGATAGTATTTATTATCAGCGCCCTTTACCATTTCCGCGCCGCTCGTAGCCTTAGCCCACGAAGCGGGAACATCAATCTTGATAAGGTTGTCGCCGGCAGCTGAGTCGATAGCGTTATAGTTCATTTGAACGATAGCGTCGCCCTTTCTGCCGAAGGACTTCTTAGCCATATATTTCATATATTCGATGGCTTTGTCGTAGGGCATAATCTGGGGATTAACGCGGAAGAACGCAGACTGTAAAATGGTGTTGGTTCTGCCTTTAAGTCCAAGCTCGCCTGCAATCTTGATAGCGTCGATAACGTAGAGGTTAACGTGCTTCTTTGCTATATCCTGCTTAACCTTTGCGGGCAAGAACTCTTCCAAAGCCTCAACGGTTGTTGCGTTGGTGTTGATAAGGAAAGTGCCGCCTTCCTTAATGTCGCCCGTCATATCGTAACGCGTTACGTAAGAGGGGTTGGAGCACTGAACAAAGTCCGCGCTGTCGATTAAGTATTCGGACTGAATGGGCGTGTCGCCGAAACGGAGGTGTGAAACGGTGATGCCACCCGATTTCTTCGAATCGTAGAAGAAGTACGCCTGCGCGTGTTTTTCAGTGTGGTCGCCGATTATCTTTATCGAGTTCTTGTTTGCGCCTACCGTACCGTCAGAGCCGAGACCGTAGAATTTGCAGCTCGTCGAGCCTGCGGGAGCAGCGTCGAACTTTTCGGAGAAGTCGAGGGAGGTGTTGGTAACGTCCTCGTAAATACCGATTGTGAAGTGGTTTTTGGGTGTCTTGCTTTCAAGGTTCTTGTAAACCGCAAGTACCATCGAAGGAGTGAACTCTTTCGAACCGAGTCCGTATCTGCCGCCGATAACTTTAAGGTTAGTTACGCCTTTTTCCAACAGTGCGGAGCATACGTCAAGGTATAAAGGTTCGCCGAGCGAGCCGGGCTCTTTCGTTCTGTCGAGAACGGCAAGTCTCTTAACGCTCTTGGGAAGCGCTGCGACGAATGCGTCTGCAACGAAAGGACGGTAAAGGCGAACTTTGACAAGTCCGTATTTATGACCCATTGTGTTAAGCTTATTAATGCTCTCTTCAATGGTTTCGCAAGCCGAACCCATACAAACGATAACGTCCGTAGCGTTCTTTGCGCCGACGTAGTCGAAAAGATGATAATTTCTGCCGCACTTTTTGGATACGACGTCCATCATTTTCTGAACGATAGCGGGGGTAGCTTCATAGTAGCTGTTTGCCGTTTCTCTGTTCTGGAAGTAAGTATCTCCGTTCTGTGCAGTACCTTTCTGAATGGGGTGTTCAGGGTTTAACGCACGGGATTTAAAGTCTGCAACGTCTGCTGAAATGCCGACTTCGTCGCAAATATCTCTGATTTCCTTGTAATCGTCGGCTTCGTCCCATACGTCGATTTTAGCGACTTCATGGCTTGTCCTGAAACCGTCGAAGAAATTAATGAAAGGAACTTTGGATTTTAAAGTGGAAAGGTGCGCAACCAACGCCAAATCCATAACTTCCTGTACCGAACCGTCGCAAATCATTGCAAAGCCCGTCTGGCGGCAAGCCATAACGTCTGCATGGTCGCCGAAAATGTTCAGGGAATGTGCCGCAAGTGCGCGCGCCGAAACGTGCATAACCATAGGCATAAGCTCACCCGAAATTTTATACATATTGGGAATCATTAAAAGTAAACCCTGCGAAGCGGTGTATGTCGTCGTCAACGCGCCCGCGCAAAGCGAACCGTGAACAGCGCCTGCCGCGCCACCTTCAGACTGCATTTCTGCAATTCTTACCTTCTGACCCCACATGTTGGTTCTGCCTGCCGTCGCCCATTCGTCCGCAACTTCCGCCATAGGCGAAGAGGGAGTGATGGGATAAATCGCGGCTACTTCCGAAAAGGCATACGCAACGTGGCTTGCGGCGGTATTACCGTCGATAGTCAACTTTTTCATCAAAAAACCTCCGTTTTATATAAATAATTATTTTTAACGCTTTGTGTAAGTTAATTACACTTACATTATTATAATACACGAATTTTGGCTTGTCAATATCAGTATTAAATTTTAATCGTAAAAAAAGTTGTACAAATTAACAAATTTTGCTATAATCGGAATTAAGTTTATTGATTTTCAAAGGAAAGTATGACGGCTGACTACATTATCGAGTGTGAAAACGTAAAATTTTCTTATCCTGACAGCGGAGTTTACGCCGTTAACGGTGTATCTTTTAAGCTGAAAAAAGGCGAGTTTTTATCCGTCATCGGACACAACGGAAGCGGCAAGTCAACTCTTGCCCGTCTTTTAAACGGACTTTTGGAAGCCGACGCAGGAAAAATTACGGTTCTCGGTATGGACGTTGCCGAGGGCAAAAATGCAGTTGAAATCAGAAAACACGTGGGCGTGGTTTTTCAAAACCCCGATAATCAAATGGTGGCGTCAATTGTTGAAGACGACGTGGCTTTCGGTCCGGAAAATATAGGCGTCGCCCGTGAAGAAATAGGAAACCGTATTCAGTGGGCGTTGAACGCAGTCGGTATGGAAGAATACCGTACCGCAACGCCTACAAGACTTTCAGGCGGACAAAAGCAGAGGATAGCCGTCGCGGGCGTTCTTGCGATAAAACCCGACGTTTTGATTTTGGACGAATCTACCGCAATGCTTGACCCTAAGGGCAGACGTGAGGTTATCGACGTAGTTAAAAAACTTAACAAAGAAGAGGGAATGACTATTATCCTCATTACCCACTTTATGGAAGAGGCGTTGCTCGCCGACAGAACTATCGTAATGAACAAGGGTGAAATAGCCTTAGAGGGCACGCCCGAGGAAATATTCACAAGCGGCGAAACTCTTGAAACATTCAATCTGTCTTTACCCAGAACCAGCGTAATTTCGGAAAATCTCCGAAAGGCGGGAATGGAAATAGACAACGTTTTACGCCCCGAAGAACTTGCCGAGGAAATCCATAAAAACTTCGTTAATCGCGGCATATATGGGGGGCAATCTTCAAAATGTCAGGAGAAACCGTTGGAAAGTAGCCACGAATGGGATATTTTGGTCAAGGACTTGACGTTCACCTATTCCAAAAAGTCTCCGTTCGCAACTAAAGCTTTAAAGGGTGTAGATCTGCAAATAGACGAGGGAGAGTTTTTCGGTATAATAGGACACACAGGCAGCGGCAAATCTACGCTTATTCAACACCTGAATGCGTTGATAAAACTGCCTCAGGCGCAGAAAAGATATAAAAAGCCAAAGGCTAAAAAAGGTCAGCCTGCCCCCGTTATTTCAAGCATATCAGTGGGGCAATTTGATTTGGGAAGCAAAAAATGCGACTTTAAATCTCTAAGAGCAAGCGTCGGTATGGTCTTTCAGTATCCAGAGTATCAGCTCTTTGCTGAAAGCGTTTTTGCAGACGTTGCGTTCGGACTTAAAAATTTCAAGAAGGGAATTACTAAAGAAGAAACCGAAGAAGCCGTAAGACAAAGCATCGAAATAGTCGGTCTTAATTACGAAGAGGTAAAAGACAAGTCGCCCTTCGATTTATCGGGCGGACAGAAGCGCCGAGTTGCCATTGCCGGCGTAATCGTAACCAAACCTCAGATTTTAATTCTCGACGAACCCGCCGCGGGGCTTGACCCTAAGGGCAAAAACGAAATAATGGAGCTTTTGCACAAGCTTCACCGCGAATGGTGCAAAACCGTTATTATAGTTTCCCACGATATGGACGAGGTTGCGGATAACTGCACCAAAGCCTGCGTAATTGCTGAAGGTCAGGTCTTTGCGTGCGACGCGCCTTATAAAATTTTTAAACGCGCGGACGAGCTTCAAGCGCTGGGCTTGGATATTCCTCTGACTGCAAAGATCGCCGCAGTGCTTGAAAAGCAAGGTCTTGTAATTGACAGCGATTGCACCGTCGAAGATTTTTCAACGAAAGTTATAGAAGTATACGGCGGAGGTAAAACCGATGCTTAACGACGTAACCTTCGGACAGTTCTATCCAACTCAATCTTTCGTCCACAGACTTGACCCGCGCATAAAATTGCTTGCGCTAATAGCGTTTATCGTGCTTCTTTTCGTTGCAAACAACTTTTATTCGCTGCTTGCGGTGGCGTTGGTAATATTCGTTGCAATAGCTGCGGCACGAGTTCCGTTCGGACGGGTGTTGCGCTCGGTAAAAGGAATTTTGGTGATTTTAATATTCACTGCCGTTTTGAACCTGTTTTTCCACGGCGGAGAACACGTTATATGCGAGTGGTGGATAATAAAAATCACAAGAGAGGGCATAATTTTTACCGTATTTTTTATTTTAAGGTTGTTCTTCCTCGTAATGGCGTCGTCCGTTTTGACTTTGACGACCACGCCCGTTTCACTTACCGACGGCATAGAAAGTCTATTAAAACCTCTAAAATATATAAAATTCCCCGTGCACGAGCTTGCACTTATAATGTCTATCGCTTTGCGCTTTATACCAACGCTTATTGACGAAACTAACCGCATTATCTCCGCGCAAAAGGCGAGGGGTGCAGACTTCGAAAGCGGTAATATTTTCAAAAGAATAAAGGCGATAGTGCCTATTTTAATACCCCTTCTGATCAGCGCTTTCAGGCGCGCCGACGAGCTCGGCGACGCTATGGACGCAAGGTGCTACTCAAGCTCTAAAAACCGCACCAAGTACAAAAAACTCAAATTCGGTTGGCGCGACCTTGTTGCATTTTTGACCTTTGCCGCGCTAATTGCCGGTGTGGTTCTTCTCAATATCTATTGCGCAGATATTTTCCCGCAGTTCTACGAATATATAAAGTTGTCATAATGAGATACGCTATTTTGCTTGCCTACGACGGTACGGATTACGGCGGTTGGCAAATTCAGAAAAATTCAATAACCGTTCAGGAAAAGCTGGAAGAAGCGTGCGAAAAAGTCTTCGGTAAAAAAACTACCGTTACGGCAAGCGGCAGGACGGACAGCGGCGTCCACGCGGCGGGACAGGTTTGCCATTTTGATGCGGAAACGACAATTCCCGCTGAAAAAATAGCCGATGTTTTAAACCGTTTTCTTCCGCCGGATATTGCGGTTTTAGCTTCTTCCGTTGCGCCTGAAAATTTTGACGCGAACCGCAGCGCAAAGAGAAAAACATATTGTTACAAGTTCTATTTATCGGAGAGAAGAAACCCTTTAAAGGATAGATATTCCGTGTGGGTAAAAAACCCTCTCGATATTGCGAAACTGCGGCATATATCGGGGTCTTTCGTCGGAAAACACGATTTTAAAGCTTACTGCAAAAGCGGCTCTCAGGTAAAGACGACGGTACGGGAAGTGTTCTCCGTCGAAGTTGATGTGAAGGAAAGTTTTCTGTCCAAGGAAATAGAAATTTCGATATGCGGCGGTGGTTTCTTATACAACATGGTCCGCACTGTTGCGGGCACTATGATTAACTACGCCGAGGGTAGTTTGAGTGAGGAAGAAATTATCCGCTCGCTGCGCGAATGCGACAGGGAAGCAGTGGGCAGAACGATGCCTGCAAAAGGTCTGACGCTTGAAAAAGTTGAGTACGGTATTCCTCTTTTCAAATGAATTTTTAACGTGTTTTTCACAAACTGATTTTAATTTTAACATTTAGCACATATATAATGTTGTAACCCGATAAGGTGGATTATGGATTTTTTTAAATACGCAAACGTTGCGCAGATATTTGTAAATACAGATACGTGGTACGTCCCTTTCATAGTGGGAGGGCTGTGTTTTTTAATCGTGTTTGCTTTTCAGTCGGTCGGACTGTTTATAATATCGGGGCGAGAGGGCTATAAAAACAGATGGATGTCGTTCATTCCTTTTCTGAACACCTATTATATAGGTGTTTGCGGGCAGAAGAACAGGGTTTTTAAAAGCGTTGATACGAAAATCTTTTCGCTTATTGCCGCAATTGTAGAGGTCTTGCTCGTCGTAGGCTGCGTAGTGAGCTACGTTGCTCGTTTTCAGTTGAACGCACACGATCTGATTATTACCGACTATTCAACTAACGGCTACGGACTGAGATTTCCTATCGAAACGCTTTCAAGCAGCATAAAAAATTACCCCGAACTGTTATGGGCGGCTTGGTGCTTTGAATTCCTCGATACTTTCATTTTAAGCGTTTTGGAGTTAGCATTTCTCGTATTGCAGGTTTTCAATCTTTCGGCATTCTTCCAGACTTTTTCGGCAAAAAGATATATGCTGTTCACAATTACAAGCATTCTATTCCCCGTACAGGGAATTCTGATATTCATTCTCAGAAACAACCGCGGAATGAACTATCGCGAATACGTTCGCAAAGAACAGGAAAGACAGTACAAAATGTATCAGCAATACCGCCAGCAACAGAATTTCGACCAAAATCCCTACAACCAAAATCCTTATTCGAGAAATCCTTACGAGGGCGAGTACGGCGGCGTCAATGCAAACGGAAGCTCCGCAAGCAGCGGTACGCCCGACGACCCGTTTTCTGAATTCGGCGGCAGCAATAACGATAACGACCCGTTTAAAAATTAAACTGTTAAGAGCGCCTTTGCGGTGCTCTTTTTCTTTACATTTTTTTATGTGGGTGTTATAATTTTCTTAAAGATATATAAGTTTAAGTTATACTTTGAGGTTTTATGCAGGAAAGTATTGCGGCGATTGCCACTGCGTCGGGCACGGGTGGCGTTGCGATAATCAGAATAAGCGGCGAAAATTGCCTTGATATAGCAAACAAAATTTTTACGCCGAAAAAGAATTTCAAGCCGAATTATATGTATGCAGGCAATATCGAGGGCGACGGCTTCACCGATTACGGTTTTTTGGTATATTTTAAAGCGCCTAAATCGTTCACGGGAGAGGACGTTATCGAGCTTCACTGCCACGGCGGCGTGCAGCTTGCCCGCGGAATTTTAAAAAAGTGCCTGTCCCTCGGTGCGCGCCTTGCAGAGCGAGGCGAATTCACGAAACGCGCCTTTTTAAACGGCAAGCTCACCCTTGCCTCAGCGGAAGGTATGGCGGATATGATTAACGCCGAAAGTCTTGCGCTTCTCCGTGCGGGAAGTATGCTTTACGGCGAAAAGCTTTCGGAAGAAGTAGTTGCCATTCAAAATTCGCTAAAAGACGTTTTAGCCGAAGTTGCAGTTGAAATCGATTATCCCGAAGAGGACGAACAGGGGCTTGACCTCAAAAAAATAAAGACTGAAATTTTTGCACTGTATGGGGAAACGGAGCGTCTTTTGTCAAGTTATAAGTGCGGAAAAAAGATAAAAGAAGGCGTAACCGTTGCTCTCTGCGGAAAACCTAACACGGGCAAAAGCTCCCTTCTTAACGCGCTTTTGGGATATGAAAAAGCTTTGGTTTCGGCGGAAGAGGGCACTACTCGCGACGCGGTTGAAGGTGTAATCGAAATTGACGGAGTAAAGTACAATTTAATAGATACGGCAGGCATACGCGAACGCGCAGGTAGCGTGGAAAGTATGGGCATAGAGCGCGCCAAAAAGATAATAAAAAGCGCCGACGTGGTACTGTCTGTCAGCGACGGGGAGGAGAACCTGCCCGAAGAAACGAACGGCGAGGTGATAAAAGTTTTCAATAAAGCCGACTTGCGGAAGCCCGCAGGAGAGTACGATATAGCCGTTTCTGCAAAGACGGGCGAAGGCATGGACCGATTGAAAAAACTCATTGCCGAAAGGGGTTTTGGCGACACCGCCTTAGACAAGGCGTATATAGTTGAAGAGCGGCATTATTCAGCGCTTTTAAAGGCGGCAGAGGCGTTAAAATCGGCATGTGAAAACCTTGAAATTTTAACTTTGGATATTATAGCCGTTGATTTGAAGGACGCGTGGGACGCCCTCGGCGAAATAACGGGCGAAACGGCAAACGAAGAAATAATCTCAACCGTTTTTGCAAAATTCTGTGTGGGCAAGTAAGAACAAAAAAATGCGTTAAATCAAATATATTATGGGGTCTATCGTAAAAACTTATGGTAAATTTAGAGCTTTATAAGGTATTCTATACGGTTGCAAAATGCGGCTCTCTTACGAAAGCCGCGCAAGAGCTTTTTATATCTCAACCCGCGGTTTCGCAGGCGGTAAAACAGCTCGAAGGCCAACTCGGCATTTCTCTTTTTAACCGCACCCATAAGGGTATGGAGCTTTCGGCAAGCGGCGGCAAACTAATATTCAAACAGGTTGAAGAAGCCCTCGAGCTTTTAGAAAGTGCCGAAAACAAATTGACCGAGCTTAAAACTACGGCCACCGGCACAATAAGAATAGGAGCTACGGATTCTATTTTCTCTCACGTTCTCTCGGATAAGCTTGCGCAGTTCAACGAGAAGTACCCCGCCGTCAGGTTAGAGCTTATTTCTTCCACCTCTCCAAATACGGTTAACCAACTTAAAGAGGGGCGGTGCGATATAGCGTTTATCAATCTTCCGTTGGAAGATGACGACGTAAGATTTTACGGTACGGTAACCCACCTTTCCGACGTTTTCGTGGCGGGCAAAAAATATTCCGACCTTACAATGGAAGAAGTTCCATTAAAGAGATTGCAAGACTATCCGCTTTTAATGATTGAAGAGAACACGGTTGCGCGCCGTGCGCTTTCGTCGTCCGAGGAGATTTTGGGCGTTCACTTCACGCCGGATATCGAGGTGGCGAATTGGGACTTAATGAAAAAGTTGGTTGCAAAGGGTATGGGCATTGGCTGTATTCCACGCGAATACTGCACGGCAGAGTTCGAGGGCGGCGAACTTTTCGAACTGAAAACGACGCCGACTTTACCCGTTCGCGGTATAGGAGTAGCAATTGCAAAGCACGTTACGCTTTCGTTTGCAATGAAAGAATTTTTGGCAATGTTCGATAAAGATTAATTCAGCGCGCCGCAAGGGTGGAACTATGAAATATACAGAATTAAAATCAAGCATAGCGGAAGGGGCTAAGCAGGTCTATCTCTTAGAGGGGGACGACGCCTATTTCAGAATGAAGGGCGAAGAGCAGATAAAGGACGCTTTTTTGGAGATGCCCGAACTCAACTTCACCTCTTTCGACGGCGAAACTTTAAAGGGCAGTGCAATAACAACCCTCGTTTCGGCAATTAAAAATTACCCTTTTATGGCTGAAAAAAGGGTTATCAAGGTAAGCGAATTTTATCCTTCCGAGAGTGAGTACGAAAATCATTTAAAAAGTCTTTTTGAAAATTTTCCGCCTTCGTCAATTCTCATTATCGTAAATTCAGGCGCAAAAAAGGGCGTTGATTTAAAGCGCAAACACTCGGTAACTTTCGTGGATTGCGGCAAAGCCGACCCCGAAACCGTTTCGAAGTGGGTATACATCACGCTCAGACGCGCGGGCGTGAATGCCTCTACCGCCTGTTGCGAAAGTATAGCGGAGTATTGCCTATGCAATATGGCGCGTGTTTCCGTCGAGGTACAAAAGCTTATTGACTTTAAAAAGGAGGGCACGCTGACGCGCGAAGAGGTTGACGACCTCGTTTTCAAAGACGCGGATTACAGAATTTACGAGCTTACGGGCGCAGCCGCCCGCCGCGATTTTACTAAGTTCTGTGAAATTGCCGACGAGCTACAAAAAAAAGCGGGGGACGAAGTTTTCCTTTTAAACGGGCTTTTCAACTACTTCAAAAACCTTTTGACGATAATATCTTCGGGCGAGAACGATGCCGAACTTTCAAGGCTTTTGAAAATGAAGGAATACGGCGTTAAAAAGAGCCGTGAACAAGCCGAAAGAATAGGTCAAAAACAACTTGAAGCTTGGGTAAATTATATATATTCTGCGATATCGGATATGAAGTGCGGGCGTGTTACGCCTCAAAGTGCGGTGCAAACTGTCGAAAATGCAATTTTTTTCGCGGTTGGTTAAAATTAGTTACGCTTAAACGCTTTATTTTTTAAGTTTTTAATTATATAATATAGTTGAATTTATGTAATTATTTGTTTGGTGATACTATGGGAGATATTGGAGAAAGCTTTAAAAAATTTTTTAATTCGTTTGGGCAGAATTGGTTGGGCTACTTGTTGCAGTTCATCTTAATTGCCGTTGTTTTTTATTACGTATTTAAAATTTTGATAACGAATAAGGGTGGTAAGTTCATTGCCGTCGTTACGGGCGCTATCGTAATCAGCGGTTTAGCGTTCGCTTTGACGGATAATGACAAACTCTCGCAAGAGCTTCTTATAATCGTAATTTTAATGATAGCTCTTCTCGTGTTCACCATGTTCCATACGGAGATAAAGCGCTCCCTTCTCGACTCTAACGTTAAAAAGAGCAAGAAGCAGGACAACATAACTGTAACGGGCGTTGAGCTTATAATCGAAGAAACCGTTCGCGCAGTGCAGAATATGTCCAAAAAAGATATAGGCGCGCTTATAGTTCTTTCCAACGAAAACCTGCCTGAGGGAATAATCGAAAGCGGTACGGTAGTAAATGCCGATATTACCGCCCAAATGATTGAGGCCGTTTTCTATCCCAAAGCTCCGCTGCACGACGGTGCTATGGTAATAGAAGGTACTAAAATTTATGCGGCGGGTTGCTTCCTGCCTCTTGCACAGAGCGAAAAACTTCCCAAAGATATGGGTAGCCGCCACCGCGCGGCATTGGGCGTAACGTCCGTTGCAAGCGTAACGGCAATAGTCGTTTCTGAAGAAACGGGCATAATCTCGATTGCAAAGAACGGCGTTATAAGAAAGAAATACGCCGACGCAGCGGACATTAAAAACGCACTTTCGGAATATTATTGGTCTGATTTGACGGCGGAGGGTAAATTATGAAAAAGTTTACAAATTTCTTAGTGGGGTTGTTCACGAAACACATTCCCATTAAAATTTTAGCTATAGTGCTTGCCGTGTTCGCCGTTTTGGTACTGAACGTGTGAGGGGCATATGAACACAGTAAGAATTCCCGATATTCTTTTGCCCGCTGACGGAACGGATATGAGCGCTTGGGCGGTTAACGCCTGCGACCAATATACCTCCGACTTTTCTTATTGGCAAGAGGTTGAAAGAATTACGGCAGGTAAGCCCTCGGCGTATAACTTAATATTTCCAGAGATTTATCTCAACGACGAGCCCGAAAAGCGTATCGCGCGCATCAACGAAACCATGCGCGAGTACCTTTCGGGCAGCGTTTTTAAAAAGGTTTCGGGCGGGTTTATTCTCGTTGAACGCACTACGCCTTCGGGTACGCGCACGGGGATTGTGCTTGCGGTAGATTTGGAAGATTATTCTTACGAGAACGGTGCAAATACTCCCGTTCGTTCGACTGAGGATACAATTCGTGAAAGAATTCCGCCTCGCGTTAAAATAAGAGAAAACGCACCGTTAGAGCTTCCGCACGTTATGCTTTTGTATAACGATGAAAAAAATACGGTTATAAACGCCGTCAAGCGCGGAAAAGTTTTGTACGATTTTGATTTGATGTGTGGCGGCGGGCATATAAAAGGTACTTTCGTAGACAATTCAAAGAGCGTTAAAAACGCGTTTTATTCTCTTGCAACAGACAAAAACGGGCTTTTATTTGCTGTTGGCGACGGTAACCATTCTCTTGCCACTGCTAAAAAATGTTGGGAGAATATAAAAACCACACTTAGCGAAAAAGAAAGGGAAAATCATCCTGCACGGTACGCTCTCGTTGAAGCGGTTAACGTCTTCGACGACGCTTTGAAGTTCGAGCCTATCCACAGATTTATAAAAACGGATAAACCGTCCGAATTTTTAACCGAAATGCAAACCTCGGGCAGCGGAAAAGCGTATATTGTAGTGAAGGGGGTAAAATCGCAAATTAATTTTAACGCGAATACTCCCGCGGGAATAAGGGAGCTTGACGCTTATATTTCGGCTTTCATTGCCAAAAACGGCGGCGAGGTAGACTATATTCACGGCGAAGAAGATTTATTAAAGTTAACAGAGGGCGGCGGAGTAGGCGTTTTGTTGCCTTCAATCGAAAAGAGCGAATTTTTCCGTTTGATTGAAAGCGGCGGCAACTTGCCCAGAAAGACTTTTTCTATGGGCGAGGGCTACGAAAAGCGTTACTACGTTGAGGCAAAGGCGATAATTTAAGGAAACTATATGTCAGTAAAGGTTTGTAAATTCGGCGGCACGTCAATGGCTGACGGCAACGTTATAAAAGGCGTTCAGAAAATAATAGAAAGCGATACCCAGCGCAAATACGTAATTGTTTCCGCGCCGGGTAAACGGTATTCGGGTGATACCAAGGTTACGGACCTATTGTATAACTGTTTTGCCGAATTAAAAGAAAGCGGTAGCTGCAAAAACTCTTTTGCGGCAGTTCGTGCGCGCTTTGTATCAATCGTTAAAGAACTCAATATTCCGTTTGAAATAGACGCGCTTTTGGACGAAACGGAAGCCTTGATTGAAAGAGAGAAGAGCGAGGATTTCACGGCTTCGCGCGGGGAATATCTCTGCGCGCGTATCGTTGCCGCTGTTTTGGACGCAAAATTTATAGACGCCGAGGACGTTATCTACTTCAAAGAGGACGGTAATTTTGACGGCGAAAAATCGTATAAAGCAATTTCCGCAGCCGTTACGGGTGCAAAGCGTGCAGTGTTCCCCGGCTTTTACGGCAAGGGTACGGACGGCAAGGTTAAAACGTTCTCACGTGGCGGTTCGGATATTTCGGGCTCTGTTGTCGCACGGGCAGTGAACGCCACCGTCTACGAAAATTGGACTGACGTTTCAGGTTTTCTTGCTTGCGACCCGCGCATAGTTGACAGCCCCGTCAGGATAAAAACAATCTCATACAAGGAGCTTCGCGAACTCAGTTATATGGGCGCGAACGTCCTTCACAGCGACAGTATTTTCCCGTTGCGTAAAGCGAATATCCCTATACATATAAAAAACACTTTCCGTCCCGAAGATGCGGGTACGGCAATACTACCCAGCATACGCTATACGCCGAGCGGTAATTTGGTTACGGGTGTTGCAGGCAAAAAGAATTTTACCGTTATTTTTATCGAGAAATCGCACATGAATGCGGAGGTCGGCTTTATTTGCAAGGTTTTAAACGTTCTTGCTGATGAAGAAATTCCCGTCGAGCATATTCCATCGGGCATCGATACTATGTCGTTGGTTGTGGAAAGCTGCAATCTGCCCAAAGCTAAACTTGAAAAAATCCTTGAAAACATAAAGGCGGCAGTCGCTCCCGATATAATCCGCGTTATAGAGGACATAGCACTTATAGCTACGGTGGGACACGGCATGTCCTCATCGGTTGGTACTTCAGCAAGGCTGTTTAACGCCATTGCAAGCGCAAATATAAACATTAAAATGATTGATCAGGGTTCGAGCGAAATAAATATAATCGTCGGTGTAAAAAACGACGATTACGAAAAGTGCATACGCGCGATATACTGCGAATTTTTTAAATAAAGCCGAATATGCCGCAAAAGAAAAAGCTAAAATTATCGCGCAGACAGATACTATATATAGTTTTGGCGGGGTTAGCGCTCGTTGCCGTACTTACGCTTATAATACTCAACGCCTATATACCCGTTAAGTATTTATCGGCTTACCTTGTCTCCAAAAACCTGAACGAACAAGGTAGAATGCGCGTTAATTTTATTGATGTGGGCAACAGCGACTGTACCGTCGTTGAATTGCCCGACGGGAAAACTCTTTTAATAGACGGTTGCGACGGAACTTATTTACATAACTTAAAAGTTTTGAAAGAACTCAACTCGCGCGGCATAAACGATATAGATTACCTGATTTGTTCGTCGGTTGAAAACGCCGCGTGCGGCGGACTTGCTGAAATCCTGAAATATAAAAACGTAGATAAAATCTTTGCGCCTTATTGTCCCGTAACGCATATAACCGACGGCTACAAGTCATTTTGCGAAGAGGTGGAAAGGCTTGGCAAAGAAATATCTTTTTGTGAGTACGGCGCGGGCGTATTTAACGATGACGCAGATTATTATTTCTGTTTTCTGTCTCCCGATTATCACCTTTACGAAAATGGAGAATACGCCCAACTGATTACAAACCCAACCTCTCAAAACATTAAAAACGCCTCTGCGGTAATTTGGCTTGAATGTTGCGGCGTAAGCTTTCTGTTTTTAGGCAGTACAGGACAAGCAGTCCAACAAAAGCTAATTGAAGAATACAATTTTGCGGGAATAGACGTCGGCGGACGGAAAATCGATTTGACGGCATGCGACGTAGTGAAAATGTCCGACCACGGTTCAACGGAAGGCGCATTCGCGCCGTTTTTGGATTTAATCAAGCCCCGTACGGCAATAATCTCGGTTGGGGATAACGGTAACGGTTGTCCGACGCTCGCCGCGCTTGCAAACGCGCAAAACGTAGTTGGAAACAGTCTTTACAGAACGGACGAGCTCGGCACGGTTACAATCGAAGTCAAAGACGGCAATTACGGAATTTTTAAGGAGAAAAAATGAAATTAACCACTGCGGGAGAATCGCACGGCAAAGCGCTTATAGGTATTTTGGAGGGCGTGCCTTCTAACTTAAAAATCGATGAAGAAGAGATAAACCGTTATCTTGCCTTACGCCAAAGCGGTTACGGCAGAGGGGGCAGGCAGAAGATTGAAAAGGATACCGTTGAAATTATAAGCGGCGTAAGAAATAAATTTACACTCGGTAGCCCTATTTCTTTTGCGGTAAAAAATAAAGACTACGAGAATTGGCGTGAAGTTATCGCGCCTGAGGCCTGCGACACTGATAAAAGAAGGCTTACAAAAGTTCGTCCGGGGCACGCTGATCTGACAGGCGTAATCAAGTACGACCAGACCGACGCCCGCAATATTTTGGAGCGCGCAAGCGCACGGGAAACGGCTGCAAGGGTAGTTGGCGGTACGGTTACAAGGCAGTATTTAAAGGCTTTGGGAGTGGAAATTTCAGGCTACGTAAAATCTGTCGGAAACGTCGTAGACCCCCACATATATGCGTTTGAACGTCTTTCCGAGGCTAAAAAACACTCACTTTTTATGCTCGATAACGAAAAGGAGCAAGAAGCGGAAAAGCTTTTGGATAAACTCAAAGCCGACGGCGACACGGCGGGCGGAATTATAGAAATTCGCGTTAAAGGTTTAAAGAGCGGCTTCGGCAGTTGTATGCAATACTCTACAAAACTTGATGCAATTCTATGCGGCGCAATTATGAGCGTACAAGCTATTAAGGGCGTTGAAGTCGGTTTGGGCTTTGAAGCCGCTTTAAGACAAGGCAGCAAAGTTCACGACGAAATTTATTATAACGGCGGCTACTACCGAAAGACCAACAACGCGGGCGGCATAGAGGGCGGAATGTCCAACGGGGAAGAAATCGTTCTTCGCGCCGCTATGAAACCCATTCCAACCCTTATGAGAGGTTTAAACACCGTAGATATTTCCACGAACGAACCGGCAAAAGCTGCGGGTGAGAGAAGCGACGTTGCCGCTGTATGTGCAGCCGAAATCATTCTTGAAAGCGTAGTCGCGCTTGCCCTTGCCGACGCGGTTTCCCAAAGACTTGGCGGCGATAATATGCGTGAAGTGCTGGAAAGATACCGCGCGTTGAGGTGATTTATGCAGGATATTACAGTTAAGACCGCAACCGTACAAAGCGTTATCCATTGCGGCGCGGGCGCGTTCGAAAGCTATGCTCACCGACTTAAAGAAAGACAGTTATTTATAGTTACGGATAGCACCGTCAATAAGCTTTACAGTCATCTTTTAAATTCCGTTTTTGGTGAAAGTACCCCTAAATTCGTCATTGCAGCAGGTGAAAAAAGTAAAAACACGCGCAATCTTTTGGCAATTTTACAGAAAATGCTTGAAAGCGGCATGCACCGAAACTGCTGCGTAGTCGCATTCGGCGGCGGCGTGGTGGGAGATATTGCAGGGCTTGCCGCGGCGCTTTATATGCGCGGAGTTCACCTCGTTCAGATACCGACGACACTTTTGGCGCAGGTAGACAGCTCGGTGGGCGGAAAAACAGCCGTTGATATGGACGGCGTTAAGAACGTAATCGGTACTTTCTATCAGCCCGAAGAGGTAATAGCTGACCCGCGCTTTTTATCCACTTTGCCGAAGAGAGAGATAAGGTGCGGACTTGGAGAAATTATAAAACACGGTTTATTGAACGCCGAAATTTTCAAAAAACTTAAAGAGAACGAAAAGCGTCTTACAAACCTTGAATTCCTCGAAGAAGTAGTTTACAGTAATATCGCGCATAAAGCAAAAGTGGTAACCGAAGACGAGAAAGAAACTAACGGGCTTAGAAAAACCTTGAATTTGGGGCACACGACGGGGCACGCACTCGAACTGTTGTACGGAAAACTTTCACACGGTGAATACGTCTTAATTGGTACTTATTACGAGCTTCAAATTGCGCGAAAGTACGGTATATGTGGGGGGCAATACGCTAAAGACGTTGAAAAACTTATCTGTAAAGTGCTTAAAAAAGTACCTTCGTTCGACGGTATAGAAAGAGCTGCCGACCTTGCCGTTCACGATAAAAAGAACGATAGCGAGCTTATTTCCGTTATCGTCCCCAAATGCGAGGGAGAATGTGCGGAAATTAAGTTGAATAAAGAAGACTACAAGCAATATTTAAGGCAGATTTCTGATAATTTGAGGGGTTAAAATGACAAAGAGAAAGCTTGCGGTTATAGGCAAGGACGTTTCCAAATCCACGAGCCCGCAAATCCACAACTTCATTTCAAGTCGTTTAAACTTAGCTGTCGAGTACAATAAAATTTCAGTTGCCGAGACCGAGTTTGAAGGGCGGATAGATGCGTTACTTGCGGCATATGACGGGGTTAATGTAACAATTCCCTACAAATTAGCGGTTATTCCACACTTAAAAAAAGTAGAGGGCGACGCAAAAATTTTCGGTTCAGTGAATACCGTAAACTGCGGTACGCTTACAGGGGATAATACTGACGGCTTGGGATTTATGCTTATGCTTAAAAACAGCGGCGTTACCGTCAGCGGAAAAACTGCGCTTGTTCTGGGTGCGGGCGGCGCAGGCAGAAGCGTTGCCAAAAAACTTGCAGATGCGGGCGCAAGCGTGTTCGTCTACGATAGAAACACCGAAAACTCCGCGTCTGTGGAAAAGGAGTTTCAAGGCGTGCACGCCCTGAAAGAAATAGCGGAAAAATCCTATAACTTAATAGTTAACGCGACGGGCGTGGGAATGCATAAAACCGAGGGTGTGTCTCCCGTCAGCGAAAAGCTTTTAAGCCTTTGCGAAGTTGCCGTTGATTTGATTTACGTTCCCGAAAAGAGCGAATTTCTACGCCTTGCGGAAAAATATGGCAAAAAAATCGTTAACGGAAAAGCTATGCTTTTTTATCAGGCTTATTACGCGGACTGCATTTTCTTCGGCTTACAGCCCGACGAAGAGCAAGCCAAAAAATTATTTACCGAATTTTGCGAGGTGGAAAAATGAAATTTTTGTTTATCAATGGCGTTAACCTGAATATGACGGGCTTGCGCGAAAAAGGCGTGTACGGTACGGCAACGCTCGAAGAAATCAATAAAGCAATTGCCGCGCATTTCAAAAACGACAAGTGCGAGTTTTATCAAAGCAATTGTGAGGGTGATATTTGCACTAAGCTTCAACAAGCCGACTGCGACGGAATAATTTTGAATGCGGGCGCGTTCACCCATTACAGCTACGCTATTCGCGACGCAATCGCGGCAATCAATATCCCCGTAGTGGAAGTGCATATGTCAAACGTACACGCGCGTGAGGAGTTCCGTAGCAAATCGGTTTTGTCGGAAGTATGTAAAGGCGTAATTTGCGGCTTCGGTAAAAACAGCTATATTCTTGCTGCCGAGAGCTACAAGTTATGAATATAATTCTTATGGGTATGCCTGCAAGCGGCAAAACAACCGTTGCAGGTATTTTATGCAAAGCGTTGGGAGCAGAACTCGTGGATACGGACGCACTCGTCGTTGAAAAGCACGGCGAGATTAATAAAATTTTTGAAAAGTTCGGGGAAGAGCGTTTCCGTGATCTTGAAAGTGCGGCTGTTGAATATGCTTCAAATAAACAAGACGCCGTAATATCCACAGGCGGCGGCTGCGTTCTGCGCAAGGAAAACGTAGAAAGATTGCAAAAAAGCGGTAAAATAATTTTTTTGCGCACTTCTTTAAATGAACTTTTGAAAAGAACGGAGGGCGACGGAGCTCGCCCCCTCTTAAAGGGTGAAAGGGAAGAGCGTCTTAAAAGTCTGCTTGCCGCGCGCACTCCTCTATACGAAAGTGCGGCGGACTTTACCGTCGATACGGACGGGCTTACGCCCAAGGGAATTGTAAATAAAATTACGGAGTTTTTAAAATGAAAACAGCTCTTATAACGGGCGGAACTAAGGGAATAGGCAAGGCGGTTGCTCTTGCCTTTTTGGAGCGCGGTTACGAAGTGGTTTTAAATTATTGCCACAACGAAAGAAGCGCGCTTGCCACTCAGGAAGAGTTCAATATGTTGGGCTACTGCCCAGTGCTCTTGCGTGCAGACGTTTCGGACGAGTCTCAGGTCAAGGCTATGTTTAAAGAGTTTTTCTCTATCTACGAAAAGCTCGACGTGCTCGTCAACAACGCGGGCGTATCGCTTATAAAAGTTATTCAGGATACCACCCCGCAGGATTGGAATAAAATCTTCGACGTAAACGTAAAGGGCACGTACCTTTGTTGCCGCGAAGTAGTTGACAAAATGATTTTTTTGGGCGGCGGGTCTATCGTTAACGTCGCGTCCGTATGGGGAGAAGTCGGCGCAAGCTGCGAGGTGGCTTATTCCGCTTCTAAAGGTGCGGTTATTGCCTTTACCAAAGCGCTTGCAAAAGAGCTTGCACCCTCAAACGTCCGCGTAAATTGCGTTTCTCCGGGCGTTATCGATACACAAATGAATTCTCACCTTTCGGGCGGGGAATTGGAAGAGCTTATCTCGTCTATCCCTATGGAACGAATAGGCACGCCCGCAGAGGTTGCGGAAGCTTGCGTGTTTCTTGCGGAGAGCTCATACGTAACGGGCGAGGTGTTGTCCGTCGGCGGCGGCTTCGGCAAATAGAACCGCATATAGTTTTGAACTTGTAACACGTATTTTCATTATTTTTTACAAAAAAAAGTAATTTTGAAAAAATTTTCGTATTACTTTATCGGGGGCGGAAATGACTTTAAAAGACAGAACTTACGCCATAGAAGACGCGTTTTTATCACTCTATGCGTGTAAATCTAAAAATACTCTCGGCCGCGACAGGGAAGAAGAACCTTGCGCTATGCGAACCGAGTTTCAGCGCGACAGGGACAGAATAATATACTGTAAAGCTTTCAGACGGTTAAAAAATAAGACGCAAGTCTTTTTTTCACCCGAAGGCGACCACTACATAACGCGGCTTACTCACACCTTGGACGTATCGCAGATTGCAAGGAGCATCGCCCGTACACTTTCCCTCAACGAGGACTTGGCGGAGGCTATTGCTCTCGGGCACGATTTGGGACATACTCCTTTCGGGCACAGCGGCGAACGAATTTTGGACAAGCTCGTGCCGACGGGCTTCAAGCATAACGAACAGTCGGTAAGAGTGGTGGAAGTTCTCGAAAAGGACGGCAACGGACTGAACCTTACCAAGGAAGTAAGGGACGGCATATTACATCACCCCAAAAGCGGAAACCCTTCAACTTTGGAAGGCAGGTGCGTTTCCCTTGCCGACAGGGTAGCGTATATAAACCACGATTTGGACGACGCAATCCGTGCGGGAATTTTAAAGTCAAACGACATTCCAGAAGATATACGCGCAATCCTCGGCAACTCTTCAAGAGAGAGAATTAACACCGCGATTTCCTCGATATACCGAAATTCAGTCGGTAAAAACTTCGTTAAAATGGAAGCGGAAGTTGAAGACGCGAGCGAAAGGCTACGGGAGTTTATGTTCGATAAAGTTTACTTTTCGCCGACTGCAAAAGGCGAAGAGGAAAAGGCGGAAAGAATGTTGACGGAAACGTACCGCTTTTTTGTTAAGAACCCCGACAAACTCCCCCAAGGCTATCTTAAACTTTTGGATAAATTCAGCAAAGAGCAAGTAGTTTGCGACTATCTGTCCTCTATGACCGACAGATACGCCGTATATACTTTCAACAAAATTTTCGTGCCGAAAGGCTGGACTTTTATCGACGAAGGCAACTGATTTGCCAGGCAATTAAGATACAAGGTTAAGCGGAACGCTTAGTTTGACTTGTAACAAGTCGGTCAAGTGCGACGATAAATAAGAAACTTTGATTAAACGGAACGTTTATGGCGGGCGAGTTAAAAGAGTTTTTAACAACTTTAAAAGAAAAACTGAATATAATAGAAGTTGCGGGAAACTACGTAAGCCTTGAACGCCGTGGCGGTAACTGGTGGGCGTGTTGCCCCTTTCACCACGAGAAAACCCCGTCTTTTGCCATTAACGAAACCGACCAGTTCTATCACTGCTTCGGTTGCGGCGAATCGGGCGACGTTATAAAGTTCGTGCAGAATATGGAGAATATCGAGTTTATGGACGCGGTTAAACTCCTTGCCGAGCGCGCCAATTTGCAAGTTCCCCAAACGGGCTTTGACAGTCAGCAAACGGTTGAATTAAAGCGTAAAAAGGACGCTATACTCAAAATTTTGAACGATTGCGCTCACTTTTACCTGAACAATCTCAACTCGGGCAAAGCCGACGCTCACGTAGAATATATATTAAAACGCCAGATACCGTCTAATATAGTCCGCAAGTTCGGATTGGGCGCAAGCCTTAACTTTTACGATTTGCCGAAATACCTTCTCTCAAAAGGTTACGACAGACAGGATATGATAGACAGCGGCGCTATCAACGAAGCGGACGGTAAGCTTCTCGACGCGCAAGGCGGCAGATTAATCTATCCGATAATTAACGCCATGGACGAGGTTATCGCATTTGGCGGCAGAGTTCTCAAAAAGACGGATTTCGGTAAGTATAAAAACACAAAAGAAACTTTGGTTTTCAACAAAAGCAAGACCCTTTACAATATAAACCTTTTAAAAAAGTTAAAGAAAGAGCAAACTATAAATGAGGTAATTATAGTCGAAGGGTATATGGATACCCTTTCACTGTATCAGGCGGGCTTTAAAAACGTGGTTGCAAGTATGGGCACTTCCCTCACGCAGGATCAGGCTCGGCTTTTAAAAAGATACACGGAAAACGTTTTAATAAGCTACGACGGCGATTCCGCGGGTCAGAAAGCTAATATGCGCGGGCTTGACGTTTTAAAGAGTAACGGCTTAAACGTAAAAGTAGTTCCTTTGACCGACGGGCTCGACCCCGACGATATGATTAAACAGAAAGGTGCGGCGGCTTATCAGCGTTGCCTTGACAACTCTTTGCCGCTCATAGATTATAAGTTAGCGTCCGTCGGACGCGGCTTCGATTTATCGAAAACGGACGATAAAAGAAAGTTCGTCCAAGAAGCGATAAAAATTATAAAAACCGCGGACAGTGCGGCAGAGCAGGAAGATTTATTAAAGTCTTTAAGCGAAAAAACGGGTATTTCATATGAAAGTCTGAACCGCGACCTACGCTCAGAGCCAAAAGTTGAAGCTCCCGTTCCAAAACCCGTGGAAAGAAAGGACAATTCCTCTATGCAGGACAGGGCGTCAAGGTTTGTAATTGCGGCGTTTCTGTTCGGCTCGAAAATCGCAAAGGGAGAGGACATTTCACAAATCCGCTTTTTGAACGGCGTACACGATATTATCGCGAAATACATTTTTTCAAAACAGTTTTTGGAAGAAAGAATACAGCCTTCCGAACTTTTCGAGTTCTTTGACGAGGGTACGGAAGAATATACCGAACTTACTAAAATTCTTGACTATTGCGACGGCAACGCCTTACAGGGCGAAGTTGCGGCAAAATATTTCAAGGACTGCGTAAAAACTTTAAAAATAGCAGAAGTCAACGCCGAAATCGTCAGCGTACAGTCCCGAATAGCTAACGAAACGGACGGTGAAACGCGCAAAGTACTTACAGAAAAATTACAAACACTAATTAACAAACAGAAAAAAATCAAACGCGGAGAGCAAGAATGAATTTAACCGAACAAAAATTAGGCGAAATTTTAAAGCATATAATCGATACTTACGGCGCGAAAGGCTCTATTACAACCAACACGCTTTGCGATATTATGGAAAAGTATGAAACGACCCCCGCACAAATGGACTACGTCTATAAGTCCATTGCGGAGGCAAGCATACAGATTATCGACGAGGCTGAGCGTGATAAAGAGCTTTATGAGCAAGCCCTGTCCGACATCGGTCTTGACGACCCCGTAAAGATGTATTTAAAGGACATCGGCAGAGTATCTCTTTTGTCCTCCGACGACGAGATAGAGCTTGCCCGCAGAATGCAGGAAGAGGGGGACGAGGAAGCTAAAAGGCAGCTTTCCGAGGCGAATTTAAGGCTCGTCGTTTCAATCGCAAAAAGATACGTCGGACGCGGAATGTTATTCCTTGACTTAATTCAGGAAGGCAACCTCGGACTTATGAAAGCCGTTGAAAAGTTCGACTATCAGAAAGGCTTTAAATTCTCGACCTACGCAACTTGGTGGATAAGGCAAGCTATAACGAGGGCTATTGCGGATCAGGCAAGAACTATCCGTATTCCCGTGCATATGGTTGAAACCATAAATAAGCTTACCCGCGTTTCGAGAATTTTATTGCAAAAACTCGGCAGAGAACCGACCCCCGCGGAAATCGCAAAGGAAATGGGCATCAGCGAAGAGCGCGTTTGTGAAATTCAGAAAATCGCGCAAGACCCCGTTTCTTTGGAAACGCCTATCGGCGAGGAGGAGGACAGCCACCTCGGCGACTTCATAGAGGACGTTACGACCGCAACCCCGTCGGACAGCGTTTCGACTACTATGCTTAAAGAAACTCTTTTGGGCGTTTTAAACAGCTTAACCCCGCGTGAAGAAAAGGTTTTGCGCCTCCGTTACGGCGTTGACGACGGCAGACCCCGCACCTTGGAAGAGGTCGGCAAGGAGTTCAACGTAACCCGTGAAAGAATAAGACAGATAGAGGCAAAGGCTTTAAGAAAGCTTCGCCACCCGTCGCGTTCCAAGCACTTGAAAGATTTCCTCGATACCTGATGGACAGAATTAGTAAACTTTGCTCTTATCTCGACAAATGCACGACCTTTGCGGACGTTGGTTGCGACCACGGCTACTGTACGCGCTATATGCTTAAAAACGGCTTGTGCGAAAGTGCGGTTATCACGGATATCAGCGCAAAGTGTTTGAATAAAGCCGAAAACTTGCTTTTAGGATATATAGAAAAAGGCGTCGTTTCTTCGGTCTGTTGCAACGGGCTTGAAGGCGTAAGCGAGGATACCGAGCAGGTTTTAATCGCCGGAATGGGCGGGGACGAGATATTAAGTATATTCAAAAACTCGTTTATACCACGAAACTTCGTTTTGCAACCTATGAAAAACGTTCGTGCCGTGAGGGAATATCTCTTATCGAACTATGCGGAAATTACGTTGGACGAGCCGTTTGAAAGCGGCGGAAAGTTTTACTTCGTAATTAAGGGTAAAAGGGTTGGCGTTCCAAGCAAATACGGCGAAAGTCAGCTTGAATTCGGTTTGAATTTATTGGGTATAACCACAAAAAAATATATTTTTGCGGAAATAATTAAAAAACGCGCGTATCTTGAAAGGAATTTAAACGAAGAAACGCGTTCGAAAATAGAAGAAGAAGTTCGTTTTATGGAGGGCGTATTGAATGAAAATTGAAGATATTTTCTCACTTTTGGAAAAAGAAGTCGCGCCCGTTAGTTTGTCCGACGAGTTTTGCGGCAAGTACAAGATGTACGATAACAGCGGAATAATAATAAATTGCGGCAATGAGGTTACAGGCGCGCTGTTTTCTCTCGACCTCACGGTAAAGGCGGTTGAAAGGGCAAAAACCCTCGGATTTAATCTTATAGTAACTCACCACCCCGCAATCTACGGCGGAATTTCCAAATTCGACTTAACGGCAGACCCGCAGGCGCAGGCACTTGCCGAGTGTATGAAAAACGGAATTTCGGTGATTTCCATGCACCTTAATTTCGACGGCGCGCCGCAAGGTATTGACCGTTTTCTTTGCCGTGGATTGGGCGGCGATAAAGCGGAAATCTCCGCGCCGTTATCGAACGGCGGTTACGGTAGAGTTTATCCCGTCGCGCCTACCGATTTTAAAAACTTCGTACAAAACGTAAAAAAAGAATTTTCGACGGACAGGGTTTTAGCCTACGGCGAAGATAATAAAAAAGTAAGCCGCGTCGCCTCGTTCTGCGGAGCGGGCTGCGACGAGCATAACATCGATTTTGCCGTGAACGGTAAGGCGGACGTTTTCGTATCGGCGGATATGAAGCACCACGAAATCCTTGCCCTCACCCAAAGGGGGATTGCCGTAATAGTTCTTACGCACTACGCTTCTGAAAATTACGGTTTTGAAAAAATTTATCTTAATATCAAAGACGGACTTAAAGTAAAGTCGGAGTATTTCACCGACGCAAGCTTGCTTTAAATCCTAAGGAGAATAATATGACGCAGGTTGAAAAACTTTTAAAGTATCAGGAAACGGACGAAAAGCTTTTAAAGCTTGAGCGTGATTTGGGCAATTCGGACGAAAGAAAGAACTTCGTTCAGGCAAAATCGTTCCTGACGAAAGCTCCCGAAAAGCTTGACGCTTTGGAGGCAAAGGCAGTTGAACTTGCCGCCCTCGTTTCAGAGCTTAACAAAAAGTACCAGGAAATCGCGGAAACACTTTCCGATTTCGACCATATCGACGAAATGGTTGACGGCGGTGCGGATATTTCGTTCTATAAGAAAAACGTTACCCAAATATCCGACAGATTAAAGTCCATTAAGTCGGAAGTGGCTTCACTTACCAAAGCCGTTAAAGAGGCGGACGAAGAATATCAGCAAATGAAGAAAAAGACGATTGATATGCAAAAGCAGTATACGGAATCGTCTGAGGCGTACAAAAAGCTGAAAGAAAGCTTGCAAGGCGAAGCTTTAACCGTAAAAAAAGAGCTTGACGCATTACAAAAGGGCATCGAGCCCGAAGCAATGAAAAAATACGAAGTCAAGCGCAGTGAACGGATATTTCCCATTCTTTGCGCCGAAAACGGCGGAAGGTGCTCCAAGTGCGGCAGCGAGCTGTCCCTTGCCGACAAGGAAAAAATTTCTTCGGGCAGTATAGTCGAGTGCGATAACTGCCACAGAATACTTTATAAGGGTTAGTTTTAGTGCAATTTGCACAAAAATTAAATACAAGTATTGACAAATTTCGACGTTTATGTTATCTTATAGTTCCTCTCTGACGAGGGGGCTATTCATACGGCGGTAAAGCTGTTAATAATAGGGGAAAAAGTAAACCCGTCGGAAAGTGATTCCGACGGGTTTTACTTTATCGAAAGGAAAATTTATGGAATTTAAAAATAAAACGCTTGCCGTTTTCGGCGACAGTATTATGTACGGTTCAGGTAACGACGGTTTCGGCGTTGGCGAATACCTTAAAAAAGATATGGGTTTTAAACTTATAAAATACTGCGTGGGAGGCGCAAGGGTCGGTTATTGCGAGGAAAAGAATTGGTTTATCATTCAGGTGAGAAAAGCCGTTCGGGATAATATAGTCCCTGACTATATCGTATTCGACGGGTTTACCAACGACTGTTATAAAACGGACGGCGTTAACTTTGACGTACCTCTCGGAAATATTCCGTCTGCCGTGCAAGATATTTTCGATATAACTTGGCAAGATGACTTTTCAACTTGTTTCGAAAGTGCGGTATGCGCCTTCAAGAAATATTTCCCTAAGGCAAAAATAATATTCGTTAGACCCCACAAAATGGGGCGGAGAGAGGAAGAGGCGCAACGCATTTACGGCGAACGCGCCGTAGCACTCTGCAAAAAGCACTCCGTTGCCGTTGCAGATATTTACGAAGAAAGCGGCTTGGATACTTTTTTAGCCGAGCACCGCGACAGATACACTAATGACAGCTACAGTTGGGGTAAAGGCGATTGCACCCACCCTAACGCAATCGGATACGAAAAATTTTATATGCCGATTATAGAGAAGAAGATTAAGGAGCTGAAATAAATGAAAGTTTTATTGATAAACGGCAGTCCAAATGAGAACGGCTGTACAAATGCGGCGCTTTGCATAGTTGCGGACGAACTGAAAAAACAAGGTGTAGAGAGCGAAATAATATGGCTCGGTAACGGTCCGGTCAGAGGTTGCATAGGTTGCGGCGGCTGTAAAGCTGGCAACGGCTGCGTATTCAAAGACGACCCGTTGAACGCAATCGGCGAAAAAGTCAAGACGGCGGACGGTTACGTTTTCGGCGCGCCCGTTCACTACGCCTCGCCGAACGGCGCAACGGTTGCAATTTTAGACCGACTGTTTTATGCCTTTGGTAAATATATGCAGTTTAAGCCCGCGGCAAGCGTGGTTTCCGCAAGACGTGCGGGCACGACGGCGTCTTACGACGTTTTGAATAAGTACATAGGTATAAACAATATGCTGCAAGTGCCGTCAACCTATTGGAATATGGTTCACGGTAACACCCCCGAACAAGTTTTAAAGGACGAAGAAGGGGTAACTATAATGCGCGCTATCGGCAGTAATATGGCGTGGCTTTTAAAACTTTTGCAAAACGCAAAGGGCACGGAGCTTGAAAAACCCGTCGTAATCCCCAAAGTCAAAACCAATTTTATAAGATAGGCGTACCTTTGCCAAATGGAACATAAAGACGTACACTTTTATAAACTTAATATATCGAAACGGTACGGTGTTGAGGGCGCATATATCAAGATAGGGGAAACTGTCCTTTTAGGGTTTGTTTTCAGCTTGTTTTGGGCGGTCATAATAGCTGCTATAATAGTTAATTTAAACGTATTGTTCAGCGACGTACTAATTATCGTTTTTATATTTGTGTTTATCGTAATACTTTCGGTTTTAACTGCGTTTGCGTGCATAAAATTTGCGCCTATTCTGAAAAAGAGAATACACGCGCATAAACTTTTAAAAAATTGTACGCTTACAGACGGAACGGTTGTCGATTTGCAGAAACAAAAATCGGAGCATTTGGGCACAAGCGCCGCACATCACAAAATATATTACAGGGTTTATTTAAAGTATTGCTTTCACGGATTAGACGGCGCTTTGCGTTACGGAGAGTATATGGGCAATTACGGCGAAGTTCCGTTTTTCGTTGGTCAGAATTTAATGATTGCCTATAATGATACTGACAGCTTAATTCTGAACAAGTTTACATTATCGGACGGGGCGGACGAATTTGCGCTAGCCGAAGCCGAAAGGGAGCGAGTCGATTTTACGGGTTTAACAGGTAACTTAATTAAAGTTGACTTATTAAAACCTATTTCTGTTGCAGATTACGACTCTTTGTTCATAAAAGCTAAAAGAAGAAAACGGTTGAAACGAATTTTGCAAGATTTTCCGCGCTTTACGATAGGCATATGTTTTATAAAAAAGGGCACTTATCGCTATAACGCGGGGAATACTAAATATTACTGTTTTATTCAAGAAAACGGCAACAAGCGCGTAGGAGAGTGTACAGGAATATGCAACGTAAAAGACGGAGACGAAGTTACGGTTGCATACGGTAACGGCGTATCTGAAATTATATCGCATTATACTTTGAAACAGTCGTTTCCTAAACCAAGACGTAATAAATCGGTTTAAAATAAGCGGCGCGGGCAATCAGCCCGCGCCGCTTATTTTTATTTGTTAAGGTGAAACCCTGTTTATATCTCTCGGGAACATAGTGGCATTTCTTACATTCTTGAAGCCGAGAAGGTGCATCGTCAATCTTTCAAGACCAAGTCCCAAGCCGCCGTGAGGGGGTGCGCCGTATTTATGCAACATTAAATACGTTTCGAACTCGTCGGGATTCATACCCATTTTCTTCATTTTCGCAACTTGCTCGTTGTAATCGTGAATTCTCTGTCCGCCGCTCGTTATCTCCAAACCTCTGAACAAGAGGTCGAAAGAGAGTGTAACTTCGGGGTCTTCGGGGTCGTCCATAGTATAGAACGGACGCTTTTTCGAAAGGTAATGTGTTACAAACAAGAAGTCGGAATTAAACTGCTGCTTCGCCCACTTACCGAGGAACGCTTCTTCCTCGGGCTCGAAGTCCTTCATATCGGTAATATTTTTCAGTTTCTTAACGCAAAGCTCTTTCGCGTCCTTGAACCGTATGCAAGGTATAGAAGTTATTTCGGGAATATCCACTTTAAGAAGTTCAACTTCGGGTGTGTATTCGGTTTTTAACAAATTCATTATATATTTAAGCGCACCGGTTTCCATATTCATAATATCGGTAAAACTCTCAATGAATCCCATTTCGAAGTCCATTGAAATGTACTCGTTCAAGTGCCTCGAAGTATCGTGGTGCTCAGCGCGGAATACGGGTGCGATTTCAAACACTCTCTCGAACACGGGAACGAGAGCCTGCTTGTAAAGCTGCGGGCTCTGCGCAAGATAAACCGTCTTGCCGAAGTAGTCTAACTTGAAAACGTTCGTGCCGCCCTCTGCGCCCGCAAAGTTGATTTTTGGGGAGTGGATTTCGGTAAAGTTCTGACTCTGTAAGTATTCGCGGAAACCTCTTTGAATTCCTTCCTGAATTTTAAATATTGCGCGTTCCTTGGGGTTGCGCAAGGTTACGGGTCGGTTATCGAGATTGACCGAAAGGTCGCAGGTTACCTGCTTTTTCGAAATTACGACGGGCGGAATAGCGGCGGGAGAGGAGATAATTTCAATATCGTGAATTTGCAATTCGTATCTTTCGCTTCCGTCGCGCGTTTCGCTTTTAACTACTTTGCCCGTGATTTTTGCCGAAGCCTGCTCAACGATATTTTCGTTTAGTCTGAACTCGGAAAATTCGGGGGAATATACGCACTGAATAAGCTCGCGCGCAGTTCTGATAAGAATAAAAGCGAAGTCGGACATTTCACGGATATTGTGAATAACGCCCTTGATTTTAACGACTTTTTCTACGTTGTTTTTGAATTCAGAATAGGGGGTATAGCCATAGTCGATAACGCCCGTAATTTCTTCCATAATTTTCCTCGGTTTATAGTTTTCTATAATTTTAAGTCTTTTAGAAGCAAAAATCAAGTAAATTGAAAAGCGCGGAATAATAAATTTACAATGTAAAAAATTTCTTGTTGCATTTTTCTATACTTATTCTTATAATATATATTGAGTCTGCGGTGTTCGTGGTATGGGAAATTCGTAATCCACAAAGTTAATAAGGGAGCGGTTTCGTCCGCGGGAATAGTTAAGGTCTGTATTATTCGGAAAGAACGACGTTTCGCGGCGTCGCACCCACCTGCGAGAATGCGGGTTAACACTTTTTCATATCACGGCACAGGCGGATTTGTATTTTAATAATTATTTTTATACCTGCGATTTAAACGCGGGTATTTTAATTTTTCAGACGCATTTTAGTGCAAAATGTCGAACCGGCCCGCATAGCGATTGTAGTTAACATATACAGGATAAAAAAAGTAATTTTCTTTCAAAAAAAGAAAAATATTATAAAACAATCTTGACATAAAATTTATTAGGTGATAAAATTAGTCTGTTAATTTGGGACGGTACGGTTATAATCTTTAAAATTATAATTTTAAACCGTTTGCACAAAAAAAGAATGGAGGAAAAGATGAAAAAAATCAAAAGTTTGTTGCTCGTTTGTATGGCTGCGCTGATGATGCTCGTTATTCCCTTGGCTGCCGCTTGCAATACGGACGAATTCTCGGGATTAACGCTTGAAACAATCACGCTCAATCTCGACAACGTAAAAATGGCTTACTATCTCGGCGAGTCGTTCACGTCCGAAGGACTTGAAGTAACGGGTACTTTCAAGAATAAAGACGGCGGAACTGAAACTAAGAGTGTTACCGACAGGGTAAGCGTAGACAGCTCGGCGTTTAAAAACAATGAGTTGGGTCGTTATACGATTAACGTAAACTGTACTATTGACAGCGTAACCAAAAGTTCGTCTTACGTAGTAGGTGTGGTCAATAACGATTTGGATTTAAGAGAAGGTCTCTACGCAACTCACTCGGACGGTACGCGCGTTAAAACCATAAACATAAACGCAAATACTCCTACCGCAACGATAACCCCTACCGACGTTATAGTTAAATCGGTTGAATTCGGTCAAGTAGGAAGCGTAATTAACGACTACGATTTAAAAGTATATAAGGAAGCTGAAGAAATTTCCTCTTATACAGATCTCGGTAGCGGCACTTATCAGATTTGGGTATCGAAAGAATCCAAGATGAAACCCGGTTATTTGCTTGAAGATTTCGTGCTTATTTATGTAGTCGAAAACGTTTCAGGCTTTAAGTGGGTAGGCGGCGAAACCTCACAGAACATCGGTATCGACGTAATTTCGAAAACTTGGACGTATCAGATAACTCACGCAACGAGTCCTAACGATCCCGTGATTCTGACAGCGGCAGACGTTTCAATTTCGCCTTTGGAAGTGCTCGAAGCGGGCTCAAACAAATATGCGGAAGTTAAATACGTTTACTACAAGGCAAACGGTGAGAGGGTTGAACTTACAACGCGTGTTAAGTATGACGTTACCAAGGGCGAAAACCAGACTATAGAGAGACGCGCTTACAGCTATGCCGACATTACCGGACACGTTGAAAACGACGTTCTTACTCAAGAAGACTTCACTGGAGCAAACGCATTCCTTACGAAGTTGCCCGCAGGTATCGTAACTTACCGCGACGCGAACACCGACAGCGGTATCATTCAGATAAGAGGCGAAGCGCTGCGCGTAACGTTTAAGGGTGTAGGTACGTTGGCTATTTCAGCAAGGTCTACGGGCAGTGCAAACCTTTCTTCGATAGGTGTAAAGAAAGCCAATTCGACAGATAAATATCTCACCGGTATATACACGTCAACAGACGTTCAGTTGCTTGAATACGTAGAAGGACCTATGTATCAGGTAACGGGTAACTTCTCGTTAATTACGTTCACGATTTCCGAACCCGGCGATTATATAATCTTCACCCTTGACAATAACCCCGAAGGCGACGCTATCTTTAACAGAGATACGCGTGTTAACAGCATAGTTGTAAACGACGTTTTCGACACGACTTCTACGGCAAGCATATCTTACGATAACGCTGCCGTAAGGTCGGTAGGTAAAATCGACAGCATCAACCTTTACAACGACGGTTCAAAGGATTAATAAGGGAGGTTAAAAGATGAAGAAGAATATCAAAAAATTTCTTTCGGCAGCAGCGGTACTTGCAATTTCCGCAACCGCAGCTATTGCTGTAATTCCCGTTGCGGGATGTTCGGCAGACGAAAGCGCAGTCAGCGAAAAAGATAAATATTTGTCTGTTGACGAAAACCACAGCGCAGACGTTATTTCCACCGCAAGCGGTACTGTTCAAACAAAAAACTCAGGTAAAACCTATTACGTTACCACCAATGGCGGAATTAATAACAGCGGTGAGAGTTGGGATCAACCCATTACATTATCGACGATACTCACAACGGAAGGGTTGCTTAAACCCGGCGACACGGTATACGTTGCTCCCGGCAATTACGACGACGGACAAATGCGTACTATTCCCGAAACTACGCGGGGTACTTACGATAACTATATAAGAATAGTTAACGCTGCACTTGAACGCGAGGAAAGCGGCTATACGGGTACGGACACGTTGGTAACTCTTGATTTCAGCGCTCAACCCTTTGCAAGCGATCAACGCGGAATTCAGATTTACGGTAGCTATATTTATTGGTACGGTTTGGACGTCTGCGGAGCGGGCGATAACGGACTTTATATCGGCGGTAACTACAATACGGTAGAATATTGCGAATTTTATAACAACCGCGATACCGGCTTACAGCTTGGCAGATCAGGTTCACATTTAAGCCTTGTTGACCAGTGGCCCAGCTACAACCTTATCAAAAACTGCACTTCCCACAATAACTACGATAACGAAACATACGGCGAGAACGCGGACGGCTTTGCGGCTAAGCTTACTGTAGGCTACGGTAACGTGTTTGACGGCTGTATCGCATACCGTAACTCCGACGACGGTTGGGACTTGTATGCAAAGACCGATTCCGGTAACATAGGTTGCGTAATAATTTACAACTGTGTGGCTTTTGAAAACGGTTATCTTGAATATACACAGAAGGACAATAACGCCAGATTTTCTCGTTATAATTCAAATTATGACGAATCTAACACTAACTCTTATAAGACGCGCGACGGAGACGGCAACGGCTTTAAGCTCGGCGGTTCTGTTATGGAAGGCGATGTTGAAATGTACAACTGCCTTTCGTTCCACAACAGAATGCACGGTGTAACGGATAACTCTAACCCCGGCTTCCTTAAAGTGGAGGGTGTAACCAGCTACGATAACAGCGCTGCAATCGACGATAATCCCGAAAGTGCAACCTTCGGTCAGATAATACAGGCGCTGAACCACGATACGCACAGTAATATTGACCTTGCTCGTCAGACTTACAGCTATAACAGCGTAATTGATACTCTCTCTGTAGGTAGCGGTGTTGCTCTTTCACTTGAATCGGATGCTTATCGCGGCTCGGTTACGGACAGCGTTTTGCTCGGTAGCAACAAAGCGGCGAACGTAATTAACGGCAGTATTGATGCAGATACAAAGAACGGCGGTAAGACTTATACCTCGCAGGACACTGCACTCGTTGCGTCTCAGATATTCAAAGAGCTTCCCATTGATTTGACAAATGAAAATAATCCCTATAACCTTACGGGACTTTATGACTTGTACGCAGACGGAGCTCTTTCCGGAAATCTGAATCCTAACCGTGTGCATTTGAAATACCGCAACGAAGATATGTCTATCAATATGCAGGATATCTTGGCTAAGAAAGACGGTATTGACGATGAGAAGCTTCTTGAAGGTAAGAATATAGGTTCTACGCTCAATTTAAGCAGTTGGAGTGATTACGAGCACTTCTTCACGGGTGATGTTACCGATGCTTCGAAACCCACTTCAGACGAAGCTAACCTTGCAAGAGCAATCGAAACGTTGACGATCAACACATACAACAAAGCAGTGTATCAAGATTTCGAAGTTCCCATTAAATTGAACGGCTGCACGATAAGCTGGGTATCTTCCAACCCCGACGTGGTTACCGTTGGAACGGACGTTGAAAATTCAGTTTCTACTTCACAGTATATAACTATGTTGGTTTACCGTCCTTCGACCGAAGACGTAAACGTTAAAATTACAGCAACTATAAAATACGGCGCGGCAACAGGCACAAAGGAATTTAACCTTACCATTAAAGCGGGTCAGCCCTCAATAGGAACTATAAAGGTTCTTACTCCAGACGGAGTAATCATTGAAGAAGGCGGTTCGTACGTTGTAGACCAGTACGCAATTTTCACCGAGCCTGAGGTTTTGGTTGAAAACGGACTTGACTATAACGGTAAGCTCCTTAAACCCGAACAGTTCACTTACACAACGACTTACAGATATGCGACCGATAAAAACTCGCCTTCTGTACAAATTAAGGGCTTCACTCCTTCAAGCGCGGGTGTTTACACGGTAACTCAAAAAGTTACCTTGGGTGAGCAGACCAAGTCCATGACTTATACGATATTCGTATCGAGCGAAACGGCAAACGTTGACTTTACAGAGGGCACTGACAGTGTTGTCGTTAATAAAGACGGCTATATGATTTCGGGTAACCTCAGTAACGCAACGGGTATGATTTACGCCGTTTCTTCAAGCGACGATTTGACGGTAACTCCCGAAAACATCAAAACGCTTGCCGGTGTTAAGAGCTACTCCTTCAGAACTGATAACATTAACTTCCAGTTTGAAAACACCAACAGTACGGGTTATAAAATCTACTACGCACTTGCAAATCTCAGCGGCGAAATAACTTCTGAAATTCACGTTAAAGAGGTTACCGTTGTTGACGTTTCTACCTGTGATGACTTCATGACGATTGCAGGCGGCGGAAAGATAGGTGAAGAAAACGCCGAAACTACCATATACAGACTTACCAAGGACCTTGATTTTACGGGTGTTACTTGGGTAAGAAACACGAGTAGCTTCAAGGGACTTATCAACGGTGCGGGTTATACCGTAAAGAACGTTACAGTAACGTTGGACGAAGCTACCGCGGGTGCAGGCTTGTTCTACAAAGTAGACGGCGGTACAATCGAGAATATCAAGTTTGATAATATCTCGGTTACGGGCGGAAAGCAGCAGACCGGTATCGTTGCAACCAGCTACGGCGGTTACTTCCACAATATCGCGATAACCAACGTCAAGATTTCGGGTGTTACCCGTGTCGGCGGACTTATCGGTCAGGTATTCGAATCGGCTCTTCCTACAAAGATTAGCAACGTATCAATCGTAAACGAAGATTCCAAGAACTACTATATCACCAACAACAACGGCAAGAGAGCGGGCGGACTTATCGGTCTTATCCAGACGACTTCAACTCCCGTAAACGACTGTCTCGTTGAAATTTCCGATAGCTTTGTAAACGCTGAAATCAGCGGTTCTGAGCAGATAGGCGGTATAGTCGGTGCTATGGATAACGCTAAGCCTACGATTAACTATAATCTTGCAATCACGCGTTGCGTATTTGCAGGCGTTGCAAAATCGTCGTATTCGACTCCCCGTGTCGGCGGTATAATAGGTTATCAGTCGGGTAACATCGGTATATTCAATATCACCAGATGTATCTCGTTCGGTAAGCTTTATATCTTGGACGGAACTCCCGTTGAAGTATCTCTTAAAACAGCATCGCTCATTGTCGGAGGTTTCTCGTCTGTAGCTGAAAACGTGGTAAGAAACTGCGTTGCAACTATGGAAGAATACAATACAGACTACGGCGTTGACTTGTACTCAGCAACCGACTTGCAGATGTATACTGAAATCTTCGCGCAAACGTTCGGTAGCGGATACGAAGCTAACTGGTCGTTTGTCTACGCGGTAAATCCTGAAAATCCCAGATTTATACTCGAAGCGCCTTACGTAACGCTTAACTTCCTTGATTAATTACTCCTAAGTAAAATATTATCGCTCTCCCGAAAAGGGAGGGCGATAATTTTTATATAACGGCTTAATTTTCGCTTGCCAACAAAAAATATATGTGATATAATCACTAAGCAATCAAATAAAGGCCCTGTGGTCAAGCGGTTAAGACGGAGCCCTCTCAAGGCTCAATCCCGGGTTCGATTCCCGGCAGGGTCACCAAAAAAAATTAAAGGTGAGTAATGGAGAATTTTCTTGTTGAATTAGAATATTAATTTGCAAGAAAGTTTATCCGTTATATCAAAAATAAAATTGTTGAGCTATGAGATTACTTTCTCATAGCCTTTTTTTATTTAAGGAGGCAGATAATGGCAACGATAAAAATAGAAAATCTGACTTTTTCGTATCCGTCAAGCGACGACCTAATATTTGACAAAGTCAGTTTCCAAATAGATACCGATTGGAAACTCGGTTTTGTAGGTAGAAATGGAAGAGGTAAAACTACTTTTCTCAACTTATTGCAAGGCAAATACGAATTCGGCGGAAAAATTATATCACCCGTTCAGTTCGACTATTTTCCTTACTCCGTTCACAATAAAGAAAATCTTACCATAGACGTTTTGAATGAAGTTTGTCCGACTGCCGAAGAATGGCGGCTTATGCGGGAGTTATCTTTACTTAACGTCGATTTTGAAGTGTTGTACCGACCTTTTAATACTTTATCCAACGGAGAACAAACCAAAGTATTGCTTGCCGCTCTGTTTTTGAACGAGGGGCGTTTTTTGCTTATAGACGAGCCCACCAACCACTTGGACACGCAAGCTCGGGAAACAGTTTCTGCGTACTTGCGCAAGAAAAAGAGCTTTATTTTGGTATCCCACGACAGAGATTTTCTGGACGGTTGCATTGACCATATTCTTTCATTAAATAAAACCGATATCGAAGTGCAAAGCGGCAATTTTTCTTCTTATCTGACAAACTTTGAAAGACGGCAAGAGTTTGAACGCAAACAAAATAACCGTTTGCAGACGGATATTAAACGGTTGCAAGAAACGGCAAGGCGCACTTCGGCTTGGGCTGATAAAGTAGAAGCGTCAAAAGCGGGGGCGTTCGATAAGGGCTATATAGGGCACAAATCCGCAAAAATGATGAAACGCGCAAAGACCGTGGAGGCAAGGCAGGAGAAAGAAATAGAACAAAAATCCACTTTGCTTAAAAATACCGAGTATGCAAGCAAACTGAAAATTACGCCGCTAAAATACCGCTCGGAAACGCTTTTGAACCTTTCAGGCGTAGCCGTAAATTACGGCGGCAAAGACGTTTTCAAGCCCGTATCGTTCTCTGTAAAGCGCGGAGACAGAATTGCAATCGTAGGCGGTAACGGCTCGGGTAAAAGCAGTTTGCTTAAATTGATTTGCGGTCAGGTAATTGATTATTCGGGCGTCGTTAAAAAAGGCTCTGACCTGATAATTTCCTACGTCCCGCAGGATACCGCAGCTCTATCGGGCACGCTTACCGAAATTGCCGCACAGAGCCGAATTGACGAAAGTTTGTTTAAAGCCGTTCTGCACAAAATGGGCTTGGACAAAGTTCAGTTTGAAAAGGACGTTGCCGACTTTTCTGACGGACAAAAGAAAATAACTCTGATTGCAAAAAGTCTGTGCGAAAGTGCGCATCTGTATATTTGGGACGAGCCTTTGAATTTTATCGACGTTTACGCGCGTATGCAGATTGAAAATCTTATTAAAGAATTTCAGCCGACAATGATTTTCGTGGAACACGACAAAGTCTTTCAGAGAAATACAGCGACCGAAATCGTCAGTTTATAAATTCATTATCCGAGCCAAAATTTAGCATAACCGCTAAACGGGAAATTACTTGACTATATAGACCTTATTTATTATAATAATATCGTATATAAAAAACGGGAGGTAAAGAAGTGAAAGCACAAAGAATACGTTACTTTTACGGCGTATGTTTAAGCGTATTTACGGCTGTTCTCGGCGCGCTTTTCATATCCGTTGCGGTTGGTATTTTATCCGACGGCGATTGGGCACAGGGCGCGTATTCGAGAGATTTGGTTGCCGAACGCCTTTTCCCCGTATCGATCGTGTTTTATATCTGGATAGCGGCTGTAATAGCTGGCTTCGTTCTGTCGCTGGTCTATCCCGTTCAAGAAAAACCCGTAAAAATCCCTCAGGAAGGCGTAACTTTAAGGCGTCTCAACGCGCGTATCCCCGAAGGCAGCGGTGAGGAGTACTTCAACGGACTATATAAAGTTCATTCCGAACAGTGTAAGCGCCTGAAAGTTTACGGTTTATGCGCGGCAATCTGTTTTGCTTGCGCCGTTGCAAGTGCGATTTATCTTCTGCAACCCGCCAACTTCAAGGGCGTATCCGCTAACGAGGCAATGCTTAAAATGATGCTTTGGGTCTTGCCTTGCGTAATAATAGGGCTTATAAGTTGCGTTTGGTTGACTTCATATCAAAAGAATAGCCAACAGAACGAAATAACCGCAATTAAAAGATTAATTTCGTCTTTCAAGGGCAACCCCGTAATTAAAGTCGATATTAAACCGAACGCCGCGGTTGCTGCCGTAAAGAAGTTTTTCTCGAACAAATACACTCTTCTCGGTATAAGGTTGCTCGTTGCGGTTGTAGCCGTAACTTTCATTGTCCTCGGCGTATTTAACGGCGGAGCGCGAGACGTTTTTATTAAAGCAATCAACATTTGCACTGAATGTATAGGTCTTGGCTAAAATGAAGACAAAACTGAAGAATTTTTTCATAAAAACTAAAGATTGGTTCGTGCGGCACAAGCCTACCAAACGACGGATTATTCAAGTTTACGCGGCACTTCTTTGTAACGCAAACTTAAAGGGTTTCGTATCAGGAAAAATCTACGGCGGCGGAACAAAGTACGCTTGCACCCCCGGACTGAACTGTTATTCCTGTCCCGGTGCGGCTGCTGCTTGTCCGTTGGGTGCGTTACAGAATGCGCTTGCTTCTTCGGGCACGACGACACCGTATTATATACTTGGTATAATCGCCTTGTTCGGCTTAATACTCGGCAGAACTATTTGCGGCTTCCTTTGTCCCGTAGGTTTGGGTCAAGAGCTGCTTTACAAGATTAAAACACCCAAGATAAAAAAGAACAGAGTTTCAAGAGTATTTACTTATCTTAAATACGTCTTGTTGGTTGCACTCGTTATCATAATTCCGATAATGCTGCAATCCCCCACGTTCTGTAAGTATATCTGTCCCGCAGGCACTTTCGGCGGAGGAATAGGTCTTTTGTCTAATCCGCAGAACGCCGACTTCTTCGCAATGCTAAGCGGACTGTTCACTTGGAAGTTTGCGCTGCTTGTTGCAATAATCGTTTTAAGTATTTTCTGTTTCAGATTTTTCTGCCGCTTCTTATGTCCTCTCGGCGCAATATACGGATTTTTCAACAAATTCGCGCTTTTGGGCGTTAAGTTGGATAAACAGAAATGTATCGATTGCGGACTGTGCGTAGACCACTGCAAAATGGATATAAAGCACGTCGGCGACCACGAATGTATAAACTGCGGCGAATGTATATCAGTTTGCCCCACCCAAGCGATAAGCTGGAAAGGCTCTAAAATCTTCCTTCATTCAAACGCGATTGAAAATGAAGAAGCGCAGCCCACCTTAAATTCAATTTTAGAAAACGGCACGACTGCTCAGCTTGCGGCGGAGGAAGTAGAAGTAACTTCCGTCAACTCGATTACGGCAATGGCGGTTTCTACAAATTCCACAGAGATTAAAGCTGAAACGGCAGATGTTGCCGAAGCCGCACCTCACGAAAGCAATACACCCGAGAACGGCTTAAATCAAGCCTCTGAGCCAATTGAAAGCAAAGCAATGACGAAGATCAAGAAGCGCAACAAATGGCTTGAAATTGCTGCTTGGGCGCTTGCGTCGGTGATTTTGATATTTGCACTTGTTTACTACAACTTCCTTGCAAAGGAACAGGACATATTCGTATATAACGTAGGTGATCCATGTCCGAAGTTCACGGTTCTTACTTACGAGGGCGAAAACGCAGGAGAGTTCTCCACAACCGATGCGAACGGCAAAGTAATGGTGTTAAACTTCTGGGCTACTTGGTGCACGCCTTGCAAAGAAGAACTTCCCGAGTTCAACGAATTACAGGAAAATTATTCTGACGACGTAGTGGTGGTGGCTTTCCACCAGATAGGATATGAATACACCGAAGTTCAGGACGCGATAAACTCATACGGTTGGGGCGATTATTCTCTGATTTTTGCTCAGGACGATAACGTTTTGGCACAGGGAACAGCACCTTTGTTCCAGTCTCTCGGCGGCAAAAGCGTTTGGCCTATGACAGTAGTGGTAGACAGAGACGGCAGAATTTCCTCCGTCCGTCAAGGTAAAATATCGTACAGCGATCTTGAAAAAGAAGTTTTAAGCGCATTAAACAATTAAACAAAACCGCGGTTGTAAACAGACAACTGCGGTTTTTAATTGTAAAAAAAACCCCGACCAAACGGTCGGGGTAAATTTATTTTGGCTTATAATTTGCTTACTGATACGCTTCTTTCGCCTTGCGAATCATAACTATTAGTGCCTAAAAAGAAAGTTATCGTTTCACCGGCATTAAGGTGGAAATTCGTAAGATCTTCATACGTATATGAAGGGTCTTCTACATAAGTGTCTTCAGTGATAAGATTAACAGTGTAATCTCCGTCCTCGGTAGCCGTAAAGCTTATAAAATAGTTATCCCAATAAGAAACTTCAGCGGTAACTGTTTCGTTTAACGCCACAACGTAGGGGTTAGCTTCGCTACCGTATTCTACGTGTTCGTTAAATGTCAACGTTACAACGCCCGCAGTGCCGTCTGCCGTGCCCACCGTAAATACTGAGGGAATAAGTGTAGCCATAGGACCGAAACCGTCGTATTCAGGTGCTTTTAAAGTGAAAGTTTCGGTATAATTTATGCTCTCGTAATTTGCCTTAAAGTTCGTGCCCGATACTTCTAACGCATAACCTTCACCGTAATTTGCGTTAGGGTCGTTCTCAACGTAAACGGTTTCGTTTGCGTCAAGATTTAAAACCAGATTGTAACCGGAACTTACAAGTAAAGGCTTAGTTTCAGAACCGTTTTCTTCAAGTGCGGTTAAAACGAGATTGAAGGAATACTTGTCGTCAACATTTAATTCAAGATCGCTGTTATCGCTGAAACTTAAAGTCATTTCGTCGTCGGGGTTAACGTAAATCACAAGATAGTAACTGTCGGTAAGTTCGAAACCTTCGCCCGAAAGATCGAAAGCATTGATAGCGTTAAGTCTATACCAACCTGCGTTTTCAACGTCAAAGGTTAAGTTAACTACGTCAGTAACAGCATTGAGAGTTATTGGATTTAAACCTTCAACAACGGTTTCGTTTAAAGCTTGTTCGGGAGCTTTTGTGAGCTTAACGGTATAGGAAGAATTCTTGGTTACGTCAATGCGTACGCCCGCTTCGCCGTAAGGATCGCCGTTAGCGTCAGCGTATAAATAACCTGCGGGAATACTTGATTCGGAAAGGTGAATTTCGTAATTTTTTCCGTTTTCTTCATCAATTGCAATGGTTGCAACGCCTTGAGCGTTTGTGGCAACTTGTTGCAAGCATGCACCGAGGCTGCCGTCATCCTTAACGATACAAATGCCGACCCATACGTCTTTTACGGGTGTATCGTCGTCAAGTACTACGGTAATGCTGACGGAAGAGGGGAACGTGTCGCCGCTGCCGTCGCCGTTGCCGTCGTTGGGGTTGCAAGCCGCCGCAAAAATACCAAGGCAAACAGCCATGCACGCAGCTAAGCAAGCAGTTAAAAGAATTTTTAAGTGTTTACTCATTGTAAAACCTCCAAAATTTAATACAAAATTATTATAATCCATTCTAACATTATTTTGCTTAAATTGCAAACGATTTATAAAGAAAAATGTAAAATAATACAGTTTTAATTGCATAAAATCGTCATAAATGTATAAATATGAAAAGCAAAGCCCGTACGCACTGATAAAGTGCGTACGGGCTGCCGTTAATGGGTTATATTAATATTATGCGTAATATCCGCAACCTAACAGCCAAGGCATAGCGGGAGCAGTGGTGCTGCCCGTAATGTTGGAGAAGCGTTGGTTCATATATCTTTCAAGGAAGAGTTTAAGCTCGTTGTTGACTTCGTAAACACCGTCTTTGTTAACGTGTAGCGCGTATGCTTCTATGAAGTTCGTATAGTTCCACGTCGTGTCCATCGTGTTCATATCCGCATAAACGGTAAGAGAAGCGTTCTGACGGGACGACGATATTTCTTCGCCTTCACCGTAATATTCGACAGTGGCAAAGGAATAGAACTGACCCGGAAGATTTTTGGTTATAGCTACGACTAACGCCTTTTCTTCGCCGTCAACTTCAACGTACCATTTGCCGTTGCGTTCGTAGGGCACTAACGAGCCGTTAGTGGGCATCCAAGTGAAAGTACCTGTCTGGTCAGCGTAATCAACCGAAACGTTTGCATGCGCTATCTCTTTGGTAACTTCTTGTTCGGGCTCGGCGTCGCCTATCCTTTCAATAGTTACGCTTAAAACTACGGGGAAAGTAATATCTGCGTCCTTAATAATAACGTGGTAGTCAACGCTTCCGTTCAGATAGCTTTGCGTCCAAGACTTTTCGTATACGAAGTTCAGACCGTCGCCTGCTCCGTTATCGTTTCCTGCAAGACCGAAATACTCACCCGTCAAGTCGCTGTCGTCGCTGGTTAAAGGATAATTGTTTGCATACTCGACTAGCATTACGTCGTAACGGTCGGAGTGGGAGGTAATTCTGTAAACGCCTGCACCGAAGCCTTCACCTGCGGTCGTAGAGGTAACGAATTTTAAAATCGCGGTATCAACGTCCCTGAAAGTTAACGTATAATTGCCTACCGACGTTGCGGTTTGGGTTATGGGTTCGGGAACGGGTAAACATATAAGAATATTTACCACACCTGCTTGACGGCTTTGCGTCTTAACGGAGAAAGTAAGAATTTCACCCTCTTCAATACGCATTTTCTGTATATTGTTGCCGCCGTTGGTGGCGCTTGAAATGGTTAAAGTCGAATCTACGTAAGAGAAATCGTTTGCATAGAACTGAATTACGTAGTCGTTGCCTTGCATCGAGCCTATGATATATTCGCCCGTTTTGGGTGCGTGAATTCTGAAGAAGACCTCTTCACCCGCCGCTAAATTGGCTGAATACTCATAATTGTCGCCGTCCTTATCAAATCTTACAACCGATATCACGCCGTAACTGTTGAGCGCGTTGTCCCAAACTTGGACGCCTGTTGAATCAAGCTTGTCGGCATCTTCGAATGTGATGTCGGTTGCGCCAACTGTATTTATTGTAACAGGGTACGCCGCAATAGTGGTAGTGGTCGGCTTATAGGTGTAACCTAAAGGCACGTTTTCAAGAACTACTTCATATACGCCGCGAACCAACGGGTCTGCGGTAGTCGCAACGCCGTTTGCGTTAGTAGTTGCGCTAGCCGCTACGGTTGTTCCGCTCATAAATTTTACGGTTACGCCCTCGATTGCCGTGCCGTCGGGGTATTTCACGTTGACGGTGTAAGGAGTGGGGGGAGCAAGTTTCAGGCTTACCGTGTAGAAAGCTTTGTCTGCGGAGGTAACGGCTTCCGTGCTGTCAAAATCATAACCTGCGGGGTAATCGTTTATTTTGATGTGGTATTCGCCGGGGGTATAGAAAGCGAACTGCGCAACGCCCGACTCGTTAAGGTTGGCGTTGGCAAGGCTCGTGCCTTCTTCGTCGAGCAGTTCAACGTTTACGGTATCGAGCTGAAAATCCGCGTCGCTACCTTTAACGATAGAACCGTCGGGGTAAAGCACCGTTACGCGGTATCCGTCCTTGGTGGGGTCGCCGTAATCTATGGGTTGTTCGAGCTCGCCGCCATCACCCTCGTGTCCGCTGTCGTCATTGCAAGCCGCAATAGCCGCGCAAGTCAAGGTTACGCAAAACGTTGCGAGCAAAACAAGCAAAAACTTAAATCTTCTTTTCATTTTATACCTCTGATTTTTTAAAATTTCCCCCGTACCGAAAAAGTACGGGGGATTTCGGTTACTGTAAATAATTAATTGTTAGGACCAAGGTTAACTACGAACCAGCAAGCCTTCAACCATTCGTCGTCGGTGTCGTATCCCCAGAACTTCGCATTGTAAAGCTGAAGTATTCCGTACAGCTCTGCATTCACGGGAACAAGTCCGTAAAACTCGTCGTTCTCGCCTACTTCCTTGGACTTTGCAAGATACGATTTCATAATATCCGTATAATCTTTGATTTCGAGCCCTTGCAAACATTCGGGGATATTGTCTTTACCGTTGAATATCTTTTCAAGGTCAAGCGAAATATCGTAAACGTTTCCGTTGCCGTCCTCATACTTTTCGGCTGCTATATTGAAGGTGTACTGCGCCGTCTTAAGGCTATCGTCGAGAATTGCTTCTATCGTGAATGAATCGAACATCGACGTAATTTCGGTAAAGTCTACGTAAATTAAACCGCCGTCCTTATCGCGCCAAACGTCTTTGTCCGCATCGTACTCGGGTGTGCAGTAAAGGGGAAGAACAATCTTGCCCGTACTGTCGGGAATATAGAAGTCCGCGGTAGTTTTTGCAAGATACTGATAGGTTTCGCCCAAGTAGTCAATCCTGAACGCGAAGTTACCAGTGGTTTCGACTACTCTGAAGTTAACGGAAATATAATAAGTTTTGTTTGCTTCGAGGTAGTAGTTGATTTTGAAGCTCTGTGAGTCTTCTTTTCTGAAATATCTGTCGGAGTTGCTGTCGTAAAGGGGTCTTGAATCAACGTGAGAAATATCCAGACTTCCGTCGAAGAGCGACGCATCCGTGTCTTCGCTGTCAACGGTGGGCTCTACGGTGTCAACTTCGTTAATATAAAAGCAGTTAAGTCCCTGTATGCAATATGCGCCCGATCTTTCGGGTACGAATTTGTACAGTAAGCCGAGAGGCATTATTATTCTGTCGAAGTAAACTTCGTTAATACCCGAGTTAAGGTCGTAATTGCCTTTTGAAGCCCAGCTCGTTCCTTCGACGTCGATAAATCTGCCTGTCGATTCTTCGAAATAGAACTGACCCGTGCCTTCTTCAACGGGCACGTAGTTCTCCAAGTTCGTCGTTTCTTTAGCCTCGAAAGCGGAGAAGTAAGCCAAGCCTTTGATGGGGTCGGTAAGTTCTTGCTGTACGCCGTACTGTCTGTAACTTATGCAGAACTGCAACCAACCGTTTGCGTTCCAATAAGGAGCGTATTCGGGAATGTTGTCGTTATACAGCGCCGTCAAGTTGCTTTTGATTTCGTCGGTTACGGGAATAAGCCCGCTGTAAAGTGAGTTGCCCGAATATGAAATATACGAACTGAACTTAGCCGTTAAATCTTTATTACCGACAATCATTCCGCCTACGTTGCTAACGCTGCTCGTATAAAGCGAATACAAGCTGCTTGAATTGCTGCCGAAATAAGGGGTGGAGTGGGTCAAATCTACCATAAGGTAGGGGTCGCTGTCCTTTGCATTCGCTTTTGTTCCTACGTGGTAGTAACCGTCGCTTGCCAGATAAACGTCCTCGATAACGGTGAATTGCTTCGAGCTGTTGTCGTATTCACGCGTTGCAAAGTAGGGGATTTCAAACGTTTCGTTCCTGCTTTCAAGAATGGTATTCATTTCGTCAATGCTTACTATTCTTAAATTATTAATGTAAACCTTGTCGTCCTCACCTGCGGATACAGTTACCGTTGATTTGTAATATGAGAACGCAATTTCGTGTCTTCCCGCTTCCAATGCGGCGTAAGCAAATCCCGTTTGCCAGTCCTGCACGCCCGAAAGCATCGAAATCTGTCGGCCTGTGCCCGTACGGGAGTCTATGGATACGTAGAAGTAGTTGGTTTCCGTCAAGGTAGACAGTTTATAGTCAAACGCTAAAACTTCGTCTTTCTCGAGGTCTATCTGTGCGTAAATGGTTGCAAACGTTCCTCTATGACCGCTGTTGGTGGGATAGATTGCCGTTTCGTCCTCTGTCAAGTCCCAAGGCCAGCCGTTGCTGCTTGCTACCGTTTCCGAACTGAACAATATGTTTTTGCCCGTGTTGTTGATTTTTTCGTTCAACGTAGAGGAAGAGGGCATAACCGCATTGAAATCGCCGGGTTCGTCGGGAGTGAAAATTTCGCCGGGGTCTTCGCCCTGAGTTATATCCTGCGAATAATCGTCGGAGGTATATTTTTCAAACCAGTTTTCCCAGAAAGACTGTCTCGTCTCGTTACCGATCAGCGCTTCGCACACGATGCCGTATCTGTCAATCATTACGGATAAGGGGTAGTTCTGAGTGAAGCCTTTGTACCACAATGCTGCGCCTGCGGTATCCTTGCACATCAGATAGGGCACTTCGTCCGTTTCCACAAGCGTTTTAAGCTTCGCTAAAGTTTCGTCGGGGTGAGTTTCGGGATAATCGTTAAGTCCTATAACTTCGATTTTATCCGAATAGTTCTTGTAAGCCGCGCTCAGTGCTGGATATTCGTTTTTGCATGCCGAGCAAGTATTATAGAAAATATTTATGACAATAGCTTTCTTGCCTTCTGCAAAGAAATCCGTAAGCTTTGCAGTTCTCTCTTCCAAAGTTCCGTTTGCGTAAGTGTAGTACGTTTCTTCGAAATCGTACGCCACGTCGCCCGTGGTGTAGTAACCTGTGGGAGTGCCGCTTTCGATAATCTTCGAATTTATGCGAACGTAATTGGTTTCGCTCGAGGCGTTTATCGTGTAGCTTTCCTCGGGAAGAAAACCTTTGGGTAAATCTGAAACTTTAACGGAATAATTTTTACCGCTGTTCAGGTTATACGTAACTTTGCCTTCGTCGTCTGTCTTTTTAGAGCCCAAACTCGAAGAATCGCTGAAAAGCTCTACGGTAACGTTTTTCAACGCCATGCCGCCCATAGCGGTTACGTATACGGTGTTGTTTCCGTCCGCCATTTCGTTGTCGTTGTTGCAAGCGGCAATAGGCAGTATAAACGCTGCGGAAAACAGTGCTATTAACGTTGCCGCAAGGAGGGATTTGAATTTTCTCATTGATATACCTCTCGTGATTTTATCGTTTCGGGCACAACCCGAACTTGTCGTTTTAAATAAAAGTAATTCAATTATATATTAATATAATAATGTAAGTCAACTAAAAAATGTATTAAAAATGTATTAAATATTTAAATAACAATAAAAATAGTGCATAATTTTAAATATTTTATAAATTTATACATTTTTTTGAATAAAATCGCCCGCTAATTTCACCAAAATTTTACCGCAATTCAATTGACATTCCGAGCCCGAATTAACTATAATATCTTGTAAAATTATTCTTTAAGTTAAGCCGATAGGAGCGTGTATGGTAAAAACTTTACTTAAAAGCGTAAGGGAATATAAAGTACCGTCAATCCTTTGTCCTTTCGTAATGATAGGCGAAGCGGTGATGGAAATTTTAATCCCGTTTTTAATGACTTACATTGTCGGACAGTTGCAGGAGCTTGCGGAACACGGCACACCCATAAACGTAACCGAACTGATCGTTTGTGCAGTGCTTATGGTCGTCTGCGCGCTGTTTGCGCTGTTCTGCGGAGTATGGGGCGGCAGACTTGCCGCAAAGGCAAGCTGCGGGTTTGCGCACAATTTAAGGGAAGATATGTACAACAATCTTCAAACCTATTCGTTCGCAAATATCGATAACTATTCAACCTCGAGCCTTATAACCCGTATTACTACGGACGTTACAAACGTTCAGAACGCATATCAGATGTGCATAAGAATGTTGGTGCGCGCGCCCGTTCTGTTTATCGCGTCAATTATTATGACCTCTTTCATAGAGCCTATGATGGCGCTCATATTCGGCTGCGCGGCAATTTTCCTTGCATTAATAGTATGCCTGTGTATGTTTAAGGTTATCCCTTATTTCAGAACGATGTTTAAAAAGTACGACGGTCTGAACTCTGTCGTGCAGGAAGATCTGACTGCGATCCGCGTGGTAAAATCCTACGTAAGGGAGAATAAAGAGATAGACAAAATGGCTTACGCCACAGACGAAGTATATAAGTACTCCGTAAAGGCTGAAAGAATTCTTACCGTAATGATGCCTTGCGTAACTCTTACGCTGTTTATCGTCAACATTCTTATATTGACGCTCGGCTCTAATATGTATCTCGGCAACTTCAAAGGTTGGGGAGCGGGCATCGAACCGAAACAGATACAGACGCTTATTCAATACTCTGCGCAGATACTTTCTGGCGTTATAATGGTTGCAATGAGTCTTAACTTCGTGTTCCTTTCAAAGGGAAGTATGGACAGAATTTGCGAGGTACTGAACGAAAAAACCACCTTGCCTAAACCCGAAAATCCCGTTAACGAGGTAAAAGACGGCTCGATAGAGTTTGAAAACGTCGAGTTTGCGTATTCTCAAAAGGCCGACGAAAAAGTTTTAAGCGGAATTAATCTTAAAATCGAACAGGGTGAAATGGTCGGCGTAATAGGTGCGACGGGCTCGGGCAAAACCTCGCTCGTTTCCCTCGTTCCGAGGCTTTACGACGCAACCCAAGGCTCGGTAAGGGTTGGCGGCGTAGACGTAAGAAATTACGATTTGAACACACTGCGCAACAAGGTAGCAATGGTTCTTCAAAAGAACGTGTTATTCTCGGGCACGGTTGCCGAAAACCTCAGATGGGGCGACGAAAACGCAACAGACGAAGAACTGCGTTTTGCCGCAAGGCAAGCTTGCGCCGAAGAATTTATAGACGCTCTCCCCGGCGGCTATGAATACGATTTAGGTCAGGGCGGCGTCAATGTCTCCGGTGGACAGAAACAGCGTCTTTGCATAGCGCGCGCACTGCTCAAAAAACCTAACGTAATTATTTTCGACGACTCAACTTCGGCGGTCGATACAAAGACTGACTCGCAAATAAGGGAAGCACTTAGAAAGTACGCTCCCGAAACGACTAAAATTATAATAGCCCAGCGTATCGCATCCGTTCAGGACGCAGATAAAATAATCGTTATGGACGAGGGCAAGATAGTCGGCGTAGGCACGCACGACGAGCTTATGAAGACGAGCGAAATTTACCGTGAAGTTTACGAATCTCAGGTTAAAGGAGGTGAAGAGAATGGCTAACGCAATGGGAACGGGTCGCGGACCTGTCGGAAGCGGGAAACGCGCTAAAACACCTATGAAGACCCTGAAAAGGCTTATAATTTACGCATTTTCAAAAAATAAACTTGCCACGTGTTTCGTCGTTTTCTTCGTTCTTCTTTCCTCGGTTGCCAACGTTTTGGCGGCTTCGAGGGTTTCGGAAATAATTCAGGTGCTTCTTGACGGAAAAGACGTCAATTTATGGGACAGTGTTTATCCCAACATTATAGCAATGGGTTGCATCTACTTCGTCGGCGCTGCGGCGTCTATGGCGTATAACCTCATAATGATGTACATTGCGCAGGGCACGTTGAAGAAAATGAGAATAGAAATGTTTTCAAAAATGCAGCGTTTGCCCTTGAAATATTTCGATACTCACACTCACGGCGACTTAATGAGCCTTTACACCAATGACGTCGATACGATGCGCCAGCTATTGACGCAGACTATCCCGCAACTTATTTCTTCGGTGATAACGCTCATTGCGGTTTTCGTGTTTATGCTTCTTTTCAGCGTAACCTTGCTTATTGTCGTTCTTGCGGTACTCGTTGCGGTAATTTTTGCAACTAAATTTATTGCAGGCAGGTCGGCTAAATACTACGTTACCCACCAGAAAGCTCTCGGCAAACTGAACGGCTACGTTGAAGAAATGACCGAAGGTCAGAAAGTAATAAAGGTTTTCTGTCACGAGCAAAAAGCGCGTGAAGACTTCAAAAAACTCAACGACGACCTCAACGAGGCGGGCAGAGTTGCAAACTCTTACGCATTCATTTTAGGGCCTGTAAACAACAACCTCGGCTACGTTTCCTACGTTTTGGTTGCGCTTATCGGCGTAATTATGATGTATTGCGTGGGAGAAACGGGACTTCTTTCCATTTATTGTTCGGTAATGAAGGCAGACGTTGCTAACAGGGTTGCCGTAATTGCGGGTATGCTGGTTTCGTTCCTTATGTATTCCCGTCAGTTCAATATGCCCGTTCAAATGGTTTCCCAACAGCTTGCGGCAATAGTAATGGCGCTTGCAGGCGCAGAACGAATTTTCGAAATGGTTGACACCGAGCCCGAAGATAATGGCGGGGAAGTTACGATAACTTACGGTGAAATGGAAGAGGGCAAATGGGCGTGGAAAAAGCCCAATCCCGACGGCACTTTCGATTATATCCCGCTTAAAGGCGATATACGGTTCGAAAACGTAGTTTTCGGTTACACAGACGAAAAGGTCATTTTAAAGAATATCAGTCTTTACGCAAAGCCCGGTCAGAAGATTGCGTTCGTCGGCTCGACGGGCGCAGGCAAGACCACTATAACCAACCTTATTAACCGTTTTTACGATATTCAGTCAGGCTCGATAACCTACGACGGACTTGACATCAAATCCATAAAGAAAGACGATTTAAGAAAAAGTTTGGGCGTGGTTTTGCAGGATACGCACCTTTTCACGGGTACAGTTATGGAAAATATCCGCTACGGCAGACTTGACGCTACAGACGAAGAGTGCATAAACGCTGCGCGCCTTGCAAACGCCCACTCGTTTATAAAGCATTTGCCCGAACAGTACGACACAATGATTACGGGCGACGGCGCAAACCTTTCGCAGGGTCAAAGACAGCTTTTAGCCATTGCTCGCGCTATGGTTTCTGAGTGCCCGGTGCTTATCTTGGACGAAGCAACTTCGTCAATCGATACGAGGACGGAAAAGCTTATCGAGCAAGGTATGGATAAACTTATGGAGGGCAGAACCGTGTTCGTAATCGCCCACAGACTTTCTACCGTTCGCAACAGCCACGCTATAATGGTCTTGGAGCAAGGCGAAATAATCGAGCGCGGCACTCACGACCAGCTTATCGCACAAAAGGGCAAGTATTATCAGCTCTATACGGGCGCATTCGAATTAGATTAAAACACAAAGCCGTCGCCGGTATTAATTCACGCGACGGCTTAAATTTTGCGAAAAATAGGGACAAACAGTAAAACATAGTACAAACTGTCGGAAACATATGCTATAAAACCGAGATTTAGAGGTGTAGCATATGTTTTTCGATTTTTTAAGTCTGTTATTCGATAAAATATTTTTCTTCACGGGAATGGTGCAGGATAAGGGCACTTTCCCCAAACCCCTTTCCCCTGAAGAAGAGAAAAAGTATCTTGCGCTTGCCCGTCAGGGCGACGCCGAAGCAAAGGAAGTTTTAATTCGCCACAATATGCGTCTTGTTGCGCATATCGTCAAAAAATACGTAGGCTCTGCCGAAACCGACGATCTTTTATCCGTAGGTTCGATAGGGCTTATAAAAGCAATAAACACCTATCAGGACGGCAAGGGAACTCAGCTCGCTACTTACACCGCACGGTGTATAGAAAACGAAATATTAATGCTTCTCCGCTCGGGCAAAAAACACAAAAACAACGTTTCGTTAACCGACCCCGTCGGCACGGATAAGGACGGAAACGAGCTTACGTTAATCGACCTGTTATCAGAAAAAGAGGACAGCGTTTTCGCGCAGGTTGAAAAAAATATTCAGCGCGAAAAATTCGTTGTCATTTTAAAAAAGTTCTTAACTGAAAGGGAATTTACCATTCTCTCGATGCGTTACGGCTTAGAGGACGGAGCGGCGCTTCCTCAGCGCGAGGTTGCGCAGAAGCTCGGAATTTCCCGTTCGTACATATCGAGAATTGAAAAGCGCGCAATAGAAAAGGCGCGCGAACATCTCACTAAGGACGATTTTTATTAATTCGCTGTATTTAATTGCAAAAATCGGCAATCGGTGGTAAAATAGCCCAAAGGAGCTATTTTATGACTAACGTAATGGATACCCTCCGCGCGAGGGGGTTTGTTAAGCAGACCGTTTATGAAGAAGATTTATATAAGCTTTTAGGCGAAGAAAGTGTAAGGTTTTACATCGGTTTCGACCCCACGGCAGACAGCTTGCACGTGGGACACTTTATGCAACTGATAGCAATGAAGCATATGCAGGACGCGGGACACCGCCCTATAATTTTAATAGGCGGCGGCACGGCAATGGTCGGCGACCCTACCGGTAAAACCGATATGCGCAAGATGATGACCCGCGAAACTATTGACTACCACGTTGAGTGCTTTAAAAAGCAAATGTCAAAGTTTATCAGCTTTGAGGGCAAGAACGCTGCGATTATCGTTAATAACGCAGATTGGCTTTTAAAACTGAACTATCTCGATTTTATCCGCGATATAGGCGTTCATTTTTCAGTGAACGAAATGCTCCGCGCAAAGTGCTTTGAAACGCGTCTGGAACGCGGACTTTCATTCCTTGAATTCAATTATATGCCAATGCAGGGCTATGATTTTCTGCACTTGTTTAAAAATTACGGTTGCGTTTTGGAACTTGGCGGCGACGACCAGTGGTCGAATATTCTTGCGGGCGCAAATCTTATCCGCGTAAAAGAGAAGAAGCCCGCCTACGCAATGACCTTCACACTTTTGACTACAAGCGAAGGCAAGAAGATGGGTAAGACCGAAAAAGGCGCTGTCTGGCTTGACGAAAATAAGACAAGCCCTTACGAGTTCTATCAGTATTGGCGCAACATAGCTGACAGCGACGTAGAAAAGTGCTTGAAACTATTGACGTTCCTTCCGCTTGAAGAAATTACAGAGCTTGTAAAATATAACGACGAGCGCATAAACGCCGCAAAAGAAATTCTTGCTTTAGAGCTTACAAAACTCGTCCACGGCGAAGAGAAGGCGGCGAAGGCTCAATCGATGGCTAAGGCTGCATTCGGTGGCGGCGGCGAACTCCCTGAAAAGACTGTTTCGGTTGAAAATCCCACTGTAATAAACGTCCTCGTGGCGACAGGCATTTGCGCAAGCAACGGCGAGGCGCGCAGGCTTATTCAGCAAGGCGGGGTAGCCTTAAACGACGATAAGGTTACCGATATCAACACACCCGTTAAAGACGGCGATATTATCCATAAAGGTAAAAAAGTCCACGTCAAAATTAACTTAAAATAGCGATAGACCCCCATATATGCTTTAATTAACGAGTTTATGCTTGAAAAATATATGTCCGTAGCGGGTGAAACGCACACGGAAAAAATCATTGAAAAATCAAAGTTTATAACGACCTCGCGCCACGTTGAAAGTGAAGATGAGGCGAAGGGATTTATCGCGGAAATTTCCAAAAGATATTCTGATGCAACCCATAACTGTTACGCCTATATCAGTGATAAGCTTAGCAATTTTCTCCGCTTTTCCGACGACGGCGAACCGCAGGGAACGGCAGGTATGCCTATTTTGGAAGTAATAAAGTCCAAACGCCTTGCCGAAGTTGCAGTTATCGTAACACGCTATTTCGGCGGGATAAAACTTGGTGCGGGCGGACTGCTTCGCGCGTATTCAGGTTGTGCTGCGGAAAATCTCGATTCCGCACAAAAGGTTTTGTACGAAACCTGCTCGGAAATAAAGATTGTTATAGAGTATTCACTCGTTGATACTGCTTTGCGATATTTCGGCGAAGCTTGCGCTGATATATTAAATACAGAGTATTTAAACGAAGTTATTTTCACCGTAGCCGTTAAAAAGGCGGAAGAGGAAGGTTTTATTTCGGCGTTAATAAATCGCTTAAACGGCAAAGTAAAAACCGAAAAGTTGAGGGAATATTTCTTCCCGTTTAAGATTTAAAAAGCACGACTTTTAAAGCCGTGCTTTTTTATTTTTCTTCAAAGTAATATTGCGTATAAAATTTTTTGCCCATAACGGTTATTGCTTGTTTCGGACAATGGCTGAAACAGCGGTAACAAGCCGTACAACGGTCTTTAAAAACTACTTTATTATCTTCTATAGAAATATTTTTCATAGGGCATAGACCCCCACATATGCCACAACTAACGCATTTTTTACTGTCAACACTAACGGTTTTGCAATAGTTTAGCGGCTTATTGTAGAAATATAGCCTTTGTCCGAAAAGTCCAGCTAATCGGTGCAAAAAACTTAGCCCGTTTTTTGGATATTTACCGTTTTTAATTTTTTTCGCTGTAAGCCGTATTTTTTCTTCCGTAGCTGAAATAATTTCTGCATTTTCTTTTTCGGATTTTTTTAACAATTTATTGTCGCCTATACAGTCCGGCATCTTCAAGTGCAGCCCGCCAATAATTTCTGCACCGTATTTTTTCAAAATCCGCGCAGAGCAACCCGCGCCGTCTCCGCTGAATAACCCCATAGTGCAAATTATAAAAACTTTCTTGCCATTAAATACTTTTCCGTAGTTATCTAAAAATTCTCTGACAATTTTCGGTATATTTGAAAAATAAACGGGATACCCCAAAACAATTTCTTCGCTTTCCGATATAGCGGGAACGGCGGTTTCGTCTTCGATGGATAAACTTTTTGCTCCGCTTTCAAGTTCGCTTAAAAGCATGTCAACGCAATGTTTCGTATTTCCCGTACCGCTGAAATAAATTCCTATCATATTAACTAAATTATACCTTTGCCTGCGCTGCGTGTCAACTGCGGGAATTGACAAAAAGCAGTGCTAATGATAAAATAGTCATATGGCAGAAATTACTTCTATTGAACCCCAAAAAAAAGATCCTAAACGCTGTAACGTTTACGTTGACGGCAGATTTTATTGCGGAATTAAGCTCGAAGTTGCTATAAAATACCATCTTAAAGCGGGTATGCAGATTGAAAAGTCGCAGCTTGACGAAATTCAGCTTGAAACCGAAAAAAGTCAGGCTTTGGATAAAGCGTTGACCCATATTTCCGCAACTATGAAAACTAAGAAGCAAATTTGCGACTTTCTTGTTAAAAAGGGGTATACGGAAGCCGTTCAATCATATGTATTAGAACGGCTCGAATACTATAAATTCGTTGACGATTACGCTTACTGCCGCGCCTACGTCAACAGTGTTACGGGAAAGGGTAAACGCGCTTTGGAGGCTGACCTTATCAAGCGCGGTGCTGAAAGACGCGCCATAGAAGAAGTCTTGGAAGAGGTAGAAGAGGACGACTGCGAAGCCTTGACCGTTGTGCAGAAGTATATGCGTGGAAAAGAATTCTCAAAGGAAAACTTATACAAGGGCTTTAAGTATTTGCTGTCTAAAGGGTTTGGCTACGATACTGCAAAATCCGCTCTTGACAAATTAGGTGGCGACGATGAAGATTATTGAACTTGAAGAAGTCAACTCCACTAACGAATACTGCAAAATTAACGATAACGGTGAGGATTTGTGCGTTTTTGCAAAAAGGCAGACGGCAGGCAAAGGTACAAAAGGCAGAAGCTTTATCTCACTAGAAGGCGGGTTATTCGTTTCTGTTATGCGGCACTATAAGAATTTTTCCGCCGAAAGCGCATTTAAAATCATGGTTAACGGTTGCGTTACCGTATGTAGAACGCTTGAAAATTTCGGACTTTCGCCCGTTATCCGTTGGGCGAACGACGTGCTCGTGTGCGGTAAAAAAATCTGCGGAACGCTGATTGAAAATACCTTTTCAAGAGGATTGATAACTCGGTCTATTGTCGGAATAGGAATAAACGTCAACAATGAAATTTCTCCGGAAATAGAAAAAATTGCAATCTCAATGCAACAAACTGCGGGTAAGCCGTTTGATTTAAGCGAGGTAAAAAAATCTTTTTTAAACAGTCTTAAAAAGGATTATACGATAGAAGATTATAAAAAATATATTAACTGGTTCGGTCAGAGCGTAACGTTAAAAACCGAAGAGGAAGAAAGGGTGGTTACGGCGTTAGATATAACCGAAAACGGCAGACTTTTAGTCGATTGGTGCGGGAATATGCTTGAAATAAGCGCTGCGGAGGTATCTTTAAGGCTGTAATGGAAAGGGTTTTATCAAACGCGCAAATGCGCTTATCCGACGCATACACTATGGAAGAAAATGGCGTTCTGTCCTCAGTTTTAATGCGCCGCGCGGGCGTTGCGTTAGCGGACGAGGCTGAAAATACGGCAAAAAACTTAAAAATCGACGAAATTTTGGTGGTTTGCGGCACGGGAAACAACGGCGGAGACGGTTACGTTTGCGCGCAAGAGCTTTTAGAACGTGGTTTTAACGTTGCTGTTTACGCTATCGGCGGTAAATTTTCAGCCGATTGCGAGCGCGAAAAAAGAGCATATAAAGGGCGTTATTTGCCGCATATATGTGGGTCAATCGTAATTGATTGCATTTTCGGCACGGGATTGTGCCGTGAAGTTGCAGGCGAAATAAAGACGCTTATTGACGAAATTAATTCATTCGGAGCGTACGTGATTTCGGCGGATATTCCAAGCGGACTTTCAGGCGATAACGGAAAAGTTTTGGGCGCGGCAATAAAAGCCGACAAAACTGTAGCGATTGCCGAATACAAGCTCGGTCATTTTTTAAACGACGGTCTTGATTACTGCGGTGAGTTGGTCAAAAAAGATATAGGCATATTTTTGCCGCCAAGTGAATCGTTTGCCGAAATTTACGACGATAACGACTTGTCCGAATTTTATGGACGGCGCAGGCGCAACTCGCATAAAGGGACTTACGGTACGGCAAACCTGATTGCGGGTTCGAATAAATATTTAGGCGCGGCCGCGTTAAGCTTGCAATCGGCGTTAAAATCGGGTTGCGGTATAGTTAAGCTAACGACGGTAGAAGAGGTGAAGCTCGCTCTTGCCGCAAAGTATCCGCAAGCAATTTATTCGGAAGCTGACTTGACTGCAAACGCAATAGCTGTGGGAATGGGTTGCGGCGTGTCTCAGGAGCTCTACGACAAAATTAAAATTCTGTTGTCGGAATACGAGGGCGCGCTGCTCATTGATGCGGACGGGTTAAATTCCGTCGCTAAATACGGCGTTGAAGTTTTAAAGCACAAAAAGTGCGCGTTGGTCATAACGCCGCATATTAAAGAATTTTCCCGTCTGACCAAAAAATCCCTTGAAGAAATTACAAGCGACCCCGTAACTGTTGCTAAGGCGTTCGCGAAGGAGTACGGCGTAACCTTGGTTTTAAAGTCGGCAACCACTGTAATTACTGACGGAAATAAGACTGTAATCAACGCTCGCGGCAGCACCGCGCTTGCAAAAGGCGGGAGTGGAGATATACTTGCGGGCTTTTTTTGCGGCACGCTTGCGCGCGGGCTTGCGCCCTTTGACGCGGCAGTCTGCGCAACCTACACTTTGGGTTTATCCGCAGAAATTTCTTTGGAAGAAAGAACGGATTTTTGCGCAACCGCATACGATATAATAAAAAATATACACAGCGCGGTAAAACGCTTGACACGAAAAATTTAATCTGATAAATTAATTCCGTTGAAAGGGAGTAGTTATAAGGTTTACGGCAACAGACCCCGATTTATAAAAAATCGTGCCGTCGCCCCTTAAATTCTAAGGAACAAGACTTTCGACTTAAAGCAATTTAAGTCGGGGGTCTTATATTTTTTCTCCGACCTGCTAAATATAATATAGAGGTAAAAAATGAATTACGACCTTATTTTGGAAAGTTCGGCGGCAACTTGGATAGTAAATATTATTTTGCTGATTATCGGTTTCGTGTTATTGGTTAAAGGTGCGGACTTCTTCGTGGACGGTGCTTCGGGCATTGCCAAAAAGTTGAAAGTGTCCACCTTCATAATCGGTGCAACGGTGGTAGCTCTCGGTACTTCCGCGCCCGAACTTGCGGTAACCATCGTGGACGCATTGGGCAGCACGGGCGAGCTTATCGTCGGGAATATTTTAGGCAGTAACGTCCTGAATATCTTCCTCATTCTCGGAATTTCGGCGGTAATCTGCAAGCTTCCGGTCGAAAAAACCACGCGTTTTATCGATTTGCCGTTCCTTATTTTCATAAGCGCGCTTTTCGTTCTTTTGGGCGCGCTCGGCAATACGTTCGTATGGTGGGAAGGTCTTATACTCGTTCTCTTATATGCAGCGTTTATGGCTTATAATATCGTGCTTGCTAAAAAGCAGTCCAAAGTTCTTTTGGAAGAGGCAACAGCCTCAGCCGTTCCTTTTAACGGCGAAAATGCCGCAGCCGACGCCGTGCCCTTATCGTGGTGGGGCAGAGTTAAGGAAAAGTATGAGGATTTAAAAGATAAGGTTTGGTTTTTAATAATTATCACCGTAGTGGGCTTGGTTATGGTCGTTGGCGGTGCAACTCTCGTAGTAAACGCCGCAAGAACGGTTTCCGTCAGCCTTATAGGTATCGACCCCGAAATAGTTGCGCTCACGGTAGTTGCTTTCGGTACTTCTTTGCCTGAGTTGGTAACTTCGGTTTCCGCCGCAAAGAAAGGCGACGTCGGTATCGCAACGGGCAACATCATTGGCAGCAATATCGCAAATATTTTATTAATCGGCGGCGTAGGCGCGCTTTGCAAGGGTGCGGACGGACTGCCCTTCTCTACGGAAGGACTTGTCGGCGGACTCGTATCTTTGTTTGCCGCAGTGCTCATATTCTCGTCGTGCTGGGGCAAAACGAAGAGTATCGGCAGAATTGCGGGCATTATAATGCTTGTCTGTCTTGCGCTTTACTACGTTTTCATTTTCCTCAATATGTACGTAATTCACCTCTATTAAAACGTATAAAAATCTGCCTTTCCGTCAACAATAAGGGTGAGGCAGTACATATAATAAAATATACCCTGCCGAAAGAGAGGTTATATATGACTATTAAGCGCGGAGAACTGTACTATGCAGATTTATCCCCCGTGGTTGGCAGTGAGCAGGGAGGAATAAGACCCGTTCTTGTGGTTCAGAACGACGTGGGCAATAAATACTCCCCCACGGTTATAGCCGCGGCGGTAACAAGCAAAATAAACAAGGCAAAGCTTCCCACCCATATTGAGTTGCCCTCATCGACATACGGTCTTGTGCGAGATTCCGTGATTTTACTTGAACAAATCAGAACGTTAGACAAGCGCAGATTAAAGGAAAGGATAGGGGAGTTAAACGAACAAACTATGTCAAAGGTGGATAAAGCTATACTGATAAGTCTTGGCTTTGCAAAATAAACGATACGCCGAATAAACTTCGGCGTATTTCTTTATATTTCCTCTTCATTTTCACCTGTTCTTAATTGACTTTACGGCGGATTTATTATATCATTATTCTATGACTAAAAAGAAGTTAAAGCCGCACTTCGGCAAATTAAGCATAATATTGTTGGTAGTTATCGCCGTGCTTATTGCCGCGGATTTACTTACTAAGCATTTCGAAGAAAAATACTGTTGGGAGCTGACGATTATTCCCGACGTTGTGGTAATTCATTACGGTGTTCCTAACTACGGCGTTGCGTTCGGCTTGGATTTAGGTCAGATCCCTATTTTGATAGTAACCTTCGTCCTTCTTGCCGCAATGATTTTTGCGTTTATAATCTTGCCAAACCGCTTCGTTTTGCTTAAAGTAGCCATTTCTATGGTAATTGCGGGCGCGATAGGCAACATCGTTGACAGAATTGCGCTTGGCTACGTCCGAGATTGGTTCGGGCTTTGGATGTTCGGCAGAATTGCTTACTGTAACTTTGCCGATTTCTTCATAGTGATAGGTGCAATTCTTGCCGCCTTGGATATGCTTTTCCTGAACGAAATATCAGTATTTCCTTTAACAAAAAAGGCTAAGGCTTTTCAAGCCGCACGAAAGGAAGAGGAAGAGAGGAAGAAAGCCGAAAGCGCCACAACGGGCAACGAAGTAATCAAAGAAACGGAAGATAAAAAAGAAGAATGAAAACCGAAAGATTGACAGCGCGGGATAAGTTTGCCCGCGCCGATATATTTTTAAGTGAGAATTTAGAGGGGGTCACCCGCTCTGCGGTAAAAAAACTTTTTGATGGCGGCGTTCTGATAAACGGCAAGCCCGCAAAGCCCTCTTCGCCCGTAAACTGCGGCGACGCGGTAGAAGTAACCTTGCCCGACGCAGTGGAGTACTCTGCCAAACCCGAGGACATTCCAATTGAAATCGTTTACGAGGATAACGATATAGCCGTCGTAAACAAGCCGCAGGGTATGACGGTGCATATGGGCAACGGCAACTTCGAGGGAACGCTCGTCAACGCCCTTTTGTTTAAGCTTGACAGCCTAAGCGGCATAAACGGCGTTATCAGACCGGGGATTGTTCACAGAATAGATAAAGACACTTCGGGACTTTTGGTTGTTGCCAAGAACGACGCCGCTCATTTAAGCCTTTCAAAACAGATTGAAGAAAAGACCTGCAAAAGAACTTATCTCGCGCTTTTGGAAGGAATATTAAAGGAAGATAGCGGCACGGTAACGACTTATATAGGCCGCGACCCCAAAGACAGAGTTAAAATGGCTGTAGTTCCGCCCGAAAAAGGCAAGCTTGCAATAACCGACTTCACCGTTTTGAAAAGATACAAAGAAGGCTTTACTCTCTGCCGTTTCGATTTACGGACGGGCAGAACACATCAGATACGCGTTCACGCAAAGCACCTTGCGCACCCCGTTGTAGGCGACCCCGTATACGGAGTAAAAAAGCAAAAATTCAATTTAAACGGGCAACTGCTTCACGCTTGGCGGCTTCGCCTTAACCACCCTGTAACGGGTAAGGAAATGTCCTTCGAAGCGTCCGTTCCCGATTATTTCACGCAAGTTTTGGATAAACTGAATGAAATTTAAAAAAATTCTTTTTTATTAACTTGCAAATGTGTTTTGTAATTGATATACTGTTATAGAACTAAATTTTAAGGAGTGTTTATTTATGGCAAAGAAAACCAAAAAAACCACGACCAACAGAACTACTTCCGTGTGGGATATCGTAAAATTCTGCGCTTACGTAGCAATGGTTATTGCTGCCGTTGCGGCAATGCTCGCATTCGTGTTCGGGCTGTTGGCTAAGGTTGACATCAATATCGGTTGGGCAGGCAGAGTTACGGGTATTTGCAGCATGATTGCGCAAGTCGCGCTCATCGTTGCGGTTATAATTCCCGCTTATCACTTTATGCGTACGAAGAGTGCGGTCGTAAGGGCTTTCTTCTGGGTAGCGGTTATATTCCTCGTACTCGGTCTTGTCGGCATTAACCTTGCATTCTGATTATAAAAGAAATTTCCCCCGCTTTTTAGCGGGGTTTTTCTTTACAAATTATTTCAGTTCGGTTAAAATAATATTATTATGTCTAAACCATTGATAGCAATCGTCGGCAGACCTAACGTCGGTAAAAGCACGTTTTTCAACAAGGTCGTCGGCAGAAAAATTTCAATAACGGAGGACAAGCCCGGAGTTACGCGCGACAGACTTTACGCAGACGGCGAGTGGCGGGGCAAAGCCTTTTCGATAGTGGATACCGGCGGCATCGAAATGCGGTCGGAAGATACTATGTGGCGCGAAATCAAAAAACAAGCCGAAGTCGCAATAGAAACGGCGCACGTCATTCTCTTTTTCGTGGACGGCAAAGAGGGCTTGACTACTTCCGACTACGACGTCGCGGATATGCTCCGCCGCAGTAAAAAACCCGTTATTTTGGTCGTCAACAAAATCGACGACTATTCCGAAGACAAAATTTTCGAGTTTTATTCCCTTGGCTTGGGTGAGCCATACCCCGTTTCGGCAGAACATTCTACGGGCATAGGCGACGTTCTTGACGAGGCTGTCAGTTGGTTTGAAAAGGGCGTTCATGAAGAGGACGACAGCATTAAAATTGCAGTCGTTGGCAAACCCAACGCAGGCAAGTCAAGCCTTGTAAACAGACTATTGGGTTTTGAAAGAACGATAGTTACCGATATTGCGGGAACTACGCGCGACGCAATTGATACACAGCTGACCTATAACGGAAAAAACTATACCGTAATAGATACTGCGGGTATACGCAAAAAGAGTAGGGTAGAGGACGAGATAGAGTATTATTCCCAACTCCGCGCGTACGACGCCGTTCGCCGTGCCGACGTATGTCTTTTAGTGGTTGACAGTTCGGAAGGTTTAACCGAGCAGGATACCAAAATAATAGGCTTCGTTCACGAAGAGGGCAAACCCTCAGTCATAGTAATGAATAAGTGGGACTTGATTGAAAAGGATACTAACACTATCAACAGGTTTGAAGCTAAATTAAAAGAAGATTTAAAGTTTATGGACTATTTCAAGTCCGTATATATTTCGGCAAAAACGGGCCAGCGCGCCGAAAAGCTTTTTGCGCTCATAGACGAGGTTTACGCACATTCCCGCTTCCGCGTATCTACGGGCATTTTAAACGATTTAATCGCGGATACCGTCCGCGCCAACGAGCCGCCCAGTTACAACGGCAGAAGGCTTAAAGTTTATTTTTCTTCGCAGGTTGCCGTTGCGCCGCCTACGTTCGTTATTAAAGTAAACTCCGTAGACCTTTTGCACTTTTCTTACGAGCGGTTTTTGGAAAACGTTTTAAGAAAGAACTTCGATTTTTCGGGCACGCCGATAAAAATTATCGCAAGAGAAAACGGAGAAAGTTAACATGACGGAAATAGCTTTTGCTGAATGTTGGTATTGGCTCGTTCTGTGCTCAGTGGTTTGCTACTTTATCGGCTGCTTTAACTTTGCGGTTTTAATCTCTCATTTTAAAAAGAAAGACATACGCGAGGTTGGGAGCGGCAACCCCGGCTCTATGAATATGACCCGCACTTTCGGGCTTAAAGTGGGCATAATCAATTTTACCTGCGACGCTATAAAAGGCGGGCTGCCCGCACTGATAGGCTGGCTGATTTTTAAGGATTATATTTTCGCTGGCACGGATATTTTCGTATCCGACTTTATCAGATATTTTTGCGGGGTTTTCGTCATAATCGGGCACATCTTCCCCGTTACTATGAAGTTTAAAGGCGGTAAGGGAATAGCCTCTACTTTGGGACTGTTTCTGTTTGCACTGCCCTGTGAAGAGTGGTGGTTCGTCTTTATAGTACTTGCGTTCTTTATGTGCCTTTTCGCCTACATTGCCATAACCGAATGGGGCAGCATGGCGTCGCTTATGGGTGTGTCGGGACTGACTATCTGGCAAGCCGCTATGTTTATCGTAAGATACGAAAACGAAATAACGAGTCCGTGGGTTGTGGTTTTACTCTTGATTTTGCTTGTAATTAATCTTTTAACTTGGGTTGCTCACCGCAAGAACGTTTTAAAACTCGTTGCCGGTGAAGAACATCATACCTCGGTAATAAAGCGTAAAAAATAAAAATCGGCGCGCCGCAATTTTGCGGCGCGACGTTCGTTAATATTTTATTTCTTTTCTTCGTCGATATCGTTCTCTTTCGAATTAATCGTGTATTCTATTTTACCGTTCGCCTTTAAAAGCTCTTCTATGAAATCTTCGTACCATTCTTCTTTAACGACTATTACGACGAAGTTTTTATCTTCGAAATACACGCTCAGCTTTTTCGTCTTTCTGTCGAGAACGACGCTTTCGATTTTTTCTATATCGTAAGAACTTTTTATTATCCCGAAGCTCGTCTTGAATTTCGTTCCCGAAATAGAATAGTAGGAGGAAAAAACCAAACTTATCAGAATTACGAACGCCGCTATGGAAACGAAGTACATTAAAACGTATCTTAAAATAGGATAAAACGCGTTGGCGGCAGTTGCTATACCGTCGGCAAAAACGAAGTACGTATTCAGCCCGAACGCAACTACCGAAAGCGCAACTCCTATCCAGATAAACGCCGTTATCAGTTTGGTAAATTTGTATTTATAGGTTTTCATAAAAATATTATAACCTTGAACGGCAAAAAAATCAACTTAAAATATCAAAGCCCCTGCGCAAAAATAGCGCGGGGGCTTAATTTTTTAACCGTTATCGTCCTGACCGCCGTCCTCGGGGGGAGCAGGTCTGGGGTGCTTGGGCAAGCGGTGGTGTTTTCCGTGATGCCTGCCGTGTGATTTTTCCAAGCCTCTTTCTTCGGCTTTATCTTCTCCTTCGGCGTTGCGTTTTGAAGCGGGTCTGCCGTTTTTGAATTCAAAGTGAACTTTGGGCATACCGTGTCTTTCGCAGTTACCGTCGGGGCAGTTGCCGCCGTTTTCGTCGGTTTCGCCGCTGCCGTTTCCGTCATCGGTTTCGTCGAGAGTAACTATTTTAGTCCGGACGTAATCCTCTACCGATTTACCGTCGCCGTCGCCGTTTTGGTTGCAGCCCGTAAAGCACAGGGCGCTGCTTATCGAAAGTAAAGATACCGCTAAAAATAAACCCTTTTTCATAATCTCAGTATGTTTGTTTTATCAAGTATTATTCATTTGCTTGTAAAAAAATTTTTTCCGTGATAAAATCAAATTACCTGAACGCAAAGAATTTCTGAGGGCAAAGGTAAAATAAGGCGTGTTTAAATACGCCTTTTTTGCGCTGTCCCTCTTTAAAGGAGGGTTTTTTTATGCAAGAAAACAGACTTGCGGTTATAAGTATAATAGTCGAAAACAGAGAGGTCAGTCCCCAAATAAACGCTCTTTTGTCCGAGTTCGGCGAATACGTTCTCGGCAGAATGGGAATTCCTTATAAAGAAAAGGGCGTGTCCGTGATAAGTATCGCCCTCGACGCTCCGACCGAAGTTATCAACAAACTTACGGGCAAGATAGGAATGTTAGGCGGGGTAACCGCAAAAACTTTAATGCACCGTCAATAATTTTTAAGGTGGAAGGTACTGCCTGACACCGAAAGGAGAAATAAATATATGAAAAAACTTTTAACTGCTTTTTTAAGCGCAATCGTAGTCGGCGTGTCAGCCTTGGGCTTTACGGCTTGCGGCAACGGCGGTTCGGACGGTATAGAGGTCTATGCGCCCGACGGAGCGCCCGCACTTGCCATAGCTAAGCTGATGGCGGAGGATACGCAGTTCGGCAAAGAGGTCAATTACCACGTTGTAGACGCGGAAAGCATTACCTCGACGGTAACGTATGAAGATATGAACAAGAACGCAGATTTATGTATTCTTCCCGTCAACGACGCCAGCTTGCTTTTGGGCAGCGGCGCTGATTATAAAATGCTTGGCACGGTAACTCACGGCAACCTGTATTTGGTTTCGGCAACCGAAAAAACCGCGCTCACGGCTGACAACTTCGCCCAAGAAATTACGGGCAAGAAGGTCGGCGTAGTGCAAATGGCAAAATTCCCCGGCGCAATTACTAAACTGATTTTAAGCGAGTACGGCGTTTCGGAAGAAGTAACCTTGCAAGCAGTTCAACCCACCGAGGTTACGGGCGTCGGCTCGGATTGCGACTATTTCGTTATTCCCGAACCTGCCGCAAGCACGAGGATAGGCAACCCAAACCTCAACTTAATGCAAGCAGGTAGCTTGCAAAGCCTTTACGGCGGTGAAAGCGGCTATCCCCAAGCCGTGCTCGTTGCAAAGAACAGTCTAATTGAGAGCGACCCCGAGTTTATATCTCAATTCACGGCTGCGCTTGCCGCAAGCTCACTGTGGCTTTTGGACGAAACGGTTTCTTCTGAAACTATCCTCAACGCAATAAAAGCTCACTACCCCGACCCAGAAAATACAACTCCCGCTTTTACCAAACTATCCAAAAGCGTCATTGCAAACTGCGCAGTCTATTTCACGCCCGCGGCAGATTGCAAGACCGAAGTTAAAACCTTCCTTTCCAAGCTCAAAGGGGTAAACGCAACGTTTGCCGACGAGGTAACGGACAATTTCTTTTATATAAATGCTTAAAAAATTCTTCACGCAAAGAAAAATTAATATAATCTGCTCTATCGCCGCGCTCGTTTTAATGTGGCTCGTGTGGATAATCGCGTATTACAGCGTAGGAAACCGTCTTATCGTGCCGTCGTTCGAAGATACCGCCGTAAGCTTTTGGCATAACCTTTCGGACGGTGCGTTCTGGACGGCTGTTGGCAATTCGCTTTTAAGAACGTTGCTTGCCTTCGTAATTTCTTTCGTTCTTGCCGCGGCGTTTACGGCTTTCGCCTTGCTCGGCAGTTGGTGCAAAGCGCTGATTAAACCCATCACGGTTATCATCCGCACTCTGCCCACAATGGCGGTAATTCTCATAATCTTCAAAATCACTTACGGCAACAGAAGCCTATCCCCCGTAATAGTTACGGTGTTGGTGCTGTTCCCGATGATTTACTCTCAGCTTACCGCCGCGGCGGAAGGTATCGACGGCGGCATAAAAGAAATGGCGCAGGTCTACGGCATAAGCAAAAGGGACAGGATGTTCAAAATCTACTTGCCTCTCGTTTCGCCGAGCGTGTTTTCGCAGACGGGCGCAAACGTATCGTTGGGACTTAAAGTTATGATTTCTTCCGAAGTTCTCGTCAACACGGCAAAGGGCTTGGGCGGAATGATGCAAGAAAACAGTGTGGTAGGGGCGGTGGCTAACCTTGCCGCGCTCACGCTTACCGCAGTGATTTTGGGGCTTATTATAGAGCTTGCTTTTTCGCAGCTTTCGCGGATAAACCGTAAATGGCTGAAAGGGGAGGGCGGAAAATGAAAATTACCAACCTTACTAAAAAATACGGCAACCTTACCGTTTACGAAAATTTCAGCCTCGAATTGAAAGAAGGGGAAGTAACCTGCATATTGGGCGAGAGCGGATGCGGCAAAACCACTCTTTTAAACTGCGTTGCGGGGCTTACCGACTACGCGGGTGAAATCACTAAAGTCAAATGCTCGTACGTTTTTCAAACGCCGCGGCTCGTTCCTAATCTGACGGTCGGCGGCAATCTTAAACTTATCTGCAAGGACGAAAAGTCAATAGACGGCGTTTTGGAAAAAGTGCGTTTGACGGATAAGAAAAACGCCTATCCCGTATCGCTTTCGGGCGGACAGGCGCAGCGCGCCTCGCTTGCCCGCGCGTTTCTGTACGGCGGTGAACTGATACTTATGGACGAGCCGTTTTCGTCTCTCGACTTAAAGCTCAAAAAAGAAATATCGGAACTCTTCTTGCAAATTCAAAGGGAAAGCGGACGGACCGCGCTTTTCGTTACGCACGACGTGGACGAGGCGCTTTCGCTCTCCGATAGAGTAATAGTAATAAACGGCGGCAAAATTGTTTCGGATATTCTGACAGGCGGCAATAAAGACGAACTGCGTAAACAGCTTATTTCCGCGTTAATCGCTTGACAAGCCCTTCGTTTGAATTTTATAATTGAATAAATTTATAACAGGAGTGTTAAAATGAAATTTTTTAAAGAATTTAAAGAATTTATAACCCGCGGAAACGTTGTGGATATGGCGGTCGGCGTTATCGTCGGCGGAGCGTTTACGGCTATCATTACGGCGTTGACGGGTCAAATTCTGCAACCGCTTATCAATTGGTTGCTTTCGGGTACGGGCGCGGGTCTCGAAGCTGCGGTAACCGTGCTGAAAGCCGCATACGTCGAGGAGACGGGCGCGCTTGATTTGGCTAATTCGATTTATATCGATTGGGGTGCTTTTATATCGGCGATTATAAACTTTATTCTCGTTGCGCTTATACTTTTCTGCATAGTCAAAGCAATAAATACCGTTCGCGCAGGCGGTAAAAAACTTGCCGAAAAGCAAAAGAAAGCCATTGAAAAACAGCTTAAAAAAGGACAGATCTCCGAAGAAGAGGCAATTAAGGCAACGGCTGAAATCGAAGCACCTGTAGTTCCTGCCGTTACCACCGAACAACTTCTTGCCGAAATCCGCGACCTCTTAAAGGCGCAGAAGGAAGGCGTCAATACCGAGGAAAAAGAATAATTTTAAACGCGTCAGCCGTAAGGCGGACGCGTTTTTTTGTTTGTCAAGTGTTTGAAAAGGGCAAAAGTAAAATTTTTACTCAATATTTTGTAAAAAACTTCTTGCAAACATTTTTATTTTGTCAATATATTGTGTTATAATTTATTAGAAGATAACAAGTGTTGTGGATATTTTACCTCACCACGATAAACGAAAGCCCCGACGAATAAGCAAGATAGAAAAAATAGATATTTAAAACGGCAATCACGGGCATTAAAATCATAAACAGAATGTTTTTAATTCTGTACCGCATAACAAACATACTTATATACACCGCAAGCGCCCCGCCGAGAATTGCGGCAAGAATAATTTTTCCGTCCCCCGTCGGCTTCGTTGCGTTATCGCCGAACTCGTTCCGCTGTGAGATAAGCAGCATCACCGAGTAAAAATTCACGGCGAAGATATACACGGACAACACAATATACAAAAGTACCATACGGTTAGTATGTTTCTAAATCAGAATATTTTACATATGTGAGGTATGCTTTGTCAAAAATAGCAATTTTAATGGGAAGCAAATCGGATTTCGGCGTAGTTAAACCCGCCGTAACCGTAATAAAGAGTTTCGGTGTGGAAACCGAAGTGCGCGTAATTTCCGCACACCGCACCCCCGAAGAGGCGCACGACTTTTCCTTGAACGCCGCAAAAAACGGGGTAGAGGTTATAATCTGCGCGGCAGGTAAGGCTGCGCACCTCGGCGGCGTAATCGCGGCTAATACTGCTCTTCCCGTTATAGGTCTGCCCGTGAAAACGGATATGATGGGCGGGCTTGACAGCTTGCTGTCTATCGTGCAGATGCCCTCAGGTATTCCCGTCGCAACCGTCGGCGTTAACGCGGGTGAAAACGCGGGGCTTCTTGCCTTGCAGATTTTGGGTATAAAATATCCCGAAATCGCCGCTAAGCTTAAAGATTATAAAGTTAAAATGAAGGATAAAATCAATTCCGACGACGCAGCTCTTCAAACCGAGATAGAGCAACTTTAAATTATAACCGCGAGTATACTTGCGGTTATTTATATTGTTTACAATTTTAAATTTTATTTTTAAGGAGAAATTCCAAAATGGAAAAAACGAAACAGCTTTATGAAGGCAAGGCAAAAAAGGTTTATGCAACCGAAAATCCCGACTACGTCATCGTTTCCTATAAAGACGACGCAACGGCTTTCAACGGTCTTAAAAAAGGTACGATAATCGGCAAGGGCGTCATAAACAACAAAATGAGTAACCTTATGATGGCTATGCTTGAAAAGAAGGGTATTCCTACGCACCTCGTAGAGCAGATTGACGACAGAAACACCGTCGTTAAAAAAGTCGAAATAGTTCCCCTCGAAGTTATTATAAGAAACGTCGCGGCGGGCAGTTTTTCCAAAAGATACGGCGTTGCCGAGGGTACTAAATTCAGCGCGCCTACGATTGAATTTTCCTACAAAAACGACGATTTGGGCGACCCCCTTATCAACGATTATCACGCGCTTGCGTTAAACCTTGCAACCGCAGAGGAAATCGATACGATTAAGAAAATGGCGTTCGCCGTAAACGCAGCTATGAAAGCGTTCTTCAAAGAACTCAATATCGATTTAATCGACTTTAAACTCGAATTCGGCAGATTTAAAGGACAAATCGTGCTCGCGGACGAAATTTCACCCGACACCTGCCGTTTCTGGGAAGCGGGTACTTGGGACACGACCAAGCACGTCAGCCTCGACAAGGACAGATTCCGTCGCGATTTAGGCGGAGTAGAAGACGCATACGCGGAAATTTTCAAACGCATCACGGAGAGTAAATAATGGGCGGATTTTTCGGCTCGGTCAAAAAAAGCAGCGCCGTATTCGACGTTTTTATCGGCACTGATTATCACAGCCACCTCGGCACGAAACGCGGCGGCATGGCGGCTTACGACCCCGAAGTGGGTTTACAGCGCGAAATACATAATATCGAAAACGCTCCGTTCAGAACAAAGTTCGAGCGCGTCTTAAAGGAAATGAAAGGCAACGCTGCTATCGGTTGCATAAGCGATACCGACCCGCAACCTTTGCTTACCGTATCCAGACTCGGTACTTACGCCATATGCACGATAGGCATTATCAACAACGCAGCCGCACTCGTGCAGAAAGTTCTTTCAGCGGGCGGCGGCTACTTTGACGCAATGACGGGCGGAAGGGTTAACGCAAACGAGCTTATAGCCGCGCTTATCAACAGCAAGAAAAGCTTCGTGGATGGTATTCGATACGCGCAGGAGCAGGTCGAAGGCACTGCATCGATACTTCTTTTAACCGACAGGGGAACGCTTATTGCGGCGCGGGATAAAGTCGGCAGACTTCCCGTGCTTTTGGGTAAGTGCGACGACGGATACTGCGTCTCCTTTGAAAGCTTCGCTTATAAAAAATTAGGCTACTTAGACGAGCGCGAACTCGGTCCGGGCGAAATCGTCGAAGTTTCCGCCGACGGTATAACCCAGCTTGCACCCGCAGGCAAAGAAATGCGTATCTGTGCTTTCCTGTGGTCGTATTACGGCTATCCCACTTCAAGCTACGAGGGTGTAAACGTCGAGATTATGCGCTGCAAAAACGGTGAAATTTTTGCGAAGAACGATGCAAAAACTCACGACTTGCACGACATTGATTTCGTTGGCGGCGTTCCCGATTCGGGCACACCCCACGCGATAGGCTACGCAAACGCCTGTAAAGTTCCGTTTGCGCGCCCCTATATAAAATATACGCCTACGTGGTCTCGTAGCTTTATGCCCGTCAACCAGACGGAGCGCAACAGAGTTGCAAAAATGAAACTTATTCCCGTTCACGAGTTGATAGACGGAAAAAAATTGCTTCTTGTCGACGACAGCATCGTGCGCGGAACTCAACTTAAAGAAACGGTTGATTTCCTCTATTCACACGGCGCTAAGGCAGTGCATATGCGCTCTGCGTGTCCGCCGATTATGTACGGCTGCAAGTATCTCAATTTCTCCCGCTCTTCGGGAGATATGGATTTAATCACCCGCCGTACAATGATGGAACTCGAAGGCGAGGAAAGCGTCAAGCATATGGAAGAATACAGCAATTCCGAAACCGAGCGCGGTAAGGCTATGCGCAAGGCTATTTGCGATAAATTCCAATTTGAATCTCTTGAATTTCAATCGTTGGAAGGGCTCATCGAGGCAATCGGTTTAGAGCCGTGCAAGCTCTGCACGTATTGCTGGACAGGCAAAGAATAAGGTATAATTATGGAAGAAAAACACGAAGAGTGCGGCGTGTTCGGCGTTTATTCGCAAGAGAGCCGCAACGTTGCGCATACGGTCTACTACGGACTTTACGCTCTTCAACATCGGGGGCAGGAGTCGTGCGGAATAGCGGTTTCTTACGCAAATAAAATTTCGTACTATAAGGGAATGGGGCTTGTGCCCGACGTGTTTGCGGACGGTATGCTCGAAAAGCTTCCCGACGGCGATATCGCAATCGGACACGTCCGTTATTCGACTACGGGCGCAAGTCAACTGTTAAACGCCCAACCCGTAGTGTTTACGGGTAAGTGCGGCAAAGTTGCCGTTGCTCATAACGGCAACCTCACAAACACGAAGCAGCTCCGCGACGAGCTTATAGCGCAGAACGCCGTGTTCCAGACTTCGATTGACAGCGAAGTTATAGCCATATTAATAAACAGCCTTTCAGACGGCGATATACTTACGGGTATAAAGCGCGCCTGCACAAAGTTTAAAGGTTCTTATGCTCTCGTGATTATGACCACGGACAAGCTCATTGCCGTACGCGACCCTCACGGAATTCGGCCCTTATGCATTGGCACGATTGACGGAGAGGTGGTTGCGGCAAGCGAAACCTGCGCCTTGGACGCCGTCGGCGCGAACTTTTTACGGGACGTGAAGCCCGGTGAAATAGTCGTTATCGACAGTACGGGTATCCATTCGCATATGATGGACGGCGTGCCAAAAAAGAGCAGTATGTGTATTTTCGAATACGTTTACTTCGCTCGGCACGACTCAGTTATGGAGGGGTACAGCGTCTACGAGGCGCGTAAACTTGCCGGCAAACTTCTTGCCAAAAACTATCCCGTAGAGGCGGATATGGTTTCGGGTGTTCCCGATTCGGGTAACGTTGCGGCAAGAGGCTATTCGGAAGAGAGCGGTACTCCGTTCGTTGAAGCTCTCGCCCGCAACAGATACGTGGGCAGAACCTTCATTCAGCCCGAACAAAGTCAGCGCGAAGACAGTTTAAGCGTTAAAATGAACGCCTTGCGCGGTAACGTTCGCGGCAAACGCATAGTGCTTATAGACGACAGTATCGTCCGTGGCACGACCATGCGCAAGATAATAAAAATGCTCCGCGACGCGGGCGCAAAGGAAGTACATATAAGAATATGTTCACCCGTTATAAAGCACCCGTGCCACTTAGGGATAGATATTCAAACTTACTCCCAACTTATCGGCGCTTATAAAAGCGAAGAGCAGATTTGCGAAAGCTTAGGTGCGGACAGCGTGAAGTATCTTACCGTTGAACAGCTTTTATCGACTTGCGAGGGCGCAAAAACGGGTTTTTGTCTCGGCTGTTTCAACGGAGAATATCCGTATCCCATGCACGACTACGAAGTAGACGAATTAAAAATCAATAAACACTAAGGAGTTTAAAATGGCAATTTCTTATAAAGACAGCGGCGTTGACGTCGAAAGAGGTTACGAAGCGGTAAGGCTTATGAAAGAGCACGTAAAATCCACTTATACAAGCGGAGTTTTGGGCGATTTAGGTTCTTTCGGCGGTTTCTTCCAAATGCCTAAGGGAATGAAAGAACCCGTTCTCGTTGCAGGTACTGACGGCGTTGGTACGAAGTTGAAGTACGCAATTATTTCGGGAAGACACGACACGATAGGTATCGACGCGGTCGCTATGTGCGTAAACGATATAGTTTGTCAGGGCGCACAGCCTTTGTTCTTTTTGGACTATTTCGCAACGGGTAATTTAAGCCCCGAAAAAGTTGCAACCGTAGTTTCGGGAATTGCCGAAGGCTGCCGACAGTCCGGAGCGGCTTTGATCGGCGGTGAAACCGCGGAAATGCCCGGTTTCTATCCTGAGGGCGAGTACGACATCGCAGGCTTTGCGGTGGGCGTCGTAGATAAGAAAAAGATAATAAACGGCAGCAAAATCAAGTCCGGCGACGTGCTTATAGGTATAAAGTCAAGCGGAATTCATTCCAACGGCTATTCTCTCGTGAGAAAGCTTTGGGGCGAAGATTTGAAAGACCTTGAAAAGTTCGACGCGGATTTAAACGCCAAGCCCATCGACGTACTTTTAACGCCTACGAAAATATACGTTCATTCCATTTTAGAGCTTATTAAAAAAGTAAGCGTAAAGGGCATTGCGCACATTACGGGCGGCGGCTTTATTGAAAATATTCCCCGTATCTTCCCCGAAGGTATAGGTTGCAGAATTGATACCAAGTCCTACGAAGTACCTGCTATTTTCCGTGTTATGCAGAAAAAAGCCAAGCTTTCAAAACAGGAAATTTACAATACCTTCAATATGGGTATAGGAATGGTCGTCTGCGTAAAGAAAGCCGACGTTGAAGCAACTATTGCCCAACTTGAAAGCACGGGCGAAGAGTGCGTAATTCTCGGCAAGACTGTTAAAGGACAAGGCGTAATTTTAAAATGAAAAAAATAGCGGTATTCGCTTCGGGCGGCGGTACTGATTTTCAGTCGGTAATCGACGCAAACGAAAGGGAAAAATTCTGTGATATTGCCTTACTTATCGCCTCTAAGGACGGTATAGGCGCAATCGAAAGGGCAAAAAAACACGCAATCCCTGCGCGCGTCTTTGCAAAGAAAGACTACCCCGAAATTGAAAAACTTTACGAAGAATTGACTTACCTTCTCAATATGAACGGTATAGATTATATCGTTTTGGCGGGTTGGCTCAAAATAATTCCCGAAAGTTTTATAAAGAATTTCAAAGACAGAATAATCAATATTCACCCGTCGCTCATTCCCGCATTTTGCGGTGCGGGCTATTACGGGCTGAAAGTTCATCAAGCCGTAATTGATTACGGCGCAAAGATTTCGGGCTGCACCGTTCACTTTGTGAACGAAGTTCCCGACGGCGGCGCAATTATTGCTCAGCGCGCGGTTGAAGTCAAGGACGGCGACACTGCCGAAACTCTGCAATCCCGCATTCTGGAACAAGAACACGAACTTTTGCCATATTGCGTGAAGAAGCTTTGTCAGGGCAAAATCGTAAAGACTGACAGAAAAGTCAAGATAAATTAACGGAGGAAAAATTATGGAAATGAAGAAAAGGGCACTTGTCAGCGTATCTGACAAGGCGGGCGTGGTTGAGTTCTGCAAAGGTCTTGTAAAGTGCGGCTTTGAAATTATTTCAACGGGCGGCACGGCAAAGGCATTGAAAGAGGCTGGATTAAAGGTTATCGGAATTTCCGAAATAACGGGCTTTCCCGAGTGCCTTGACGGCAGGGTAAAAACTCTGCACCCCAACGTACACGCGGGACTTCTTGCAATGCGTTCGAACTCAGAGCATATGGCTCAGCTTGAAAAGCTCAATATCAATACCATAGATATCGTCTGCGTAAATCTTTATCCTTTTAAAGCAACCCTTGCAAAGGGCGCGGATTTTGCAGAGTGCGTAGAGAATATAGATATCGGCGGACCTACTATGATAAGGGCGGCGGCGAAGAACTATCAGGACGTAGCCGTCATAGTAGACCCCAAGGACTATTCAAAAGTTCTTTCAGAACTTGAAAACGGCGGAGTTACGCTTGAAACCAAGAAGTATCTCCAATACAAGGTTTTTGCGCATACCGCGGTTTACGACAGCCTCATTTCCAACTACCTTGCTTCCCAGCTCGGTATAACTTTCCCTGACGAAGTAACGTTCGCCTACTCTAAAGCGCAAGATATGCGTTACGGCGAAAATCCCAATCAGCAAGCCGTTTTCTATAACGAACAGTTTATCCGCAAAGGCTCGTTATCTTCGGCTAAGCAGCTTTGGGGCAAAGAACTTTCATATAACAACATTAACGACGCTAACGGCGCGTTGGAACTTTTAAAAGAATTCAGCGACACGCCCGCAGTGGTTGCGTGCAAACACGCCAACCCTTGCGGAGTAGGAACGGGCAAAACCGTTCACGAAGCTTATATGCGCGCCTACGAAAGCGACCCCGTATCGGTGTTCGGCGGCATACTTGCAATCAACGGGACGGTGGATAAAGATACCGCAACCGAGATAAACAAAATCTTTATTGAAATCGTAATGGCTTCCGATTATACGGCGGAAGCGTTGGAAATTTTACAGCAGAAGAAAAATATACGCCTTCTTAAAATCGACGATATTTGCGCCAAGCGCGAAAGCACGGCTTTTGATATGAAAAAGGTCTACGGCGGACTTCTCGTCCAACAGTATGACGAGGGGCTTATTCATAACGGGGATATGAACCTCTTCAAAACCAAAGCAAGCATAGAGGTCAGCACTCTTCCAAGCGGTAAAGAAAAGACTGTTTACGGGCTCGGCGTCGTAACGGACCGCGCACCCAATAAGGAAGAGATAGATGCTATGCTGTTTGCGTGGAAGGTAGTTAAACATACCAAATCAAACGCGATAGTTATCGGCAAGAAAGGCAGAACAACGGGCATAGGAATGGGACAGACCAACCGCATTTGGGCAGCGCAACAAGCTATAGCCCATGCAGGTAAAGAAGCTAAGGGCTCGGTTATGGCGTCGGATGCTTTCTTCCCGTTCCCTGATTGCGTGGAAGAGTGCGTAAAATCGGGCATTACCGCAATTATCCAGCCGGGCGGTTCTATTCAGGACAAGGCTTCCGTAGAGGCTTGCAACGCCGCAGGAATTGCTATGGTATTCGTCGGCGACAGACACTTTAAACACTAATCAAAGGGTGCTTGAATAACGATAGACCCCCATATATGCTTGAATTAACGATAAAATGAGGAAATTATGCAAGTTTTAGTTATAGGAAACGGCGGAAGAGAACACGCCTTATTACTTGCACTTAAAAAAAGCAAAAAAGTTGAAAAGCTTTACTGTATGAAAGGCAACGCAGGTACTGCACAAATTGCCGAAAATGTTGACGTCAATTATATGAATATCGGCGCCGTCAAAAAATTCGCTGCGGAGCACCCCGAAATAGACTACTACGTAGTAGCCCCCGACGACCCTTTGGCAATAGGACTTGTGGATGAGTTGGAAGCAATGGGCAAGCGCTGCTTCGGTCCGAGGAAGAACGCCGCGATAATTGAGGCGAGCAAAGCTTTTTCCAAAGCGCTTATGAAAAAGTACAATATTCCCACGGCTGAGGCTGAAATATTTGACGACTACGACAAAGCTCTCGAATACGTTCGCAGAAAGGGTGCGCCGATCGTTTTAAAAGCGGACGGTCTTGCGCTTGGCAAAGGAGTTCTCGTCTGCGAGGATTTGAAACGTGCGGAAGAGGGCTTGAAAGAGATTATGCTCGATAAGTCGTTCGGAGCTGCCGGCAACGTTATCGTTATCGAAGAGTGTCTGAAAGGCTTGAAATACACCCCCGGCGAAGAAGTTTCAGTTCTTGCTTTCACTGACGGCAAAACTATAGTTCCCATGATAACTTCTTGCGACCATAAACGCGCAAATGACAGGGACAAAGGCTTGAACACGGGCGGAATGGGCACTTTTTCGCCTTGTCCGTTCTGGACTAAAGAGCTTGAAAAAGAAGTTCTCGAAACCATTATGATACCCACTATGAACGCAATGAACGCCGAGGGGCGGACTTTTAAAGGCTGCCTCTATTTTGGGCTTATGCGTACGGATAAGGGAATGAAAGTGGTAGAGTACAATTCCCGCTTCGGCGACCCCGAAACCCAAGTCGTTTTGCCGATGTTAAAGACCGATTTAATGGAAATTTTCGAGGCTATTACGGACGAGCGGCTTTCGGATATAAACGTCGAATGGGAAGACGGAGCGTGTGTTTGCGTGGTTCTTGCAAGCGGAGGTTATCCTCTAAGCTATGCAAAGGGTAAAGAAATTACTATAGGCGAAGTTGAAAACGTTCAGATTATCCACGCGGGAACGGCTGTTAAAGACGGTAAATTAATCACCAACGGCGGCAGAGTTCTGGGCGTAGTCGCCAAGGGTAAAACGGTTGACGACGCCAGAAGAAAAGCGTACAAAGCCGTTGATAATATCAGTTGGGAAAACATGTTTTACCGCAAGGACATTGGCATAAAATATCGCGAGGGTTAACTGATAGACCCCCATATATGCCTCAAATAACGCACTTTTACTTAAAAAGGTTTAAAATATGATATACAGAATTTTCGTTGAAAAAAAGGACAATTTACAGGCAAACAAGGTTAAGGAAGATATAAAAAATCTTCTTAAAATCAACGCTGGCAGTTTGCGCAAACTTTTAAGATACGACGTTGAGGGACTTTCGGAGGAAGAGTTTAAAGCCGCCGTCCCTTGCGTTTTTTCCGAACCGCCCGTTGATAACGTTTTCTATGAAAGCGTGGAGTTCGGCAAGGAAGACAAGGTTTTTGCCATAGCTTACCTTACGGGGCAGTACGATCAGCGTGCGGACAGCGCGGCGCAGTGTGTTCAGCTTCTGACGCAAAAAGAGCGCCCCATAATTAAGTGCGCGCAGGTGTACGCTGTTTCCGGTGTAAACGAAAGTCAGCTTGAAAAAATTAAAAACCATCTTATCAACCCCGTAGAGAGTGAGGAGGTTTCGCTTGAAAAGCCCTCGTCCCTTGCGCATATAACGGTTGCCTCCGAAGACGTGAAAGAAGTTGCAAACTTCATTTCTTTCACTGATGCGGAGATTAAAGCTTATCATGCGCAAATGGGGCTTGCTATGTCCGTGGCAGACTTGATTTTCGTTCGCGATTATTTCAAAAAGGAAAACAGAAATCCCACCGAAACGGAAATCAAGGTTATAGATACTTATTGGTCTGACCATTGTCGCCATACGACTTTCTCAACGGAAATTAAAAATATTGAAATTAACAGCGACAATGTACACGTGCAAAACGCGCTTAATTTATACAACGAGCTCTTTAAAGAGCTTTACAAAGACAGGAAAGACAAATACCCCTGTCTAATGGATATTGCAACTATTGCCGTCAAAAAGCTTAAAAAAGAGGGCAAACTTGCAAATTTGGATGAATCCGACGAAATTAACGCTTGTTCTATAAAAATAGATGCAGTTTTAGACGGTAAACCCGAAAAGTATACCGTTATGTTCAAGAACGAGACGCACAACCACCCCACGGAAATCGAACCGTTTGGCGGTGCGGCTACCTGTTTAGGCGGAGCTATACGCGACCCTCTTTCGGGCAGAACTTACGTTTTGCAGTCAATGCGCGTTACCGGCTGTGCCGACCCTACCGAGCCCATAGAAAACACAATTTCGGGCAAGCTTCCCCAAAGAGTTATAACAAAAACCGCCGCTGCGGGCTTTTCTTCATACGGAAACCAGATAGGACTTGCAACGGGACAGGTAGACGAAGTCTATCACCCGGGATATAAAGCTAAGCGGCTTGAAACGGGCTTCGTCGTCGGCGGTGCAAAATCGGATATGATTTACCGCGCAAAACCCGCAAAAGGAGACGTCATTCTTCTTTTGGGCGGTGAAACGGGGCGCGACGGCTGCGGCGGCGCTACGGGTTCTTCAAAAGCACACGATAAAAAGTCCGTACAGACTTGCGGTGCGGAAGTACAGAAAGGCAATGCCCTGACTGAAAGGAAGCTTCAACGCCTTTTCCTTAACGAAAAAGCCACAAAAATGATTAAAAAATGCAACGACTTCGGTGCAGGCGGCGTATCCGTCGCAATTGGCGAGCTTGCGGACGGGCTTATAATCGAGCTTGACAAAGTTCCCAAAAAGTACGAGGGGCTTTCCGGCACGGAGCTTGCTATTTCCGAATCACAGGAAAGAATGGCTGTGGTAGTTGCTAAAAACGACGTAGATAAATTTATCGAGCTTGCCGCAGAAGAGAATTTAACGGCAACGGCTGTAGCAACCGTAACGGACGACAGAAGAATGAAAATGTTCCATCGCGGCAAAGCCATAGTGGATATTTCGCGTGATTTTCTCGATACAAACGGCGTAAAACAGGTTACGGATGCAGAAATCAACGAAAAAGTTACTGATTTCTTTGCTGTTCCCGAACCTTCGACATTTAAAAACAAACTTATTAATACGTTATCGCAACTCAACGTCTGCTCTAAGAAGGGACTTGCGGAAACTTTCGACAGTACAATCGGCGCAAAATCGGTTTATATGCCTTTCGGCGGCAAGCATCAGCTTACGCCCGTTATCGCAATGGCGGCAAAGCTTGTCGGCGGTGAAACGGACGACTGTACGGTATCAGCTTACGGATACTCCCCTGAGCTTACTTCGTCATCGCCTTTCACGGGTGCGATTTATTCCATAGTTGCGTCAGTTTCTAAAATAGTAGCAAGCGGCGCAAAAGCCGAAGATATCCGTCTTTCCTTGCAAGAATTCTTTATGCGCCTTCGCGATGAAAAGAAGAGGTGGGGCGTTCCCCTTTCCGCATTGCTCGGCGCGCTGTATGCACAGATTAATTTGGGGCTTGGCGCAATAGGCGGCAAAGATAGCATGAGCGGCACTTTCGAGGATATAGACGTTCCTCCGACGCTTATTTCATTTGCGCTTGCTCCCGCAAAAGCTTCCCGTCTTATAACAAACGTTTTAACCCGCACGGGCGAAAAACTTTACCTGTTACCCATACCAAAAGATGAGAACTTTATCCCCGATTTTGAGGAACTTAAAAAGGTTTACAATTGCGTTAATTCAAGCATATGCGGGGGGCAATTGAGTTTTGCAACCGTAGTTGAAAAGGGCGGTGCAGTCGCCGCGGTAGCTAAATCTTGCTTCGGTAACGGGCTTGGCTTCAAATTCGAATGTAGCTATGAAGACGCATTCAAAGAAGGCTACGGTGATTTGATCGTTTCAGTCAAAGACGAAAAAGTGCTTGACGGGCTTAACTTTATCTATCTTGGCGAAACAACTAAAAAAGACTTTATTTTGGGTAAAGAGAAAGTAAAGGATTTTGAGGCGCTATCAGCCTATACGGGCAAACTTGAAGAGGTATTCCCTACGACAGCAAAAGCTGAGGGCAAAGTTCCGAACTGCGACTATAAGAAGGGAAGTGCGGTGCATAGTGTTTCCGTAAAAGCGGCAAAGCCCCGCGTATTTATTCCTGCATTCCCCGGAACTAACTGCGAACTCGATACTGCCCGTGCGTTCAATTTGGCGGGCGCTGAAACCGAAATATTGGTTATTAAGAACCGCACTCCCGCAGACATAGAGGAGAGCGTGCAGGCTATAATAAAGGCAATAGACAGGGCGAATATAATCGCTTTTCCCGGCGGTTTCTCGGGTGGCGACGAACCCGACGGCTCAGGTAAATTTATTGCAACTACGTTCAAAAACCCCGCGGTTTCCGAACGGATAATGGAACTTTTGAATAACCGCGACGGGTTAGTGTTGGGTATCTGCAACGGCTTCCAAGCTCTTATTAAGCTTGGCCTTGTGCCTTACGGCAAGGTTTGTCCGCTCACGGCAGAATCACCCACACTGACTTTCAACAATATTTCCCGACACGTTTCGACCATGGCTGATATCCGAGTTGCGTCTACGCTTAGCCCTTGGCTTTCGGCTTGCAAGGTTGGGGAAGTTTATTCCGTTCCCGTTTCTCACGGCGAGGGCAAAATCGTTGCTCCCGCAGCCGAACTCGAATTAATGAAAAAGTACGGTCAGATTGCCACTCAGTACGTTGACCTGAACGGTAAACCGACTATGCAAAGTCCTTATAACCCCAACGGCAGTATGTGGGCGATTGAAGGCATAACCTCACCTGACGGCAGGGTTTTCGGTAAAATGGGACACAGTGAAAGAAAGGGAGAAAACCTTTACAAGAATTTCGACGGCAACTTTGATATGAAAATTTTCGAAAGCGGCGTCAAATATTTTAAATAATCAATAATAAAAAAGGCGCGGCTGTGAAAAGCCGCGCCTTTTTTAGTTCAATTTTCAAAGAATGAGCTTTTGCTACCTATAAAAGTAACTATTGCGTCGTAATCAACCAAGTCCTTGACCTCTGCAAACAGTTCGCTGAGGGTGGTAAAATTACCGGTAATAACGTTTACGCTAGTCAAAATCGTTGCCGATACATTGTTCTCGCTTTTAAAATCCGTATTAAAGCTGTCAACGTAATCGCTCTGTACGAACAACAAAGGAATCGAAGTTTTTGTCTTTTGGTAAGAAATTTTGCCGTTTGCGTCGGTGGTAGCAACCACGTACCAAACGTCCTTCATTTCGATGTCGAACCTGCGCGAGGTTGCGCGAGTGGGGTGGGCAATGCCAACAAGCTTAGTCTTTATAGGTGAAGAGTTTCCGTTGATATAAATCGTATCAAGATTAGTGCCGTTCGTTGCGTCCTCGACCTTTACGGAAATTATCCCGCTCACGTCGTACAAATTAATCCAAAGTGTATCGTAATCGATTTTGCTGACGTTTTCGGTTACTTCGCCGCCTATCATAGCGCCCGTTTGAGAATTGTAAATTTCTTCGTAAGCGTGAATTAACAAATCTTCCGTTTCGCGTTTATTTGACACTATTGCGGTGTAAACAGAGTTGGAATAAATCACCGCGCTCGTCTTAATTCCCGTGTTCTCCGTGCCGAAATACTCATAAAGATAACCCAAAACCGCATTGTCGTTTCTTATAAATTCCAATTGCTGCAAAACGCCCTTGCCGCTAACCGTGTATTCGACCGCAAGCTTTAAACTTTGGTCGGTTGACTGATATTTAAGCGCAATACCGTTTGTAAGCTGTATCCTGCAGTAATCGTTAGTGCCGTCGGTGGAAAGCTCCGCGTTTACAGTTCCGTTCCCTATAAACAAGCTTACGGTATCCTGTTGCGTTTCGATTTTAAGTTTAAACGTGCTGCCCGCAATAGTTACGCTGCCTGTAAAGCTCTTATAATCTTCGGGGTGGGTGTTAATGAAATTCTGATATACGCTTGCAATCGCGTCGCCTGCCGTAAATACTACGTTTGCACCAGAAAGCGCGGTATCGGTATAACCGAGAACGTCGTAAACGACGTTCATCTGTTTGCCTATGGGGCGCTTACCGATATTATTTACGTTTACAAAACTTGCAAAGCTGTTCGAACCTTCCATTCCGCCTACGGGCAAAGAGGAGTAAGCCATATTCTCCAAACTTAACGCTTCGGGCAGAAAATCCCACGGCTCTGGTCTGTTAAGTACGGAACTGACCAAATTTTTTGCAACGTCGGCTAAGGAATAAATCTTCAACGTAGCTTTGAGGGTCTTCGTAACGTAGTTTGGGTTAGAAATAGTTGCAGTAACTTCGTATTCGCCTGTATCTGTTTTGTCATTGTTAATATAACTTACGGTCGTGCCCACGGGCAAAGCGCTTTCGTCTACCGAAAGAGAGTGGACTTGTCCGTCGTGCAAGACGTTTGCGCCTTCAAACTCAATCTCGCCGAATTCCGCTTTATTAATAACGAGCGTAGCGTTAAGTGCTTTCGTCTGATAGCCTTCACAAGTTAAAGTTGCTTTTGCGTTGTAATTACCTGCGTTCGTTGCCTTGTTGTTTTCGTATTCCACCGACGCTCCTTGTGGAAGGTTGCCTGTAATAGTTACGGTCTTTTCGCTACCGTCGTAAACAAACGAAACGTTTGCAAACGTGATACCCGCAAACTGTTTAAGGGTGGGGGTATCTTGTCCGCCGCTTTCTTCGGTTTCGCTTCCGGAAGAGCCGTTGCCTTGGTCGCATGCTGTGAACGTCAGCGCAACCGCAGCCGCAATCAAAAGCGCAAAAAACAAAATCAACAACCGTTTCGTTAAGTTAAAACTAATCTTCATTTTAGCCTCCGTTAATTAATTAGGTAATTAAATTTTAACAGTATTGGATATGCAATGTATACCGATTTATCTAACGAGTTGGTTGAGTTTATAAACTTTCGGTCGAATTGAGTAAAATAAATCAAACGCTTTACAAGCTGATTATTTTGTGCTATACTGTAAATTATGATACTACATACTGTGTAAAGGGGATAAATTATGAGATGTTTATTTTGCGGCTGTGAAGATAGCAAGGTAATAGACAGCCGTTCCGCCGACGAGGGCAGAACGATAAGACGGCGCAGAGAATGTACCAACTGCGGCAAGCGTTATACCACATATGAAACGATAGAAGATACGCCTGTTCTCGTTGTAAAAACGAGCGGTCTCCGTCAGGCTTTCGATTCAGGAAAAATTAAAAACGGTATTATTAAGGCTTGTGAAAAACGCCCCGTTTCATTGACGGCAATCGACGAAATGGTTTCGGTTGTAACCAAAAAAGTTTACAACTCTATGGAGCAGGAAATTTCTTCGAAGCAGATAGGCGAGCTCGTTATGGACGAACTTAAAAAGGTTGACGAAGTGGCGTACGTTCGCTATGCAAGCGTATACCGTTCTTTTAAAGATATCCCCAGCTTTATGGACGAATTGCAGAAGCTTATCGATAGCAAAAAACTTTAATAGACCCCAATATATGCTTGAAATACCGCATTTTTAAGCAAAATTCGATTATGACTTATTTGACAAAAAAAATCAATATCGGCGGCGTTACAATCGGCGGCGGAGCAAGCGTTAAAATCCAGTCGATGTGCACGACGAAAACCTGTGATACGGAGAGGACTGTAAATCAGATTGCTGCGTTGGAAGAGGCAGGTTGTGAAATTATCAGGGTTTCTGTTCTTGACGAAGAGGACGCCCGCGCCGTCAAAATAATAAAGGATAAAATCAAGATACCGCTCGTTGCGGATATTCATTTTTCTTCGCGCCTTGCCGTGCTCGCGATAGAAAACGGTGCGGATAAAGTGCGCATCAATCCCGGCAATATCGGCGGCGAAAACGAAATAAAGCTCGTGGCAGACTGCATAAGAACGCATAAAATTGCCGTTCGCGTAGGCGCAAACACGGGCAGCGTAGAGAAAGATTTTTTAAACAAATACGGCAAGAACGAAATTTCCCTCGTCGAAAGCGCGTTAAAAAGCGTTTCGGTGCTTGAAAAACACGGCGTTAACGATATCGTTATTTCCGTCAAAGCCTCGTCCGTGCCCCTCACGGTAAAGGCGTACAGACTTCTTGCTTCCAAAACCGACTATCCATTGCATCTCGGCGTAACAGAGGCTGGTACGGAGCAAATGGCGGTCGTCAAATCGTCCGCGGCGCTCGGTGCGCTTCTGTTGGACGGAATAGGCGACACAATCCGCGTTTCCATTACCGACGACCCCGTAAAAGAGGTGCTTGCTGCAAGACGGCTTCTTCGCGCAGTCGGGCTTGACGAAAATTTCGTAAACGTAATTTCCTGCCCTACTTGCGGGAGATGTATGTGGAATTCGATGGAGCTTGCAAAAAAAGTAACGACTTTCGTCGAAGGCATCAAAAAGAAATTAAAAATTGCAGTTATGGGTTGCGTGGTTAACGGACCGGGCGAAGCGAAGGACTGCGACTTGGGTATTGCGGGCGCGCAGGATTATTGCGTAATTTTCAGAAACGGTGAAATCGTAAGAAAGGTTTCGGCGTCCGGTGCCGAAGAAGAGTTTTTTAAGGAGATTAAAGCGTTAATCAATGACCGCTGAAATTATAGAAGAAATCCGTTCGGTCGGCAAAAATCTCAGCCGTGCGATATTGCGCGGTCTGACTTTGGATAGAGCCCGAAGAACCGTAACGGCAAATATAATAACGGACGAGGCGTTCACTCCCGCCGACGAGCGTGGAGCGGACGCTATTATCAGAAAATTCGTACCCGACTACTTTGAAAGCAAAGTAATAATTTCAAAGCTTGCGCCCGACGAAGAAATGGTAAGGCGGAAGATAGAAGAGGCTGTCTGCGCGTGTTCTAACGTGGTCTACGCTACGCTTGGCAAGGACGATATTAAAGTTAAAAAAACGGAAAACGGTTTCGAGTATCGGATTGCAGTTGCGCCTTCGATTGCTCCCGCAAACCTCTGCGAAAAAGTGAACGAATTTCTTACATCGAGATTTTGCGGCAGCTTTTCTGGCGAGTGCGTAGTATCGGATAAGAACCTCGAAGATTTGGAGGTGGAAGAAAGGCAGGACGAAATCGAGTTCGAAATGCCTGTCCGCACTTTTACTATTGAGGATTTCGAGATTTTAGAGGGTGAAAAAATCCGAACTACCGCAGTCTATATGAGCGACTTGAACCTTGTCGGCGACGAGGTTATTATCTGCGGCACGATTGAGGATATTCGCGAAAGAACTTACACCAATAAGAAGGGCGTTGAAAAAACTTATTTTAATTTCGTCTTGTCGGACACCACTTCGAGGGCATACGCAACGTATTTCCCAAGACTTAAAACGATAGAAAAGATCAAGCAGTTAAAGGTTGGGGACAGCATCGTCTGTACGGGCTTGAACGAGTCTTTCAACGGCAATTTGCGCTACACGGCTAAAACGATCGATTTCGGTAGAACGCCCAAGGGCTTCGTGCCCGAAAAGCGCGCGTCTAAGCCCGTTCCCAAATACTATAAAACCGTCCACCCCGAACCTTATACCGATTTCGAGCAGACTTTTCTCTTCAAGGACAGAACAACTCCGGCTTGCCTTAAAAACAATACTTTCGTTGTTTTCGATTTGGAAACCACGGGTTTAAACTCCTCACCCGTTTCGGGTAATATGGATAAAATAATCGAAATAGGCGCGTACAAAATCACGGACGGCGAAATCAGCGAATGTTTTTCGACTTTTATCAACCCCGAAAGAAAGCTGTCTGAAGAGATAATAAATCTTACAGGCATCACTGAGGATATGGTCGCCGACGCGCCCAAGACCGAAGAGGTTATGCCCGACTTTTTCAAATTCTGTCAGGGCAGTATTCTCGTCGGGCACAATATCGCGGGGTTCGACTTTAAATTCATAGACCATTATTGCGCAAACTGCGGGTACATATTAGAGCGTAAAATAATCGATACTATACCCCTTTCGCAAGAGCTTTTGTTTCTTTCCAACTATAAGTTGAATACCGTTGCCGATAAATTCAATATAGCTTTTAACCATCACCGCGCAACGGACGACGCGCTTGCAACGGCAAAAATTTTCATGGAGCTTATAAAAATGAAAAAATCTTTGCCAAAATTCCAATAATTTCAAAAAACGCTTGCATTTTCAAGGTCTGTGTGCTAAAATAAACTCAACCTTAATCGTAAGTTAAGATTGAGTGCCTTGACAAAAGGCACTCAATCCTTTTTAAGAAGGTATTATGCAAATCAAACCAATAAGCGAAATTCAGAATTTTCTTGAAAAATTCGCAACCCCTATGGGCATTGAAATAGTCGAAGTGGAGTGGAACGACAAGTCCGCCGCTTTGACCGTTTATATTGAAACGGAAACGGGCGTAGACCTTGATACCTGCGAAAAATTCCACAACGCAATTCTCGAACCCATTGACGGGCTTGACCCAAGTTTCGACGCGCCCTATACGCTTAACGTTTCAAGTCCGGGGCTCGACCGTCCTTTCAAAACCGCAAGGGACTTTGAAAGAAACTTGCAAAAGGAAGTGGAAGTAAAGCTTTACGCACCCTTGAAGGGACAGAAATTTATAGAAGGCTTTTTAACCGATTTCGACGACAATTCGGTAACTGTCAAAACTGAAAAGGAAGAAGTTAAAATCAGCCGCAATAAAATCGCAAAAATAAACAAAGCAATAAAATTTGACTAAGAAATTTTTCGGGAGAAACAAAATGATTAACAAAGACTTTTTTGCCGCACTTCTGGATTTGGAGAAGGAAAAAGGAATACCTCAGGAAGTGTTTTTAGAGGCACTCGAAAACGCCCTTATTTCGGCTTGCAAAAAACAGTACGCCGGTACGGTAGGCACGGTGGATATTAAGATGAACCCCGAAAAGGGCTCGATTGACTTTTATATGGTTAAGACCGTCGTTAGCGAGGTTGAAGACCCCGAAAACGAAATCACGCTCGAAAAGGCGCGTGAAGTCAAAAAGAGCTATAAGCTCGGCGATAAATATACGGAAAAAATCGTTCCCAAGGATTTCAGCCGTATAGCCGCACAAACCGCAAAGCAGGTAATTTTACAAAAACTCCACGAAACCGAGCGCGACGCCGCTATGAACGAATTCTCCGATAAAGAGGGTGAACTTCTCGTTGGCGTTGTCAGAAAAATCGACGCAAAGAACGTGTATATCGAACTTGGCAAAGGACAGGTGGAAGGACTTATGATGCCTTCCGACCAAGTCCCCGGCGAAACCTATAACGTAAACGATAAAATTAAAGTTTTCGTAAAGCGCATTAAAAGCGGTTTCCACGGCGCGCAGGTTCTCGTCAGCCGTTCCGCTCCCGGTCTTGTAAGAAAGCTTTTCGAGGAAGAAGTTCCCGAAATAAAGCAAGGCACGGTAGTTATCAAGTCAATCAGCCGTGAAGCGGGCGAAAGAACAAAAATCGCAATCTTTTCTGAGGACGAAAGAGTTGACGCAATCGGCTCGTGCGTGGGCAACAAGGGCGCAAGGGTAAACGCGATAGTCGAAGAACTTAAAGGCGAAAAAATCGATATTATTCCTTGGAGCGAAAACCCGCTTGAATTTATCGCAAAGGCGCTGTCGCCCGCAAAAGTAATTTCGGTAACGCAGCTTGACGGTGAAAAGACGGCTATGGCTGTCGTTCCCGACGATAAGCTTTCGCTTGCCATAGGCAAAAACGGACAAAACGCCCGTCTTGCCGTAAGGTTAACGGGGTGGAAAATCGACGTTAAAAGCCAGTCCGCAGCAGTCAAACTCGGTTTGAACGCAGGTATTGAAGAAACGGAAGAAACTTTGGAAGAAGAGAACTGATGTCGGAGAAAAAAATACCGCTTAGAATGTGCTTGTCGTGCAGAGAGCTGAAAGAAAAACGAGATATGCTCCGTGTTGTAAAAAACTCCGAGGGCAAAATCTTTATCGATTTTTCTTCCAAGGCATCGGGGCGCGGTGCGTATATATGCAATAACCCCGAATGTGTAAAAAAACTGAGAAAACAGCGCATTCTTAACAAAGTCTTTTCTTGCGCGGTAGACGACGAAATCTATACCGCAATAGAGGAGGAATACTTTGGCAAACAGCAAAATTGATACTTATATAGGTTTTTGCATAAAGTCCGGAAAAATTTCTATCGGCTCTGGCGCGATAGCTACCTTAAAAGGCGGGGTAAAACTCCTCGTTCTTGACGGCACTGCGGCGAAAAACTCGAAAAGGCTTGCGCTTAAATTCAAAAACCGCTTTAATTGCCCGCTTATTATCTGTAAATCGGGCTTTGAACGAGTAGTTAACCGCGAGGGCGCGAAGATAGCCGCCATACGCGACGAAGAGCTTTCAAAAGCAATTTTGCAAAATTCTGACGACAATTACGAATTATACACCGAAGGCAGTATCTAAGATTTATATTTAAAAAGGCAGCATAAAAAGGGATATTATATGGCAAAAAAATACGAGAATATTGAAAATATTAGTAAGCTTATTTCGGGCGGTGCGGTTGCGGAACTGAATAAGAAAATTTCCGTTGCCGAGAAAACCGCTTCCGACATTTTAAAAAAGCTGAACGATATGGAGGCGGCTATCAAGCAGAAAAAGCTTGAAGAAGAGCAAGCCGCTTTAAAAGAAGCTGCCGAGGCGTTAAAGGCGCAGGAAGAAAAAGCCGCGCCTGAAATCAAACCCGTGGAAGTAAAACCCGAAGCGCCCGTTAAAGAAGAACAGCCCGAAAAGCCCGTTCAAAAGCCGCAAGAAAAACCTGCGGCACAGGCGCAACCCGCAAAACCTTCTAAACCCGCAATCGTTGGGCATATAAATTTACAAAACACCCGCGGCGGTCAATACGTAGCGGGAGGTGCAAGACCCCAGAGAACGGAAAACAAGACGTTTATCAACCGCGATACCCGTCCCCAAAGGGATAACCGCGGCGGAGCGTCTCAGCCTCCTCGCGGCGGACAAACGCAGCGTCCCGCAGGCGGAATGCGCTTCAACGCGCCCGCTGCAGCACCCGCACCCATTCCGGCAAAAAATAAGAACTTCGGACCTGATAAAAAGAAAGGTTTTGAAAAAACTTATATAGAGAAAGACAAACGCACGTTATCAAAGCGCGCACTCGTTAAACAGCAGGGCGCAAGCATAGAGGACTTCGACGAAAACAAGAGCGGTTACAGAAAGTTAAGGGTTAAAAAGGATAAAACGAAGGCTGCGCCTACGATTAAGATAGAGCGCGCAACCGTTACTACTAACGAAATCCCTATTAAAACTCTCTCTGAAAAGATAGGTATAACGGCAAGCGTAATCGTAAAACGCCTTTTCAACGAGGGCGTTATGAGTACGGTAAACGACTCTATAGACTACGATACCGCCGCGTTGATTGCCGCAGATTTCGGCGTAGAGCTTGAATACAAGCCCGAAAAGACGGCGGAAGAAGTTCTTTTCGAACAGCAAGCCGATACGTTTGAAGAGATTGAAAAGTTAGTTCCCCGCGCACCCGTTGTAACGGTTATGGGACACGTTGACCACGGTAAAACCTCTCTCTTGGACTATATAAGAAAGACGAAAGTTACCGCAGGCGAGGCTGGCGGAATAACTCAGCACATAGGTGCATATACCGTTAAAGTAGGAGATAAGGGCATAACCTTTATAGATACGCCCGGACACGAAGCATTCACTGCAATGCGCGCACGCGGCGCACAGGTAACGGATATAGTTATCCTTGTCGTTGCCGCAGACGACGGTATAATGCCGCAGACTGTTGAAGCTATCAATCACGCGAAAGCTGCGGGTGTTGAAATAATCGTTGCAATCAATAAAATAGATAAGACGGGCGCAAACGCAGACAAGATAAAACAAGAGCTTATGCGCTACGAAATTTTCCCCGAAGATTACGGCGGCAAAACCATAGTCTGCCCCATTTCTTGTAAAACGGGCGAAGGCATCGATAACCTTCTCGAAAGTCTTATCCTTCTTGCCGAAACCAAAGAACTTCTTGCCAACCCCGAAAAGGAGGCGAGAGGTATAGTAATCGAGGCCCGTCTTGACAAGGGTAAAGGTCCTGTTGCAACCGTCCTCGTTCAGAACGGAACGCTGCACACGGGCGACAACGTCATCTGTGGTTTGATTACGGGTAAAGTACGCGCTATGATCGACGACAACGGTAAAACCGTCAAAGAGGCAGGTCCTTCGGTTGCCGTCAACGTTTTGGGTTTCGAAGAAGTACCCAATTCGGGCGATACCATTAACGCCGTTTCGCAAGCGCTTATGAAACAGGTTCAGGGCGAAAGAAAGGACAAAATCAGTATCGAAAAAACCAAAGCCCTCAAAAAGATGGGCTTGGACGAAGCATTCGGCGCATTGCCAGACGAGCAGCTTAAAAATCTCAACCTTATCATTAAGGGCGACGTGCAAGGCTCGGTTGAAGCCGTTAAACAGTCAGTCGTCAAGCTTTCCAACGACGAAGTTCAGGTTAAGGTTATACACAGCGCGGCGGGCGCGGTTACCGAAACCGACGTTATGCTTGCGGAAAGCGCGGGCGCAATAATTCTTTGCTTTAACGTCCGTCCCGACGCAAAGGCGAAAGTCCTTGCAGAAAGGAGTAAGGTAGACGTAAGAACGTACAGAATTATCTACGAACTTTTGGACGATATGACGGCTGCACTCAAAGGAATGCGCGCACCTAAATATCAGGAAATTCTTCTTGGCAAATGCGAAGTCCGCCAAACGTTCAAAATTACGGGCGCAGGCAATATCGCGGGCTGCTACGTTACCGAAGGCAAAATCGTCCGCGGCGGCAAGCTCAGAATTTACCGCGAAGACATTCTTATCGTCGAGGGCGGCGTGAAGCAGCTTAAACGCTTTAAAGACGACGTCAAGGAAGTTGCCGCAGGTTTCGAATGCGGTTGCTCGATAGACGGTTTCAGCGATATCAAAATCGGCGATATTATAGAGTGCTACCTCATAGAAGAAGTAGAACAGAAATAACGGAGTAAAACTATGAAAGGAGTAAGGGGAGAACGCCTTGCAGGCGAATTCCAAAAAGAAATTTCCTCGGTAATTTCTTTAAAACTTAAGAGCGATTATCCCCGTCTTTCGGCAATAATCAGCGTAACAGAAGTGGACGTCGCTCCCGATTTAAAGAGTGCGAAGGTCTATATCAGCATATTCGACCCTGACAAAGAACGGGCGGAAGAAAGCTTTGCGATTATCAAAGAAAACTCGGGTTTTATCCGCCGCGAGCTTTCCAAAGTAATGCATTTAAGAACCGTACCCGAGCTTCGCGTCTTAAAGGACGGGAGTATGGAATACGGCGAAAAGATAGATAAAATCCTTTTCGACCTCGGGAAAAAAGATGAATAACGACATAGAAGAAATTATTTCAAAATTTAAAGGCGCAAATACCGTAGCGGTTTTCTGCCACGCCCGCCCCGACGGCGACGCTTTGGGCAGCGGACTTGCCCTGTGCCTTGCGTTAAGGGCTATGGGTAAAACGGCGTATATGTGTTGCGACGATGCTCCGCCTGAAAAGTTTTCTTTTATTCCCGCAATGAAAGAGGTTAAAAAGGAACTTCCCCAAACCGAGTACGACTTATTTGTCAGCGTTGACTGCGCCGACTTAAATCGCCTCGGCAGTTTTGCCAAAAGATACGCAAAGTTTAAAGGCGTTACCGTAAATTTAGATCACCACGTTTCTAACGAAGGCTACGGAAAATTTAACTTCGTCGAAGTTTGTCCCGCAACCTGTGAAATAGTTACGCTTCTTTTCCAAAAGGCGGGCTTCGAAATAACTCAAGACGTTGCAAACCTGTTAATGTTGGGACTTATTACCGACAGCGGTAACTTTACTCACCTTGACGTGAGCGAAAGAACCTTTACGGTTGCGGCTTTTTTGAGAAGCAAAGGTGCGGACGTTTATTCGATAAATTACAATATGTTTGCCCGTCAGCCCAAGGCAAGAGCATTATTATACGGCAAAGTAATGTCAAAGATGCGCTTCGAGTTGGACGATAAGCTTGCAATAATCGTAATTCCCAACGCAGAGTTGCAAAAGGCAGGCTCGGATACGGGCTTGACCGAAGGCTTCGTCGATTTTCCTTTGACCGTTGACGGTGTGGAGGTTGCGGCTTCCCTTATGGAATACAAGCCCAACCTGTACAAAATTTCATTGAGAAGTAAGGGCAAAGTCAACGTTAACGAAGTCGCCGTCGGTTTCGGCGGAGGCGGACACGTTCTTGCAAGCGGTTGCCTTTTGGGCGGACCTTTGGAAGAAGTTCTCGAAAAACTGACTTATGCAGTCTATCAGGCTTTATGACGGGTTTTATCAACTTAAACAAATCGGCGGGCGCAAGCTCTGCCAAGGAAGTATCCGTAATTAAACGGTTGACCAAGACCCCGTGCGGACATATGGGCACGCTTGACCCTATGGCTTCGGGTGTACTGCCTGTTGCGATAGGCAATGCCGCAAGGCTGTTCGATTATTTTTCGAATAAGCGTAAAAAATATATTGCAACCTTCCGTTTCGGCGCAGACAGCGATACTTTGGATACGACGGGTGTCGTGCAGAATAACGCCGGTCGTATTCCTTCCAAAGAAGAAATAGAGGAAGTTTTGCCCATGTTTTTGGGTAAAATTTCGCAAGTTCCGCCAAGGTACAGCGCGAAAAATATTTCGGGTAAACGCGGTTATGAACTTGCAAGGGCGGGCGTTGAATTCTCTCTTCCGCCCAAAACCGTAGAAATTTATACCTTAAAAGTCTTTGACAATACGCTCTATGACTGCTATGATTTTGAAATAGAGTGTGGAGGCGGTACGTACATCCGCTCGATTGCACGCGATATTGCCCAAAAATTAGGCACTTGTGCAGTAATGAGTTCGCTCATAAGAACTCAAAGCGGTGTGTTTTCCATTGAAAATTCGGTCAAAAGCGAAGATTTGACGGAAGAGAACTTTAAAGATTTTATTATACCTACTGAAAGTTTATTGCCGTTCGACAGTATTTATCCTGACGAAAGGACGGGGTTCAAGCTGTTTAACGGATTGGCTGTAAGCTGTGAAAAACAGGACGGCGTTTATAAAATATATAGAGACGGACTTTTTTACGGACTTGCAGAAGTTAAACAATCAATTTTAAAGGTGAGGACAAAACTATGTTAGAAGTCATCAAATTTAACGAGGATGAGTATAACTACCCGTGCCTTCTGGTGTTGGGCTGCTTTGACGGCTTGCATCTCGGACATTCCGAACTTCTTAAAAAGGCTAAACTTCAAGCTAAAATAAACGGGCTTGATTTAGGCGTTATGATGTTCACGAACGGCAAAGAGGGCAAGGAAGGAAAACAGTTATACACCTTTGATGAAAGGCTGAAATTCCTTGAAAGTTTCAACGTTAAGTTCGTCCTTAAAATCGACTACACCGAAGATTTTAAGAAGATTAAACCCCTTGAATTTTTAAGCTTTCTCGAAGAAAAGCTTAACGTTAAGGCTTATATGAGCGGAAAGGACTTCCGCTTCGGTCAGGGTGCAAAGGGCAAGGTTTCCACCTTGAAATCTTTTGCCGAGGACGAGGAAAACGGCGTTTGGTATATGTCCATAAAGGACTTCGTTATAGACGACGAAAAGGTAAGTACCTCACACATAAAAGAACTCTTAGACGAGGGCAACGTTAAAAAAGCGGGTGAGCTTTTAGGCAGACATTACGCTATCTGCGGCACTGTCATTCACGGTGCTGACAGAGGCGCTAAGGTCGTAGGCTTCCCCACTATGAATATTGCTTACCCCGAAAACAAGCACGAAGTGAAGGAAGGCGTTTATACCGTTAAATGCGCTATCGGCGATAACGTTTATTACGGAATAGCAAATTACGGCGGACGCCCCACTTTTAACGAGGATACTCCTATATTCGAGGTCTACCTCGACGGGCTTGAAGGCACGTACTACGATGAAATTATCGCGGTTGAATTTATCGACTATATAAGAGAAATTCAGAAATTTGACAGCGCAGAGGATTTAACCGCACAACTTTCCGAAGATATTCTCCACGCCAAGCAGGAGGCGGAAATTGCCGCTTCTTTGGCGGCAGAAGCTCCGACGCCCGCTCCCGCGCCCGTAGCGCAACCTGTCGTTGAACCCGCACCCGTTGCGGAAGAGCCTGCAACAGAGGAAACGACGGCAGAAACGCAGGAAGTTATAGAAGACAAAGTTACCGAGGTGGTTGAAGAAACTCAGGCAAACGAAGAAGTTGCCGAACCCGAAGTAACAGAATCCGAAGAAGCAGCCGAAGAAAATACCGAAATTTCCGACGAGGCAGTAAGTGATTAAATTCGGACCGAGCGGCAATTGCGAAAAATTTTACGCCGCAGGCAATAAGCACAGCGAACAGGCGGCTAAGTTCGTGAAAGATTTCGGACTTGACTGTTTCGAATATTCTTTCGGTAAGGGCGTAATGCTGTCCGAAGGTAAGGCGGTAAGCATAGGCGACGCCTTTAAAGAACAAGGTATCGAAATAAGCGCGCACGCGCCTTACTTTATCAACTTTGCCAATCCCTCGGACGAGGCTGCGCAAAAATCTTACGGCTACGTCTTGCAAAGCGCGAAATTCATTAAGCTTATGGGCGGAAACAGAGTGGTCTTTCACCCTGCGGCTCAGGGCAAGGCAACCCGTGAAGAGGCGGTAAACCGCACTTCGGACAGGCTCAAAATTTTACGCGATTATATTTATCTCAACGGGTACGAAGATATAATGTTCTGCCCCGAAACTATGGGCAAGCTTGCGCAGATAGGCACGCTCGAAGAAGTGGTGGAATTTTGCAAAATCGATAAATGCTATATTCCCGCAATTGATTTCGGACATATTAACGCGCGCGAACAGGGCAGCTTAAAGACGGTTTCCGATTACAAGTCAAGGCTCGAATATATGATTTCCGAGCTCGGCTTTGACAGGGTAAAGAATTTCCACGTTCATTTTTCAAAGATAATGTATGGCGGCAAAGGTGAGATAAAGCATCTCACTTTCGAGGATACCGAGTACGGTCCTGAATTTGAGCCTTTGGCTGTCGCTTTAAAAGAATTGAAATTAGAGCCGTATATCGTCAGCGAAAGCGCAGGCACGCAAGCCGACGACGCATTGTCGATGAAACGGATTTACAATAGTCTTGACATCTGAAATTATTTTTGGTAAAATTATGACGAATGCACGAACAATTTTCAATGCGGTAGGTGCTGAGGCTGTGTTAACCGAACAGCCCGATTTAAGACGGTATTTAACGGGAATTTCCACCTCGTTCGGATACGTTTTAAGCGATAAAAACGGCAATACTTTTTATACCGACACCCGCTATTTAGAGGCGGCGTCCGCAGCATTAAAAGGCACGGATATAACCGTTAAAAAGTTTGAAGCTCCGCTTGAAAATCTATTAAAAGGCTATAAAGAAGTTGCCGTTCCCCTCTCACGGACGGCTTACCCTGAATATAAACGACTTGAAGCTTTGGGCTTGAAAATCGTTGACAGCGAAAAGGCTTTTACCGACGCAATGTCGATAAAGCAGCCCTACGAGCTTGATTTAATTAAGAAAGCTTGCGATATCACGGACAAAGCATTCGTTGACCTTCTCGGTAAAATAAAAGAGGGTATGAGTGAAAACAAGGTTGCGGCAGAGCTCGAATACCTTATGCGAAGATACGGCGCAAGCGGGACGAGCTTTGACACTATCGTTGCATTTGGCAAAAATTCAAGCGTTCCGCACCACGAAACGGGCAATTCGAAACTCGAATTTGGCGATATAATCTTAATCGATTTCGGCTGTAAAGCAGGTGGGTACTGTTCCGACTGCACACGCACTTTCCTGTTCGGAAACGACGGTAAGCACGGCGAGTTTATAAAAGCCTACGAACACGTTTTAAAAGCACATATGCTTGTAAAAGAGCAGGTAACTGACGGAATAACGGGACGGGAAGCCGACGCTATTGCGCGCGATTACCTCAAAAAATATGGTTTGGACAAGTTCTTCACCCATTCTTTGGGGCACGGAATAGGTATAAATGTACATGAACACCCCATGCTTTCTCCAAAAAGCGAAAGCGTTCTGAAAAGCGGAATGGTATTTTCCGATGAACCGGGGGTATATTTTGAAGGCGATTTCGGCATAAGGATAGAGGACACCGTAACATTAATAGACGGAAAAGTTATAAGTCTTACAAATTCGGATAAAAATTTAACTATTATATAAGTCAAAAATCAAGGAGATATATTTTATGGCATCAATTTTAGCAGGCGACATCAGAAAGGGTTCTACTTTCGAGTATAACGGCAAGGGCGTTTATACCGTAACCGAGTTCCAGCACGTAAAACCGGGCAAGGGCGCGGCGTTCGTTAGAGCTACGATTAAAAACGTAGTAACGGGACAGGTGCTTTCTGATATTACTTTCAACCCCACCGCAAAGCTTGAAACCGCGCAGGTCGAAACGAGAAAGATGTCCTATTCATATACCGACGGCGAGTTCTATTACTTTATGGACCCCGATACCTTCGATATGATTACTTTGAACCTCTCGCAAGTTGAGGATGCGCTCAAATATATCAAAGAAAACGATATGGTAACTGTCAAGTCGTTGAACGGTTCGGCTTTCTCTGTTGAACCCGAAAACTTCGTTGAGCTTAAAATTACCGAGTGCGAGCCCGGCGTTAAAGGCAACACCGCAACCAACGCAATGAAGAACGCGGTAGTCGAAACGGGTGCAACCGTGCAAGTTCCTATGTTCGTCGAAGAGGGCGAAATTATAAGAATTGACACCCGCACGGGCGAGTATATGTCAAGAGTAGGAAAATAATGCGCGCCGTAATTCAGCGGGTTAAAAAAACCTCGCTGTCCGTTGAAGGCGTTCTTATTTCCGAAATTCCGTTCGGGCTTGCCGTTTACCTCGGGGTAAAGGTCGGCGACGAAGAAAAAAACGCGCAGGCAATGGCTAAAAAAATAGCCGCGCTTCGCATTTTCGAGGACGAGAACGGTAAAATGAATAAGTCTGTAACGGAAGTAGGCGGCGAAATTTTATTGATTTCACAGTTTACTCTTTTAGGTGATTGCTCTCACGGCAACCGTCCGAGTTTTATTGAGGCGGAGCGTCCGGAAAAGGCAAACGGGCTTTACGAATATACGGCCAAACTTTTGCGCGGCTACGGCATAACCGTTAAGCAAGGCGTTTTCGGTGCTGATATGAAAATTCAGCAATTCAACGACGGACCGGTAACGGTAATTTACGAAATCTAAAAATTGTAGGGCGAAAATTTTCGCCCTTTTAAACTATAAAAATGAATTTTTTCAAACATCTGAAAACGGTAACCCGCCACAGGCGCGCAGTAAGAAAGCTGTGTTTCAAGTGCGGGCTCATACGCCAAGGACTTATGCACGACCTGTCTAAATTCAGTCGCGCCGAGTTTCGAGCGGGCGTTAAATATTATCAGGGCAACCGCAGTCCCCAAGCCAAGGAAAGGGAGGAGTTGGGTTTTTCCGCCGCGTGGCTGCACCACAAGGGCAGAAACAAGCACCACTTCGAATATTGGACAGACAGCGGAGCGGGCGGTATTCGTCCTGTAGAGATGCCGAAAAAATATTTTGCGGAAATGGTTTGCGACAGAATTGCCGCAAGCAAAGTCTATAAGGGTAAGGAATATAACGAAGGTTGTCCGCTCGAATACTTTTTAAGTCGCAAGGACAGCGCTGTTATGCACCCCAAAACCGCCGAAAATCTTGAATATTTCCTGACAATGCTAAAAAACGAGGGTGAGGATAAAACCTTAAAAGCATTAAAAAAATTTGTAAAAATGTAAAACACCGCAATTTGCGGTGTTTTTTGTTATCAATTATCGTCAAAAAATTCTTCGTAAGTAATATCAAAAAAATGAACTAAAGCTTTTATAGTGGCAATATTAGGTTCAGTATTTCCGTTTTCCCAATCAGAGACAGTCCGTGCGGAAAATCCAAGTAATTTACCCAACTCGTTTTGCGATAACTTTTTATTTTTTCTTAGTTCTCTTATAATTTGACCGCAAGAAACGTTACTCATATAAAAAATATTAGCGGATTTTCCGCTAAATATGTTGACTTGGCGGAAAATCCGCCATATAATAAAGTTATTAAAAGTATTGAGGTGAACAATGGAAGAAAATCAAGCTGAACTTAGAAGCGTTAAAAAAAAGTATATTGCATATAAAATTGTAGTAATGGCTTTTATTGCCGTTATAATGGCATTAGTAGTAGTCTTACTTTTATTACCGACTATAGAATTAAACGTACAAAATTCTTTGCCTTTTACTAAAGAAATCGGCGAAAATCTTAACGACACTCAAGCAGAGAGTATGTATAATTACTTAAAGAAAAGCAATTTGACGCCGACGGAGTTAGCAGCATTTGCCAATAGTTTGGACGGTCGCTGCGTTAGCTTTTTGGATTTTTTAATATTATCTTTTTCAAATGATTTTTATCGGGTGCTTTCTAAGGATGGCATCGGCGCTTTTGGTTTTATATTCATAGGTATTATTGATCTTTTGCTTATAGTTATGATTTTATTTTTGCTCATTTCGTTCGTTAGTAATTTACTTTTGATTTTAAGCAAAAAAAGCTTAGACAAAACTTTGTTAAACCCTGTTGCAAATAGAACGGTGCGTGAAGAAAGATTAGATGAAATTACAAACTTTTTCACCATAAAATATTGCGTAGGCTTAACTGTTATATTGGTTGTTCCGTTTATTTTGAAAATCTTAGTTGCGTTATCAAAGCAACCTAATATTTTCGTTGATAATTATTATAGTTCTTCAATGTATTTGTCTTTGAAATACTTACCGGTGTCTTATGTTTTGTCAGTAGTAGGTTGTGTTCTTATGTACATATTTACAATCATTTCTTCAAAATTAAATCCGCTAAGGAAATAATGCTAATAAAAAAACCGCGCGGCAAATGCCGCGCGGTTTTTTAATTGGATTTCAAAGAAATGCTTATTTGGTTCTTGCAACGTGCACGTTGTCGTCTTTGCGGTTTCTAAGTTCCTTTACGGGGTGTTCCTTGTCCTGATAGCGATAGTCCTGCCCAAGCCTTTCAATCGCCTTTTTAATGACGAGGTGAGAGGGGTTCTTGTTGGGGTCGCCGGACATAAAGTTCTGATAATCGAAATATCTGTGGTCGTCGGGTATTTTCTTAATATCCTTGTAAGTGTCAATCTTTACAGTGTTGTCAGCGGTAAGGTTAATGGTTTCAGCAAGCACTTTTCTTATATATTCCTTGTTGCCGCCAAGCTTTAAAAGCTGAGGGAACTCACCCGAGCCGCAAACGCTTTCAAAGGTTTTGTTTTCATACTTTTTAAGAAGTTTTACAGCCGCTTTTAAGTGCGACACTTCCATTTTAAAATGTTCGGTCCAAATTTTCTTGATATATTCGTCGCTCTCGTCCTGCATAGCGGAGTAGTAAAGCCAGCACTCGGTGTATTCGTGCATAACCCACTGTTCCAGCCACGAAAGGTTGGGGTCTTTCAAGCTTTCGTACTGCGTTACGTGCGCTTCTTCAATCATTGCGATTTCAGCATAAAGCTTTCTTCCCAAATCGTTTTTGTACCACTGCGCAATGTTCATATAATAGTTCATAGTTTGTTGTTCGGCGGCGGTTATTGTGCTTGCAACAAGCTTTGAATAAAGGTCGGCTTTTTCGGCAACCATATGCTTTTTAACGTCGTCGGCAGGATAGCGGTGTTCTGCAACGGTGGGGCGGCCAGGCATAATTTCGGTATACTTGCCCACAAGCATATCTGCGTCTTCGTCCTTGTCTGTTTTAAGAAGATTAGCAAAGCGGTAAAGGTGGTCGAAGTCCTCCAAAAGAGCAAAGTTCAACGCCTTAATATTCGTTTCGTCCGTATCATGCCTTGCGAGCACTGCGGTTAAATCTATAGCGAGCTGTTCGTATGCAATTGTCGTTTCAAGAATACTTTCGTTTAACGGTTTCAAGCAGCTTATGCGTTTCTGCTGTTGCTGTTCCTGTCTGCGTACGACTGCAAGCGCAGACAAAATTTCAGGCTCGTCGCAATGCCTTGCAAACTGATGCATAAACCACGCCGACTCAAACTCCGTGCCGTTCATAAGTATTACGCGCGTCTTAGTGTAGGGGGAAGTTTTAGCTTTGTTATAGCTTTTGGGGTACATTTTTTTCAAGGGTAAAAAGTTGTTTTCAAGAGTTTTGCATTTTTCTTTAATAGGGTTCATATTATCCTCCAAACAAGTTTTTCCCATTTAAGAAAATTTTTAATCAAATAAAAAAATTTCCGCAGATTAGTTCTGCAGAAATTTCAATGTAGAATTTAGTAAAATCCACAACTCCGCCAACGACGTTTGGGTAAAGTAAATGCCGCAAATATTGCGGCACAAAAGATTTGGAGCAGGTGACGGGAGTCGAACCCGCCGAAATCAGCTTGGGAAGCTGACGCCATACCGATAGGCGACACCTGCATATTAAATTCTCATATATGATAACATACCCTATAATTAAAGTCAATAAAAAACCCGCGAGGCGGCGACTAAATAACTCCTGTAAAAGCAAATTTGTCTGGTTATGGGTTTTGGTTTGCTTAGGGTGCTGACAATAACGCGTTTTTTGTCTTGATACAATTAAAGCCTTAATCGGCTAACAATGCGATTAAGGCTTTTTTCTTTTCCATTGGCAATTTGCGAAATTCGTCTAATAAGATTTTCTCTTGTGAAGATACGGTTTCTTTTTGTTCGTCTGTCATAAAAAATTGTGAAAGCGTTACGTCTAATCCTTTACAAATGCGTTTCAGCGTATCAACTTTTAGTGATTTTCCTCTGTCTAATATGGATTGCAGAGTCGATTGCTGAATGCCCGCTTCTTCAGCTAACCTATTAACCGACCAACCTCTTGCATTTCTAAATTCTTCTATGAGTTCTATTTCGTTCATTGTAACCTCTGCAAAATATTATATATCTTAATTGCGTTAAGCTATTACCAAATTTACGTTGACTTGTTATCGCGTTTACGTTATAATTATTACGCAAAAACGATAATTATATGCGAGGCAGTTTCTACAATGGCAGGTAATAAAAGCTTACGTACGGCAAGCAAGGTTAAGCAGGACGAGTTTTATACACAACTTGCGGATATTGAAAATGAATTAAAACATTATAAAGAGCACTTTATTGGGAAAGTGGTTTTCTGTAATTGCGACGACCCATATGAAAGCAATTTTTTTAAATACTTTGCATTGAATTTTAACCATCTTAGGTTGAAAAAACTTATAGCTACTTGTTATGATAACTCGCCCGTAGCTTATACGCAGTTGTCGTTATTAGGTAAAGAAAACGAGAAAACATATGCAAATAAAAATAGGCACGCATATAAAATAGAGATTTCAAATGTTCAGGACTACAATAATGATGGCGCTGTTGATTTATCAGATGTTAAATTGCTGTTGCAAAATGATAAAAACTCATTGGCGTTACTTAAAGGCGATGGCGATTTTCGATCAGTTGAGTGTATTAAATTATTAAAGCAAGCAGACATTGTTGTAACTAATCCGCCGTTTTCACTTTTTAGAGAATATGTGGCACAGTTAATTGAATACAATAAAAAATTTCTAATTATCGGCAATCAAAACGCCATAACATATAAAGAAATTTTTCAGTTGTTAAAAGAAAACAAATTATGGCTTGGCTATAAAAGCGGTGATATGGCATTTACTGTTCCGTCTTATTATGAGCCGAGAGAAACGAGATTTTGGATTGACGAAAGCGGACAAAAATGGCGAAGTATGGGGAATATCTGTTGGTTTACTAATCTTGACATTAAAAAGCGGCACGAAGATTTGCCGCTATATAAGAAATATGATATAGACGGGTTTCCAACGTATGACAATTATGATGCAATAAATGTCAATAAAGTTTATGATATACCGTGTGATTATGAAGGGATTATGGGTGTGCCTATAACTTTTCTTGACAAATATAACCCTAAGCAGTTTCACATTTTAGGCTTATCTGCCTCCGCTGGATATAGACCCGAAATTGTCGGTATTGAATTTAAAGGAAATAAAGATGCTCGTCCTTTAATAAACGGTAAAAATACTTACGCCAGAATATTTATCATTAGGAACAAAACAAATGCAGATTGAATTGAAAGAGATAACAGTTAGAGAAATTGTCAATGGATACACAGACAGCGCAGAAAACGGTGTTGTCGGCTACGGCGGTAAACTTAATATTCGCCCCGCATTTCAGCGTGAGTTCGTATATAAAGATAAACAACGTGATGCTGTCATTGATACGGTTACAAAAGGTTTTCCTCTTAACGTAATGTATTGGTCAGAGACAGAAGACGGAAATTACGAGCTTTTAGACGGTCAACAGCGTACATTGAGTATTTGCCAATATGTAAACGGTGATTTTTCTATAAACAGCCGTGCTTTTCATAACTTAACCGATACTGAAAAAAATCAAATACTTGATTATAAGTTAATGATTTATATTTGCAAAGGCACAGATAAAGAAAAATTAGATTGGTTTGAAATTATAAATATTGCAGGGGTTCAACTCAAACCACAAGAGTTAAGGAACGCTGTTTATACAGGCGAATGGCTAACAAGCGCAAAACGATATTTCAGTAAAAGCGGTTGTGTAGCCTATCTTACGGCTAACAAATATGTTAACGGTGAGGTGAACCGTCAGGACTACTTAGAAACAGCGTTAAAATGGATTTCGTCAAAGAAAAACAAATCTATTCGTGATTATATGGGTGAACACCAACACGATACGCACGCAACCCCTTTATGGCAGTATTTTCAACAGGTTATAAATTGGATAACAAATATTTTCCCAAAATACCGCAAAGAAATGAAAGGGCTTGAATGGGGCTTAATGTTCAATAAATACGGAACTAAAACTTATGACCCGCAGGCATTAGAACAGAAAATTACAGAGCTTATGCAGGACGACGATATCACAAAGCGTTCAGGCATTTATGAATATCTATTAAGCGGTAACGAAAAGCACCTTAACATACGTACTTTTACTGATAATGAAAAGCGCAAAGTCTATGAGCGGCAAGGCGGAATTTGTCCTCATTGCGTTAGAGAGCGTAGAGAAAAAATGCATTATGAACTTTCAGAAATGGAAGCCGACCACATTACCCCTTGGTGTGAGGGAGGAAAAACAAACATAGACAACTGCCAAATGTTGTGTAGAGAACATAATAGAAGAAAATCAAGCACATAAAAGAAACAGCAAGCAAATTTGCCTGCTGCTTCTTATCTAAAATTAGGATTTAGCATTTTCTAAATTTATCAATAGGTCTGTAAAAATTATTGCATTCAATGCGGATTTTTTGGACGGATAATCGGTAAAATAGCCGTGCGCTATTGCGTGTCTGCCTGGCACGTCAGCAACTACTTCACTTGTGTTTTTACATTTGTAAAAAATAAAATTATCAAAATATTCGTTATATATAGCACTATAATTTTTATCTGACATTATTTTATTATACTTTGCTTTTATATCACTAACGTTGTGCACATCGGCATTACAAATATTATTTATAAACACAGTCCACATTGGCACAAGAGCACAAATAGTTAAAGCGTATTCATAACGGTTAAACGCAGATAGAGATTGCAATAAAACTCTTTTTCTATAATCATTAACGCTTTTTCTCCACTTGATTTTTAAACTCTTTACAGTATTTTTATCATAGTAGTGGAAAATAGTCTTATCTATTGTCAAATTGGCTAACTGATAATCACTAATAGTACGCTTAATTTGCATAATATATTTTTTTAATTTATAGTCTAAGTGATAACCTGTATATGGGTGCCATTTGTGCGCATACAAGTAATTCATATATTCTTCATCATCTTCAAATTTAACATTAAAAAATGACTTAAAATCTATCAAAATGTTATCTAAATTTAATAAATCATATAAGCCTGATAATGTCAACAGTCTTTTAATATTATTAATATACTCGTTATTTATATAATTAAAATAATCCATCATAATTAGAATATCATAGTTTTATAAGAATGTCTAAATCAAAATAGCATTTATTTTGGTTTTGGCGTGAAATGTGCACAAGGCGTGTGCTGGCCTTGATGCAATTCGGCTCGCTGCGCTCTCGCCGCAAAATTAAAAGCCTAAACCGAAACACCTTAGTGGTTCAATTTAGGCTTATAGTGGTTGAGGCGACGGGACTTGAACCCACGACCTTCTGGTCCCTAACCAGACGCGCTACCAAACTG